>JBCBZA010000021.1:0-34170 GCA_039815575.1 Bacteroidota bacterium | reverse complement strand
ATATTGGGATAATAAGAAAAAGGGAACCTATTATTCAGCAGCTACTGGCCAGCCCTTATTCAGCTCCGAGCATAAATATACCTCGGGTACGGGATGGCCAAGCTTTTACAAACCTATTGATGACAATGCCATTAAAGAACTGGTGGACAGCAGTCACGGAATGGTTCGTACCGAAGTAGTCGATAGTGGAAGCGGTTCCCACCTTGGCCATGTATTTAATGACGGTCCAGCACCAACGGGCCTTAGGTATTGCATGAATTCTGCCTCTTTGTTATTTGTAGCAGAGGGCGAGGAATTACCTGCACTAGTTAAGGAGTGGAACGAAAAGTATGGCAACTAGTCCATTCTAAAGGACGGAATGGCGGTATTCCCCATGACTTGAATACAATAGTAGTCTTATTCTAGGCCAATTGGCCGGCCCTTAATCCCACTGATTATCCGTAAGGGAAACCCCTTTCTTTGGACTTGTACTGCGCTTATCCAAGTAAAGGAAGGGAAACTGTTTTATGCCTAGTTTTCACTATATTTCAATAGGCTTTGCTCATAAAGTTTGATTCCGCCCAACCTATTGATCATGAAAAAAAAGTTCCAACAGCTCCTCCGATGGTTTAACGTCCAAATCAAAGATTTCAGTCCCGGTAGCAATGCTTTTAAAGGAGCTGCCTGGGCGATATTGATTGTAACGGCTTTGCTCTGGTTGTTGTTCTCTTTTGGGGTGGTGCGCAATATCAGGGATGGCTGGGCACTTTTGCTATTTACGGGTTTTGCTCTGGTGGCCGTACTCTCGGCCTATCTCTCAAGATGGTTGTTACGATGGCTGGGAAGTGCACATAAAGCTTACCAACTGGCGCTATTTATTTCCATACCCCTACTGATTATTATGAGTTTTGAGTGGATGGTACCTGTAGCCCTTACTATTTTGGCTTCACTCCTGGGAGCAGCAATTTGGGTAGTAAAAAAAACTGGGATCCACCAGTTGACGACAAAACAAAAAGTCGTCACCTTGCTTGGGTTCATCATTGGCTTAGGAGGTCTTATTGCCACAGCTTTTTTTTATGGCCAGGTAGGTTTTGATGTTGATCCCATGGTCAATGCCGCCACGGAAGCCAAGGTCGCTGTGGAGCAAATCACAGCACCTTCGCCTTCCCAAAAAGGGGACTACCCGGTCAAAACCCTGACCTATGGCAGTGGCAAAGACCGCCATCGACCGGAATTCGGTTCAGAGGTCAGCATTACAACCGATTCAGTGAACGGCTTGCCCTTTATTGATGATTGGGATGGTTTTGGAGGCTGGTGGCGTGAGAATTATTGGGGTTTTGATTCAAGGGCTTTACCACTAAATGCAAGGGTATGGTATCCTGAGGGGCAGGGTCCCTTTCCACTGGCCCTTATCGTCCACGGCAATCACAGCATGCAAGACTATTCAGATACCGGATATGGATATCTTGGAGAGTTGTTGGCTTCCAAGGGCATTATTCTGGCATCGGTAGATGAGAACTTCATCAATGGTTCATGGTCGGACATCTTCGGTGGATTGGATGAGGAAAATGACGCCCGAGGTTGGTTATTGCTCGAACACCTTAGGCAATTCCATGACTGGAATAGGACCTCAGAAAATCCATTTTATCAAAAAATTGACACCTCCAACCTTGCACTAATAGGGCATTCTAGAGGAGGTGAGGCGGTTGCCCATGCAGCTATGTTCAACAACCTACCCTACTATCCGGACGACGCCTCTGTGCGTTTTGACTATGGCTATTCTATCAAGTCCATTGTGGCCATCGCCCCCGTAGATGGACAGTATAAACCTGGAGATAACCGAACAGTCATCAAGGATCTTGATTATTTTGTGATTCATGGGGCCCAAGATGCGGATGTCTCCTCTTTTATGGGTTCAAAGCAATATGAACGGGTAAAATTTACGGACAGCCTCTACCATTTTAAATCAGGCTTGTATGTCTACGGGGCCAATCATGGGCAATTCAATACCAGTTGGGGGAATAATGATACCGGTAATCCATTTACCGGCTTGTTGAATCTAGAGCAGTTACTATCGGGTAACGATCAGCTAGAAATCGCCAAGGTGTACATAGGGGCATTTTTGGACATCACCTTAAAAAATCAGAAAGAATACTTATCGCTTTTTGTGGATTCAAGAAAAGGGAAAGAATGGTTGCCTGAAACCATCTATTTAAGTCAATTTGAAGATTCCAATCTGAAGGTATTGGCCAATTTTGATGAAGACTTCGATGTATCAACGACGACCATGCAAGATGGTAAAATCGGCTCAGAAAACGTAACGGTCTGGCGGGAACAAGAGATAAAACTAAAATGGCAGGAAAAAGGCAGTCGGGCTCTTTTTCTAGGTTGGGATTATGATTTTAATGACGATGAAGAAACCATGGAATCCGTACCGGATTCCTTAATTGCCACGTATACCATTGACTTGCCTTCCATGCCCATTGACTCCACAAGTGTATTGGTCTTTTCCATGGCCGAATCCAAGGAAAAGACGAACCCCAAAGCGTCGGGTAAATGGGTGGAGCATCTTGAAAACAAGGTTAACAACGAGGAAGGGGAAGATAACGATACTGAAGAGGGTGAAGAGGAAGGGAATCAAGATGGGGAGAAGGAAAAAGACGAAGAAGAACCTAAGGAACCCCTAGACCTGACCATCCAACTAAAGGATTCATTAGGGCAAAAAATAGCCTTTCCCTTGAGTTCGTTTTCACCTTTACAACGCAGCATTGAGGTGGTCATCAATAAAACGGGCTTTATCAATGATGATAAGGAATCGGAAAAGGTATATCAGACCTTTTATTTTCCTTTTGAAAAATTGAGCAAGGCACATCCCAATTTTGATTTTACGCGAATCAAAACCTTGCGTTTTGTTTTCGACAAAAATGAGAATGGGGTTATTTCAATTGACAACCTAGGGTTCACGCAAAAGCTGTAGATGGGAAAGCATGCCTAGTGATATACTGAGAATAGCTCTGTAGCCTTGTTATAGGCTGCTTCAAAGACCATCGCGTTCACACTGGTATCTGCTTTTTGTTCCGTAAAATAGGAGAGCATTTTTTCCGTGGGCATATTGCCCGTAAGCTCATCTTTGGCCATAGGACAGCCCCCGAATCCTTGTACGGCGCCATCAAACCGTCTGCAACCGGCCTCGTAGGCAGATGCCACCTTTTCATGCCATTTGGTGGGAGTGGTATGCAGATGGGCCCCAAATTCGATATGTGGATATTTAGGAATTAGGTTCGAAAATAGATAGTCAATTACTTCCGGGGTAGAGCTACCAATGGTATCGGAAAGCGATAGGATTCCAACGCCCATGTCGTCCAATTTTTCGGTCCACTCCCCCACAATATCCACATTCCAAGGGTCTCCATAGGGGTTTCCAAATCCCATGGAAATATAAGTTACCACCTTTTTATTGGAGGTGTTGGCAATCTCTAGGATTTCTTTTAGCGTATCTACGGATTCGGCGATGGTCTTATGGGTATTCCGCATTTGAAAATTCTCGGAAATCGAAAAGGGAAAACCTAAATAGTCAATCTCAGGATGTATGCTGGCACTGTTTGCCCCGCGAACATTGGCGATAATGGCCAATAATTTGCTTTTTGTGCGAGAAAGGTCGAGCTGTTCCAAGACCTCCGCCGTATCCACCATTTGGGGAATGGCCTTTGGAGAGACGAAACTACCAAAATCAATCGTATCAAAGCCGCAACCCAAAAGGGATTGGATATACTTAACCTTATCTTTAGTCGGAATCATCGTCTTTATACCTTGCATGGCATCGCGGGGACATTCTATGATTTTGACGGACGTTTCGGTCATACCCAAAATTACCATTATTCATATGTTTTGATTTACACTTACAAATCAATTTTTGAACATTTCATTTTAAAAGCGACTGGGTTCACCTAAAAAACCGTCGGTGAGCGATTCATGATAGCAAAAGATACAGTGCTATTCCAAGAAATACAGTGATTTGCAACCATTTAAAAAATAGCCCCACCCTTGGTGTTTTGGTAATATAGGTTGAGATGCTTCCCGCTGCCACGGCAATTCCCCCAAAAATAAGAGAGGAAACCAAAATGAAGAGCAGTCCAAGCACGTAAAATTGAGCAATGGTATTCAGTGTATCACTAAAAAGGAACCCTGGGAAAAAAGCAAGAAAGAATATGGTCACCTTTGGATTGAGTACATTCATCCAAAACCCCTTTTTGAACAATCCTGATAATCGTAAGGTAGTCGTCGTCCCTTTGGAAAGTTCAATACCCGAACCTTCCCTAAAAACCATAAGGGATAAATATATCAAATAGAGTGCGCCAAATACTTTGATGACCCAAAATAAGGTTTCACTCCGCTTTATAATTTCCGAAACCCCAAAGGCCAGCAGCGTGGTATGTACCAAGCAGCCCGTCATCAATCCCACAACCACGGCAAGTCCATATTTCTTTCCATTAGCCATGCTAAGGGTCATCACAAAAATATTGTCCGGACCCGGGGAAATGGCCAAGGCTGCCGTGGCAAGGATAAAACCAATAAGGATAGTATAGTCCAAAAGAGGTATGTTATGTGGATTGGCAAAGTACAAATTCCAAAACTTGTTTGTACCTTGAAAAGAAAAACCATGAGGTTAAGTATTACCCATAATAACATTTTACCCTATTTAGGTACTATTGGGGTTGTTTTGGCAATAGGTTTTACCATGAAATTGATTCCGGACCTAAAAACCACTCCGGCCGCTACACCACTGATTGAAAACGGCAAAACTTTAAGACACGTAGTGCTTTTTAAATTTAAGGAGGGTACCACAGCCGAAGAGCTGAAGGGCATAGAAACCTTTTTTGGGGGCTTGCCCAGTAAAATTCCTGAAATTGTAGACTTTGAATGGGGTACCAATAACAGTCCCGAAGGATTGGACAAAGGGTTCACCCATTGCTTTTTTGTGAGCTTTGCTGACGAGAAAGGACGGGAGGTATATTTACCCCATCCTGACCACAAGGCTTTTGTGGAATTGGCCTCACCCCATATTGACGATGTGCTGGTGTTGGATTATTGGGCTGACTGATCTACCACGTATAGGCTGGGGGTTCAATATTGTTCATGCGCAGGTATAAATTCGATTTTGCGCGATGGTTCGTCATATGGTCCTGCACATAAAAAAATGCAAATGCCCTACTGACCACATTCCCACTGTGGTACATTTTACAAGTTTCATCCAATTGTGCTTGCTCTATGGTATAAATGACCTCTGTAGTGTAGTCAAATCCATCTTTAAGTAATTGAACGATTTCCTTCTTGCTCATTTTGGAGGCATCAGGGGTGGCAGGTGTCACTTCCATCCCTTGAACGTAGCGTTTGGTCAACAATTCAATAGTGTACCCTATATGGACCATTTGTTCTGCAAACGATTTGCTGACCTCGGTAGGACGATAGCCATAATGTTCTTCAGGCATGGCCTCCGCCACTTCCAGACAGTTTTTTTTGGCTGCCATCCAAACAGGAAGATACATTTTAGTAAATGGGGCTCTAGGCTCCTTCCCGTCTTGGGAATGGGCGTTTATGATAAAAAAGAATGCGATGAAAATAAGGAAGTATCTCATAAAGCGGGATTTACAATTCCTGCTCCAAGATAGCTTTATTGATACGTTTAATCAAACTTGGGCCTTCGTAGATGAAGCCCGTATAGAGCTGTACCAAAGAAGCACCTGCTTCCAGCTTTTCCAGGGCATCTTCAGCAGAGTGAATACCTCCTACCCCAATAATTGGAAAGGCCTGTTTGCTCCTTTCCGAAAGAAATCGAATGACCTCCGTACTTCTTTTGGTCAAGGGTTTACCGCTTAGGCCGCCTTTCTCCTCGGCCAAGGTGAGATGGGATTTTAGACCCTTTCGTTCTATGGTGGTATTGGTGGCAATCACCCCATCAATTTTTGAGGATTTGACAATGCTGATAATATCCAATAACTGATTATCCGTCAAATCAGGGGCAATTTTTAATAAAATCGGTTTTTCAGCATCACCGAACTTCTCTGCTAATTTTGTGTTTTCACGTTTTAGCTTTTTAAGAATATCCGTCAAAGGCTTTTTATCCTGGAGTTCCCGAAGTCCTGGAGTATTGGGGGAACTTACATTTACCACAAAATAATCAACATATTCAAAGAGGGCATCGAAACAAATGAGATAGTCTTTTACGGCTTCTTTATTGGGAGTGGCCTTGTTTTTTCCAATATTCCCCCCGATAAGTACGCGTTGTTCTTTTTTGAGCCGTTCAGCAGCATCAAAAACACCGTCGTTGTTAAAGCCCATTCTGTTAATGATGGCAGTATCATCCAGCAATCGAAACAATCGTTTTTTGGGGTTTCCAGGTTGGGGTTTTGGAGTCAATGTGCCAATTTCAATAAAACCAAATCCAAAATCAGATAGTTCATTATGCAATTTGGCATCTTTATCAAATCCAGCGGCTAGGCCCACGGGGTTTTTAAATTTTAAACCAAATACCTCACGCTCCAATTTGGGATCATCTTTGGCAAAGATCTTTCTGAAAAGACCTGAAAGACCAAGTCCGGAAAGTACTCTAATGGATGAAAAAGAAAAGTGATGGGCGGTTTCCGCGTCAAGTAAAAATAGTAGGGGTCGAAGGACCAATTTGTACATTAACACATATTTTCCGTAAAAATAGGAAGTCTGCCGGGAGCAAGCTTAAAATTGCCTTATTTTTCGTTGACTGACCTTGCCGCGTATATCGGACTTCGATACACCTGATTGCAAAGCATGATATACAAGTTGTATTGCTCATTGGTAAAAATACCCAACATACGTTGGTCCAGGCGCCTCATATTGTTTTCCATACTATCCAATAAGGCCCTGAATTCATAGGACATTTTCATCAAATCCTCAGGAGAGCTTTGCACGTGGTTTTCCAGGAGGTTTTTAGCGCGTATCTCAAAAATCTCGTTCCTGAATTCAAGCTCTGCACCCCAATTGCGCATTTTTTCGACCTGTTCTTCGGTCAATTCAAATACCTCCTCAATGGTTTTATCGTCCCTACCCCCAATACCCAAAAAACAATCTTCTTGAGAAACGAGCAGGATGGGAAACAGAAAAGATAGAAGTGTAATTTTTATCAATATCCATTTATTTAAGGGGGAGAAATATAGGCGCAAATCGTCCTAAAGGAGAAAAACAAGGATGAATGCAACCTTATTTTTGATAAAATGCGTTTTACTCACCCATTTAGGGTTTTTCAATAGCATATGTATTTTTATGTTATACCCTTTTTGGGTCTTTTTATCGTTCCCTACCTTAGGCCATGAAATGCAAAAAATCCCTAATTTTCGTTTTAAAGGAAACCTTCTAAAAAAGTTTCAATGGAAAAACTACTACCTCGATTTTTGGATTATGTGGCTATCGATACCCAAAGTGACCCCAGTTCAACAAGTACCCCCAGTACTAAAAAGCAGCTGGATTTAGCCAAAAAACTGGTCTTTGAACTGCATCAAATTGGGATGCAGGAGGTTTCCATTGATAAAAATGGCTATATCATGGCGATTTTACAGAGCAATTTGGAAAAAGAAGTACCCACTATTGGTTTTATTGCACATTACGATACTACTCCCGACTTTACCGGATTCAATGTAAGGCCAAAAATCATTGAAAATTATGATGGGCAAGATATTGTACTCAACACTACCAGAAATATCATCCTCTCTCCCGATTACTTTGAAGACCTTGTTCAATACAAAGGTCAAACCTTAATTACTACAGACGGAACTACCTTATTGGGGGCGGATGACAAAGCAGGCGTTGCAGAAATTATTACGGCGATGGAATACCTTGTACAGCACCCGGAAATACGACATGGCAAAATTTGCATTGCCTTTACCCCTGATGAAGAAATTGGTCGTGGTGCGCATCAATTTGATGTGGAAAAATTTGGTGCCGATTGGGCGTATACCATTGACGGAAGCCAGATTGGTGAGCTGGAGTATGAGAATTTCAATGCCGCTAGTGCCAAAATTACTATTAGCGGAAAAAGTGTTCATCCTGGATACGCCAAGGGAAAAATGGTCAACGCCATTACCCTGGCCAATCAATTTTTAAGCCTATTGCCCAAAAGGGAAACTCCGGAAACTACCGAAGATAGGGAAGGGTTTTTTCATGTTCACCATATTGATGGAAGCATTGAAAAAACCCGGATAGAGCTTATTATTCGCGACCATGATGCTGAGCAATTTCAGGCGAGAAAGGAACTTCTCAGTGATATCACCAAAAAGATCAACAAGGAACATCAAGAAGACTTTGTCACCTTTGAAATCACTGACCAGTATAAAAATATGCGCGAAATGGTAGAACCGGTCTACCATATTATCGAAATCGCCGAAGAGGCCATGGTAGATTTGGGTATTGAACCCATTATCAAACCTATACGTGGAGGTACGGACGGTTCACAATTGAGTTTTATGGGCCTCCCTTGCCCCAATATTTTTGCTGGTGGCCATAATTTTCATGGAAAATATGAATATATCCCCTTGGAAAGCATGCAAAAGGCCGTAGAAGTAATTGTAAAAATTTGCGAACTTACTGCTGAAAAATTTCCGAAAAATGGATAAAGCGGCAAAAATTGAGGCCTATTATGAGGAAGAACACCAATACAAAAAGGCGATAGGCAAATTGCGTGAATTGGTCCTAAAGACCTCCTTGGAGGAGACTTTCAAATGGATGTTCCCGACCTATACCCTAAAGAACAAAAATGTGCTTTCCATATGTAAGTTTAAAAATCATTTCGGGATATGGTTTTTTAACGGGGTATTTTTAACAGACCCCCTCAACGTACTTCATAATGCACAGGAAGGAAAAACGAAGGCCATGCGGCATTGGAAGTTTACCTCCGAGGCTGATATTGATGCAAAAAAAGTGATGGCTTACATCAATGAGGCCATAACCAATCAAGAAAACGATAGAGTTCTGCATCCAACAAAAAAGTCAACCAAACATTCAGAAATTCCTATTTTACTTAAGGAGGCCTTGGAAAAAAGTAAAAAGCTAAAAACGGGGTATCAGGGCTTTACGGAGTATAAAAAAAAGGAGTTCCATGAATATATAAGTACGGCCAAACAGGAGAAAACGAAACGTAAAAGGCTGGAAAAAATTCTTCCTATGATTGAGGAAGGGGTTGGGCTAAATGACAAGTATCGTTAACCCCTAGATTTTGGGTAGCTCCCAGCCATTATGATATTGCGGAGCAATCAAGCGGTTCGCAGCTTCCTCCTTAAATTTCATAGTATTAGGGTCCCAATAGATTCGGTTGCCGGCTTTGTAAGCAATATTTCCCATATGACAGACCAGGGCCGTATTGTACCCTATTTCTATAGGGGCGTTCAAAATTTTGGAATCCCTTGATTTTACGGCCTCAATAAAATTTGTAGTATGCAGGTCCAACCCATTACCTTCATTGACCTGTAAGGGGATTGCCTTTATTTTTGGCCCAAGGTCCTTGTTCCAATTGGGCCTATCGTTTTCGGGGATGACTTCCCATCCTCCCCGATTTAAAACCAAAGTACCATTGTTACCAATAAACGCAATACCGTGATCTCTGCCATAATTGCCGCCATCGATTCCTGTGGCATGTTCCCATAATATGGAATAGCCATCGTATTCGTATACCGTTTGCAAGGTATCCGGGGTTTCTGAGGCATCATTGGGATAGGCAAATTTACCTCCAATGGCCATTACCGACTTTGGAGTACCTGCTTTCATACCATAGAGGGCATAGTCCACAAGGTGTACTCCCCAATCCGTCATCAAGCCCCCTGCATAGTCCCAAAACCACCTAAAATTAAAATGGAACCTATTGGAATTAAAGGGTCGTTGTTTAGCGGGACCCAACCACATAGTATAATCCACCCCTTTTGGTACCGCTGCATTGGAAACTACTGGAACCGGTTGCATCCAACCCTGATAGGCCCAAACCTTAACCAGTCGTATTTCGCCCAATGCACCGGAATGTACAAAGTCAATGGCATCCACAAAATGGGGCTGGCTCCTTTGCCACTGACCAATTTGCACCATTCGATCACTTGAATTCACCTTCTTTAACATAGCCTCACATTCGTGGATGGAGTTGGCTATGGGCTTTTCACAATAGGCGTCTTTCCCAGCATCAATGGCATCAATCAATTGCAGGCAATGCCAATGATCTGGCGTACCTATAATGACCACATCAATATCTTTATCTTCCAAGAGCTTTCTATAATCCGAATACCATCTGGGCTTTTTGACATTTGCCTTTTTCAAATCGGCAGTTCGTTTGGAGAGCACATTTTTATCAACGTCACAAAGCGCTACCACTTCAATTTCACTAAGCTTTAGCAGGGAGGACAAATTGGTGAAACCCATACCCTTACAGCCAATCAAACCTACCTGTATTCTATCGTTGGGGCTTATGGGCTTTCTAATGGATGCCAATAATTCCATTGGGAATAGTGTGCTTGCTCCCACAGCGGATACATATAGTGAGCCCGATTTGATAAAATCCCTTCTTGAAGCCATAATTTAATATTGATTTGCCTATAAGTTACAAACAAAAAAAGCCCCTTGAAAATCAAGGGGCCTTTCCTTCTATTTGGGAATCCATTATTTTTTTACCGGGGCAGTATTCAACTTTTTACTTCCCTCCATGGATATTGCGGACCTATCAAATTTCAATCGACCTGCCATGGTCTCAATGACACAGGAATTGTCCTTATCATACAAATCGACTATTTTTCCATGAAGACCACTTTTTGTAATTACCTTATCCCCTTTTTTTATATCCGCTAAAAATTTCTTTTCATCTTTTTGACGCTTCATTTGAGGTCGAATCATAAAAAAATAGGCGACCACAAAAATGAGTATTAGCGGGAAAAATTGTCCCAATCCTTCCATTCAGTTTATTTTACCGGTCCAGCTGGCGCTTGGTCCTTAGGTGTAACAAATGCTTTGATTCTAAGTAGCTCGGACCCTTTTTCAGTATTTGCCGTTACCGTGACTGTTTTGGTCACTTGGTTTTTACCAGAGCCATTGAATTTTACCACCAACTCACCTGTATCCCCAGGCGCAATAGGCGTATTTTTGGGATATTGGGGCACAGTACATCCACAGCTACTTCTGGCATCCGTGATGATTAAAGGGGCATCTCCACTATTGGTGAATGTAAATACTGTTTCTTGGGGAGTCCCTTGTATGATATTACCAAAATCATGCTCTTGCTTTTCGAAGTCCATTACCGGAAGCTTTTTGGAAACTTCATCACGCTCAGAGGCATTTGTCACGTTATCTGCAACTACTTTGTTGCTTGCTTTATCCTTGCAGGAGGCGCCCATTAGCATCAATCCTACAGCTGCCAATACAAAAACTATTCGTTTCATGTTGTAATTTTTTGTTTGCGCAAAAATAATGAATTCAGACGTATACCAATTCCATTTTGTAAAAGGTACTATAGCAATCCCCTACCTACTTTTTGCATTTTACCCGTGCTCTTATATTCTTTCACCAATTTATCCAATATCCCATTTATGAAAATGCTGCTTTTTGGAGTGGAGTATTCTTTAGCAATTTCAAGATACTCATTAATGGTAACCTTTTCAGGGATGGATGAAAAATGAACAAATTCGCAAATGGCCATTTTAAGAAGTATATGGTCAATCTCTGCAATACGGTCTTTATCCCAATTTGGGGTTTTGGCCTGTATCTCTTTTTCCCACTCGGCATTGTTCAAAAGGGTTTTTACAAGTAAGTCTTTGGCAAAGGTCATATCCTGTTCATCCTTGAGCAATCTCGGAAGGAAAAAACGTTCCCCGCTGTCCGGGTTGGCTTTTTTTAAACGTTTTACCAGAAAGGTATTTACAATAGGGATATCGTCAACCCATGTAAGCTTATCATCTTCAAAATACTCGTATATTTTTTCATTGGGTGCGATGACTTCACGGTACAAATCGATAACAAAATTTTTGTCCTTTTCAAAATCCGTTTTTTCGGCACCCATATAAGCCAGGTACACCTCACTATCCAACATTTCGTTGTGGAGAATTTTGACATATTCCTCGTTTAGGTACCAATTGTTGAGCTTGCGCTTGGATGTTTCCTGCTTTAGCGCCCCATTTTCCACGAGCCGTTGCAAGAGTTGATTATTGACCAATCTAGCGTTGTCCGGAAATTTCATATCATCCTCCGACAGGTATTTTTTTTGGGAATGATCTAGGTGTTTTTTAGCCAGTTGATGGATTTCCATTAGCAATCCCAACAGCAACAAGTAGAGGGTGTAGACGTTGGCTATGCTTACATTTAGAAATTTTTGCTGTTTCTCCAATGAATCATCATCGCTTTGGGTCAGCGCATAAATACATTGCATTACTTTAACCCTAATGTGCCTTCGTGTAAGCATTTAAAAGAACTATAACGGTATTGATTGATTATGACGGCGTAAAAGTAAGGCTATATTTTTAGCAAGCCTATCCCTTTTTAACATCTTATCAGTTTTATAACATTCCCATCACTTGCAATACCATATCTTTGGCCACTCATATTCTGGGACTTCCGTACCTAACCAATGAAAGAACTAAAACACCTAAACAAGTACTTCAAAAGATACTGGCTCAAACTGCTGTTGGGCATCTTAATCACCATAATTGCAAGGGTATTTTCTTTGATAATGCCTTCTTATGTCAGTAAATCCATTGATACTATCAATGCCTTGGCGACCGATGTCATTGATCAGTCTGAAGCTAAGAGCTTACTTTTTGAATATATCCTTATCATCATTGGTGCTGCAGTATTATCCGGTCTGTTCACCTTTCTAATGCGGCAAACCATAATCAATGTCTCCAGGTATATGGAATACGATTTAAAAAATGAAGTGTTTGATCATTACCAAATCCTAAATCTGGATTTTTATAAACGCAATCGTATTGGTGATCTGATGAATCGAATCAGTGAGGATATTACACAAGTAAGAATGTATGGAGGACCTGTTATTATGTATGGGATAAATACCCTAACTACGTTTGTTTTTGTCATCTCCTTAATGTTCATTAAAGCTCCTACCATTGCTTTCTATAGCCTAATCCCACTACCTATTTTATCTGTGCTGATATATCAAATAAGTAGAATTATCCACAAGCGAAGTACCAAAGTACAGGAATTCCTTTCTACCCTTTCCACTTTTGCGCAAGAGTCCTTTTCCGGGATTTCCGTTATCAAGGCCTATGGTTTGGAACCACAAGTTAATAGAGAGGTTAGGGATTTGGCCACTGAGGGGAAAAATACCAGTATGGATTTGGCCAAGGTCAACGCTTGGTTTTTCCCCTTAATGATCCTTTTAATTGGAATCAGTAACATTATGGTCATCTACATAGGGGGAAGGCAATACATCAATGATCAAATAAGCCTTGGGGTCATTGCTGAATTTATACTTTATGTCAATATGCTTACCTGGCCGGTGGCCGTAGTAGGTTGGCTAACCTCAATTGTGCAAAGGGCTGAGGCCTCACAAAAAAGAATCAACGAGTTCTTGAACATCCAGCCTTCCATAAAAAATGAGGTTGTCGCCAAAACGCCTATTCGGGGGAAAATAGAATTTAAGGAAGTATCCTTTATTTATGAAGATACCGGAATCAAAGCCTTGGATACCATTTCCTTTTCTGTTAAGGTTGGTGAAACCTTGGCAATTTTAGGAAAGACAGGTTCTGGAAAATCCACCATTTTAGATTTGATGGCCAGGCTTTATGACGTTAGCGAAGGAAAAATATTAATTGATGGAACGGCCATTGACGAACTCAACTTAAATGATCTAAGAGAGGCCACGGGCACTGTACCGCAAGACGCCTTTTTATTTTCGGATACCATTGAGAACAACATACGTTTTGGAAAGGAAAATGCAGATACCGAAGAAATTATTGCGGTAGCTAAGGATGCGGTAGTCCATGACAATATAATCGGATTTACCAAACAGTATGATACGGTTCTCGGGGAACGGGGCATTACCTTGAGTGGGGGCCAGAAACAACGGGTCTCCATTGCTAGGGCCCTATTGAAGGATCCAAAGATTTATTTGTTTGATGACTGCCTGTCTGCCGTGGATACGGAAACCGAAGAGGAAATTTTGAAAAACCTCAAAAAAGCCTCATCAGAAAAAACCACACTCATTGTAAGTCATCGCGTATCCTCGGCAAAAAATGCCGATAAAATCATTGTATTGGAAAATGGCAGAATCGTACAAGAAGGCACCCATGCAGAACTCAACGCCGTTGAGGGTTACTATCAAAAATTATATCAGGACCAATTAACGGAGAAAGAATAATCAAAAAGTTGCCCCTTTACTATTTTTTTTACATTTTTACCAGAATAATGTAACATTATATTAACAGAACACTACACCAATGGGAGATAAAGATTTGATGGATCAAGAAGAAATTTACTCCAAAGTTCTAAGGGCTGGGAGAAGGACCTATTTTTTTGATGTAAGAAGCACCAAAGCTGGTGATTACTATTTAACCATCACAGAAAGCAAGAAGTTCACCAATGATGATGGATCTTTCCATTACAAAAAGCATAAAATCTATTTGTACAAGGAAGATTTTGAATCTTTCCGTGAAATCATGGAAGAAATGATGGACTACATTATCGATGAAAAGGGTCTGGAAGTAATTTCGGAACGGCACCAAAAGGACTTCAAAAAAGAAGAGGAAACTCCTGAAAAAGAAGACACCACAGGTAGCTTTACGGATGTTGATTTCGACGATATCTAAAAATAAACCTAAAAAAAGAGGATGCAACGACCTGCCAACGCAGGTCGTTTTTTATTTTTAGCAATGACTAACTCAATTCACATACAATGAAAGTAATTGGAACCATCTTTTTTGCGCTTATAACCCTATCCCTTTGTGCACAGAATAAGGTAAGCTTGGACTATTACCTTCCCCATGATGTAACTTATAATCCCGAGATTCCGAAACCAGCGGACATCATAGGGCATGAAGTGGGCGAATGGCATATTACCCACGATAAACTCTTCTTTTACATGCAAGCTTTGGCCCAGGCAAGTGATAGAATATCCTTGGAGAACAGGGGGGAGACGTTTGAAGGCAGGTCTCTTTTTTTACTGACCATAACCTCTCCGGAAAATCACAATAATCTGGAGCAAATACGTCAAGATCATGTGGCCCTTACAGAAGTTGGCGAAGCTATCTTAGATACCAATGAAATGCCCATTGTGGTATACCAAGGCTTCACGATCCATGGTAATGAATCCAGCGGTACCAATGCTGCCATAGCATATGCCTATTACCTGGCCGCGGCCGAAGGTCCTGAAATTGAAGGGTTATTGGAACACATGGTCATATTACTTGATCCTTGTATGAATCCTGATGGATTTCAGCGGTTTGCCAATTGGGCCAATGTGCATAAAAGCAAGAACTTAAATCCTGATAACAATGAGCGGGAGTACCATGAAATTTGGCCGGGAGGACGTACCAACCATTATTGGTTTGATATGAATAGGGATTGGCTACCTGTACAACTTCCTGAAAGTAAGGTTCGGATAAAAACCTTTCATGATTGGATGCCCAACATTGTTACCGATAACCATGAAATGGGAACCAACTCCACCTATTTTTTTCAACCTGGGGAACCTTCCCGGGTTCATCCCCTTACCCCAAAAATCAATCAGGAGTTAACCACTGAAATCGGCACCTATCATGCCAGGGCATTGGATAAAATAGGATCCCTTTACTATTCTGAAGAGAACTTTGACGATTACTATTACGGTAAGGGCTCCACCTTCCCCGATGTGAATGGAGGTATTGGTATTTTGTTCGAACAAGGAAGTTCTAGAGGTCATATCCAAGAAAGTGAAAATGGTGTTTTGACCTTTCCCTTTACCATTCGGAACCAGTTTACCACGGCTTTATCCACTATTGAAGCAGCGAATAATATGCGGTCCAAGATTTTAAACTTTCAAAGAACATATTATCAGGATATTAAAAGGGAGGCCAACAGAAGCAGGCTAAAGGGATATGTGTTTGGCGATTCCAAGGACATCAATAAAACATGGCATTTGGCGGAGATTTTAAACCGTCATAGGATTCGGTTCCACGAACTAAAAAATGATGTAACCCTGGCAGGAAAGCGCTTTAAAAAAGGAGCGGCGTATGTGGTTCCTTTGAATCAGAAAAATCCAAGGTTGATAAGGGCCATGTTTGAAAAGCGGACTACGTTTAAGGATAGTATTTTTTACGATGTCTCCGCGTGGACATTTCCCTTGGCGTTCAATCTGGATTATTCCGAAATTTCCGCCCTTATCAGTGCTGGTGAAGAAGTGACCAAATTTAAACCCGTTATTGGCTCGGTAAGTGAAAAAAGTACATATGCCTATCTTTTTGAATGGCATGAATATTATACGCCAAAAGCCTTGAATGCCATTACCCAAAAAGGGCTAAGGGCCAAAGTGGCAAAAACCCCCTTTACTTTAAATGGGAAGACGTACGATTACGGAACGATAATGGTTCCCGTTCAAAATCAAAAGTTGAACCCTGATGCGCTGTATACATTTCTCCAAAAAGTTGCTTCGGACAGTAAAATACAAATTGATGCGGTGGCCACAGGCCTTACCAAAGGCATTGATTTGGGGAGCAATGATTTTGATCCCATCAAAAAACAGAACATAGCCCTTTTAGTAGGTGACGGAGTCCGTTCCTATGATGCAGGGGAAATTTGGCATTTGTTCGATACGCGATATGATATTAAGATTACCAAAATTGATACCCGCTACTTTGACCAAGTGGATTTAAGTGGATATACAGATCTTATCATTCCTAGTGGTTGGGGTACTAACGTTTTGGACAAAAAAGGAGCCGAGAAAGTAAAGAAATGGGTAAAAAATGGTGGAACGGTAATCGGTTTCAGGAATGTGGCCAATTGGTTCAAGAAACATGAATTCCTAAAACTCGAGATGAAAAAAGATACCCTTACCGCCAAAAATATCAGATTTGATCAAAGAGGTGATTTTTTTGGGGCGCAGGTAACGGGAGGAGCCATTTTTGAGGCAAAGCTTGATCGCTCGCACCCCATTGGATATGGGTATAAAAATGACAGGATTTCCCTTTTCCGCAATACCAATATTTATTTGGAGCCTGAAAAAAATAGTTATGACAATCCCATTCAATACACCAATAGGCCTTTACTGAGCGGTTACATTTCTGAAGAGAACGCCAAACTTGTAAAAAATAGTGTGCCGTTCAAATCCAAACGAATGGGGAGTGGAAGGGTCATCCTGTTTACCGATAACACCAATTTCAGGGCCTTTTGGTACGGAACCAATAAGCTAATGATGAACGCTATCTTCTTTGGTGCGATGATGTAATACCAAAAAGCTTTACCAAGATAAGATTGAAAACGGCATGTCCCATTACCCAAAGGCCAGCCGTTTTTAGGTCATAGAAGTAGCTCAAAAGAATCAAAACAAGAAAATAAGCCATTGGATACACCACCAGTGCAAAACCAAAACGAAAAGTAGCTTCAAACTCCGGTTCAGGAACTCTTGGTCTTACCCCTACGTTCCACAAAAAAACTAAGGGGAGGTTGTTCATTTTAAAGAGAAAACGTGCCACAGTATTATTGCTTTTTGTTTCCTTTAGAGCTTTTTCCAAATGCTTGTTTTTTATATACATATTGACCCTTCTTGGTTGGGTAAAATCAAGTCCAGCATCCTCCAGTTCGGATAAGACATTTTCGTAATTATCCCCTTCTATATGGGTAGTCAACTGCTTTAGTTCTTCAAAAACGGCTTTTTTTATTTTCCCTGCCAAACCGTGTTCCCCCTTAAATGGCTGAACGGTTATTGGTTTCCCAAAATATAAAGTTGCCCTATCGCCGGCCTGTTGTGGGGATTGATAGTTTTGCCCTATGGGAACCAGGGTAAGCTCCAAATTGGCATTACGATGTATGGCGGTATCAATAATCCTGGTAAATCCTTTGCTCAGTGGGCGTACCCTGCGTTTTAAACTATGATTGGCCTCCGGGAATACCAAGATGGCTTCCCCTTGATCCAATAGCTGACCGCACTTTTCAAAAATGCCCTTATTTTTAGGGACGTTGGCCCTACCATCCCTTATACGAAAGACAGGAAGCATTTGTAAAAATTTGAAAAGCGGACGAAAAATTTCATTGTTAAAGACATCCGCGCGGGTCAGGAACCATGGTTTTCTCTTGCACCGCGTAGCAATCAAAAGAATGTCCATCAGGGCATTTTGGTGATTGGACAGGAAAAGTATAGGCGCATCCTTCGGCAGATCATCCACACCTACAACTTTAATGGACTTGTAATAGCAAAAAAGTCCGATAGCGACCCAATATTTAAAAAAGCAATAGCCAAATTGTTTCAAACCAATTCTTTGTTTTCAATGGGTCCATATCCCCAAAAACTTCCTAGTGCTAGACCAGAAACCAAATGCCAAATTCCCCAAAATGCGGTAAGTAAGGCCATACCACCAAGGCCATCAAAGAATGTAAAGATCAACAATAAGCCCAAACCCGAGTTTTGAATTCCTGTTTCAATGGTGATACTGCGTATGTTCTCCTTGCTAAATCCCATGGCTTTGGCAATTGAAAACCCCGTAAGGAAGGCCACCAAATTATGTAGTAATACCAACCAAAACACGTAATAAACATAATCCAGAAAAATATCCCTATTCCCATATAGGGCTAAACAAACAAGGGCAATGAAGAATATAAGTGAGCCAATCTTAAACCCTTTGCCCATTTTTTTTGCCAGTTTAGGCCAATACTGGTTGACCAGCATGCCCAAGACCAAGGGTACTCCCAACAACAAGGCCACCAATCGTATCATCTCTAGGGGAGAAATTGAGATATCCTTTAAGATAGTCGCAGTAGGACCATATAGCGAACCCCATATTTTGAGGTTAAGTGGGGTCATTACAATAGCCAACAAAGTTGCAATTGCCGTCAAAGTAACCGATAAGGCTGAATTTCCCTTTGCCAGATGGGTAATAAAATTTGAAATATTCCCTCCTGGGCAGGCGGCTACCATAAACATTCCCAATGCAATGCTCGCCATCGGTTTCAATGCCCAGACAAGGCCAAAGGTAATAAGCGGTAATAAAAAAAATTGACTAAAAACTCCTGTGAGTACCAGTTTTGGCCTTCTGGACAGTTCCTTGAAATCATCTAAAGTAATTTCCAAGGCAACTCCAAACATCACCAAAGCGAGGGCAATATTTAAGGTCCATAGGGATTTTGCATCAAAATTAATAGGGACATTATCAATAACCTGTTCCAAAAATCATGGTTTTGGTATTGCCAATATACTGTTACTTTTTTTGACGTTCATTTTACCTAAGGAAGTGATCGATTCTAACTATATTTAGGGGACTTATGATTTTAAGAATACCTTTGTACTATGCTTGCTTTTTTTAGAAGAATCCGCAAGAGCCTCCTTACCGAAAACAAACTGACGAAGTACTTCTTTTATGCCCTTGGCGAAATTATTTTGGTGGTCATCGGGATTCTTATTGCCTTGAAAATCAATAACTGGAATAACAACCAAATTTCCCAACAAAAAGAGCTATCCTACCTTCAAGAAATACGGGATAACCTGGAACAGGATACTAAAAGAATTGATAGTGTTTTGGCCTTTAACCGTGACAAGGTCCCTATTGTCAAAGGAATGATGCAGATTTTTAGCGATAGTCTAACCAATGACGAACGAGTGGAACTATTTAATACGTATTCCACACCTTTTACATGGTACGAAATTTTTATCCCTCAAAAGACCGCTTTTAATAATATGGTCGCCGCAGAAACCATAGATTTGGTGCAGGACGGAGAACTCCGTAAAACACTGATTTCCTATTATGAATATGATTATGCCGGTAGTGTACAATTTAGAGTCCGGCAGATGAACAGACGCATTGTTGATAAGGCTTTCCCCATGTTCTTTACCCGCGAAAATACCAAATCCCTTTTGGGGCTATCCACTGAATTACCCACAAACAATGAGTTGACCATACATAAAGAACAATGGTTACTTTCTGAATTGTATGGACTTATCTACATTCTTGGTTTACAAGACGAGGGATTGATTGGGTTCAAGCAAAATATTAAAGAGCTCATTTTACTTATTGACAACACATTGGAAAACAAAACATAATGGCACGTACACCAAGTAATATGCTGGCCTTGGGAACCAAGGCCCCTAATTTTTCCCTATTTGACACCCTAAGCGGCCAGACCCTTAGTTTAGACGAGCTTAAGGGCGAAAAAGGGACCGTCGTAATGTTTATTTGTAACCATTGTCCTTTTGTAATTCATGTAAATCCCGAAATTTCCAAATTAGGGAGGGAATATCAAGAAAAGGGAATTGGCTTTATTGCCATATCCAGCAATGATATAGAAAACTATCCCCAGGATGCACCCCATCTCATGACCAAAACAGCAAAACAAGAAGGATATTCCTTTCCCTATTTGTATGATGATACCCAAGACATTGCCAAGGCCTATGATGCCGCCTGCACTCCGGATTTCTATTTGTTCGATGACCGCCTGAAATTGGTGTATCGCGGGCAACTGGACGATTCACGTCCGGGTAATGGACTACCGCTTAACGGACAAGATTTAAGAAACGGCTTAAATGCCCTTCTAGCCAAGGGGCCTGTTTTGGAAAATCAGAAACCGAGTATTGGGTGCAATATTAAATGGAAATAAAAATCATGTACACACCCACGGAAACTGTTTTTGCGCCCCTGACCAAGGAAACGGTTCCAGCGTACATAGAAGTAGGCGCGCAATCTTACACGGAACATTATTTACATCTTTGGGAAAACCAAGACCCTACCCCATATTTGGAGACCAGTTTTATTGTTAAGGTAGTGATCAGGGAACTGAATGACCCCCATTGTTACCAATACTTGTTGAAATTCCAAGAGGAATATGTGGGGGTGCTAAAAATAGTGACCCACCAGGGATGGGGAAATTGGGCAGCAGAAGACACTATTTACTTACATCGACTCTATTTACTAAAGAATGCCACGGGCAAGAATATCGGTAAAGCAGTTTTGGATTTCACGCAAAATTTCGGCCATAGCCTTCAAAAGAAAATTATTTGGTTGGAAGCCATGAAAAAGGGCAAAGCCAAAAATTTCTATCAAAAAAATGGTTACGCTATCATTGGGGAATCCAATGTGGAACTTTCCGGGGCCCTAGCGGAGCAAAAGGCCATGTGGGTAATGGCCAAGCCTATTTAGAAGTGTTTTAAAATTTTTCAATTCGCAAAAAAAGCAACCTACCTCTTGGTTTACCAGCCTTCCCGGTCAATTAAGTTTTTAATATGGGCAAAATGATGGCTCCCATGCCAGGCATAACGCCCAATATTTTCCTCCAAAGTGCTAACGCTATTACCCTCTGGATGGGTAAAGGTTCGAAGTAGCTGTTCCTTGGACAGCCCCTTGAGCAAATACACCAATTTAAAATGTACCGCCTTAAGATGGTCCAGTGACATTTGAATCGGCGCCGTCCGTGTATCAAAAAGATTGGCCCATTCTTTTTCAAAATAGGGCTTTATTACCGGATTATCTTCGGTCAATGCCCATTTAAAACGAATATAACTGTTATGGTGACTGTCCGAGACATGATGAACAACCTGTCTTACGGTCCACCCACCAGGTCGATAGGGGGTTTCCAATTGCGCTTCCGTCAATGTGGTAACCATACCTTCATATTGGGCAGGTAAATGTTCCAGAATGGAAATCCACTCAGAAAGTTGTTCCTCCGTTATGGGATTGGGGACTTCATATTTTCCAATGGGATATTTTAATTTTTCCAGTGCTATCTCTTCCATGATTTAAATGTAACAAACTTTAATATAGTTTTAACCCCAAAACTGTGGTAAAAAATTAGGTTGAAACTACCTTTATTCAAATCTTAAAAACGAACGAATATGTCTACTTTACGACTGGGCGATACTGCGCCAAATTTTACTGCAGAAACTTCACAGGGCACTTTGGATTTTTACGATTATTTGGGGGATGGTTGGGGTATTTTATTTTCCCATCCTGCAGATTTTACCCCGGTATGCACCACGGAGTTGGGTACTGCGGCAAAATTTAAGGGTGAATTTGATAAGCGCAATGTAAAAATGATGGCCCTTAGTGTGGATGGGACAGATTCACATAAGGAATGGATCAAGGATATCAATGAAACACAAAATACGGTGGTCAACTTTCCTATTGTTGCTGATGAAGACCGAAAGGTATCCGATTTATACGATATGATTCATCCAAATGCCAATGATACCTTAACCGTTCGTTCGGTATTTATTGTTGGGCCCGACAAGACCATTAAGCTCATTCTGACCTATCCCGCTTCAACAGGAAGGAACTTTTACGAACTGTTACGTGTCATTGATTCATTGCAATTAACGGCATATCACAAAGTGGCCACCCCGGCAAATTGGAACAATGGGGAAGATGTTGTGGTCAGTCCTAAAATCCCAACGGACCAGGCAAAAGAACTATTTTCAAAAGGCGTTGAGGAAATACGACCTTATTTGAGGTTGACCCCGGATCCAACGGTCTAGAGGGAATCACATAAGCATGCTTTAACCGCTCCTAACCAGCGGTTTTTTTATGCAACCTATTTAACCAAAACGTACCATAAAACCCTGCGGCCCATTGGTTACTTTGGATCACTGAAATCCACCAGCAATCTTAAAAAATCCTATCAAGTATTTGATAATGAAATTGTTTCGATACTAAAGTAGGGTTTTTGTCCGTTGTATTGTTATTAGGGAAAGATTCTGAATAACCATCAAACCTCAGTCAAATCATGAATGCCTTTTTTACCGTGCTCTTATTTTTACTTGTCATTAATTTGTTTTTGCTTTTGCTCAGTGTGAACAAGGCAAAATAAAAAAGCCCCTTAAAAAGGAGCTTTTAATTCGTTTTTTGACGCACTATGTTAGTTTACTGACATTAGTTCCACATCAAATATTAAGGTAGCGTTGGGAGGAATAACACCCCCTGCACCCCTACTGCCATATCCTAGATGCGAAGGAATCACAAAACGTGCCTTATCACCTACTTGGAGTAACGAAATTCCCTCATCCCATCCTGGGATTACCTGGCCTACGCCCAATGGAAATTCGATAGGTTGTTTTCTGGTGTATGATGAGTCAAAGACCTGTCCGTTATCCAGGCTGCCCTCATAATGAACGGCAACGGTTTTACCTTTTTCAGCCTTAGCTCCATTGCCCTTTTGAATTATTTTATACCGAAGACCCGAGGTCGTTTGCTCAAAACCAGCGGCCAGTTTTTCCATAGCTTCTTCCGCTTTGGCCTTTTTTTCTGCTTCGCGCTTTTCACCTTCCCCTTCAAAAGTCCTAAATGCCTCAATGGCATTCCACTTTTCCGCTTCCGCGCCTGCCCTGATAATTTCCAAGGAATCAATGGTATCTCCTTGCGCAATGGCATCCACTACTTCCTGACCTTGTTCCACATGTCCAAAAACCGTATGCTTATTGTCCAACCATGGGGTAGGAACGTGGGTAATAAAGAATTGACTACCGTTGGTTCCTGGGCCAGCATTGGCCATAGACAGGACTCCAGGGGCATCATGCTTTAAATCGTCATGGAATTCATCCTCAAATTGATATCCTGGACTCCCGGTACCCGTGCCTTGTGGGCACCCCCCTTGAATCATAAAATCCGGTATGACCCTATGAAATTTTAATCCATCATAATAGGGTTTGCCTTGGGGCTTGGCACTATTTTCCAAATTGCCCTCGGCCAAAGCCACAAAATTTCCTACGGTTCCCGGGGTTTTCGTATGGGTCAGTTTTATTAAAATCTCGCCCTTGGTCGTATTGAACTTGGCGAATAGTCCTTCTTGCATCTTATTCTTTTTAAGGCTGCAAAAGTAAGGCTTGCAAATGAAAGGAACTACCCTTTCACTTTTTTCGGTGGAACCGTTCCATATTTATCCATTAAATACACCAAACTTGCCATGGTGGCCGCCCCCAATTCAAGTTCGCGCTTGTTTACGTGTTCAAAAGTGTCATTTTCGGCATGATGGTGGTCAAAATAGCGTTGGGAATCAGGGCGTAACCCGGCCAAAACAATATTCCCATCCTTTAGGGGCCCTATATCTGCACCACTTCCGCCGCGTACGAACATATGGATCAAATAAGGCTCAAAAAGGGATTTCCAGCTTTCTACCTGTCCAAAATTTTCATCCGAACAGTCAAAGGAAAACCCTCTTGGGGTAAAGCCGCCTGCGTCACTCTCCAATGCAAAGACATGCTTTTCGTTTTTTGATTTGGCTACTTCTGCATACTTATTTCCGCCTCGCAGTCCATTTTCTTCATTCATAAAAAGAACGGCCCTTATGGTCCTCTTAGGTCGATAGCCACTTGCTTTTATGAGTCTAAGTACATCCATACTTTGAACCACGCCAGCGCCATCATCATGCGAGCCATCCCCCAAGTCCCACGAATCCAGGTGCCCCCCAACAATCATGATGTCATTGGGATATTCCGATCCCCGAATCTCGCCAATAACATTATAGGATTCCACATCGGGAAACTGTTTACAGCTCTGTTTGAAGAAAAACTTAATATCCGGATTTAATTTTAATGTGGTGCTTAACAATTCAGCTGCATTGGTGCTAATTGCGGCAGCAGGAATACGATCTTCAACGGTCATATCGCCATAGCTCATTGCCCCCGTATGGGGATAATCATCCAATCTAAGGTTCATGGAGCGAACAATAACACCGCGGGCGCCGTATTTTGCGGCCTCGACCGCCCCGGAATAGCGTTGGTCCACGGAACTGGAATATGCTGCAAACGTACTAATTTGAGTGGGGTCCATAGGACGATTGTAAAAGACTAATTTTCCTTTGATCTTTTCCTCTCCCAGTTTTTCCAGATCTTCTATGCCCTGAACTTCTACCACCCTGGCCTTTAAACCTCCGTCTGGTGTGGCGACGGAGCCACCAAGGGCACAAATGGGAACATTGGTCGTAATCCCCGGTTTGGTTTCTATGTACGCAAATTCGGGGGTGCCCCGTACCCATTTAGGGACCAGGACGGGCTGTAACCATACCCTATCCAAGCCTATGGAATCCATTTGACGTTTGGTATATTCCACCGCCTCCTGGGCCTGTACCGACCCCGAGAGGCGCCCTCCTATCTGATTGGACAGGTAGTTTAACCAATCATAGGCCTTTCCTTGGGTCAAGGCCATATCATAAATGGCCCTTAATTGTTTTTCGTCTTCGGATTGTGATCTTGCAAGAAATGTACAGCTTAAAAAGAGGAGAAGTAGTATTCTGGCATTCATTCGCTTTCTTTTTCCAATTGTTGTTTGAAGGATTCTAAGTTAGCTTTTATTTCATCATCCAATTCCGGTTCCCTTACATCTTTATACTTTTTTAACGATTGCAATAAAATGGAAGCTACGATCAAACGCGCTGCCTTCTTATCATCTGCTGGAACAATATACCACGGGGCATATGATTTGGAAGTTTTATTAATGGCCTCCTCATAGCATTGTTGGTAGTTATCCCAGAGCTTCCTTTCCTTTAAATCGCCCGGTGAAAACTTCCAGTTTTTTCGTTTCAACCGAAGTCGTCGCAACAAACGCTGGCGCTGCTCCTCTTTTGAAAGGTGTAGAAAGAACTTAAAGACCAGGGTACCGTTTTCCGAGATGTGCCGCTCAAAATCATTGATCTGTCGGTAGCGATTCTCCCAAAATTCGTCATTGACATCAGAGATATCCCTTATTCCCGGTATATTCTCACCCAAAATATATTGAGGATGCACCTTGGTGACGAGCACATTTTCATAATGTGTCCTGTTGAAGACACTAAATTTACCCCGTTCAGGAAGGGCAATATAATGGCGCCAAAGATAATCATGACGTAGCTCCAATTTACTGGGAACCTTAAAACTATGGACCTCTACCCCCCTGGCATTGAGTTCTTTGAATACTTCACGTATAAGACTGTCCTTTCCTGCGGTGTCCATGCCCTGTAAGCAGACCAATACGCCATACTTTCCATGGGCATAAAGGGTATCCTGAAAATCTGCCAATTCCTTGCTGACATGCTCCAGTGCCTTTTCCAATTGCTTCCCTGTTTTTCCAAAATCCTCAAAAGTGGGGATATCCTGGAGCTTTGAAGCGCCTGTTATCCTGTATTTGTCACTATTAATGTCTTCCATAGCCAGAAATATACATATTTTTCATAGTGGTGCATAGCCCATCTTCCATTTACCGTTTATCGAGAAATTTAAATTTCTTCCCCTTTTGTAGTCAAAACCCGCTGTTTGCCGATGGAATTCCCTTTTCACCCTAGCATCAACTAATTTTATGGGACCAAATCCAATTCAGATGAAAGCCTACTTAAAGATAGTGCCCTACTTGGGCCTTGTCCTAGGCCTTTTAGGACTGCTATTGCTCCTTTCCTTTACGGGCATCCAGGCATGCCAAAGGGCCGATAGCGATGTTAGGTCCATTAAAGACCACACCCAAAGAGCCTTGGAAACCTCTTCGCTGGAGATGGCCAAATACCATGGTTTTAAGGCACTGAGCAGTTTGGAAAAGACCAAAACCCATTTAAACGAATGCGGTTGTGAGCCTGCTATACAAACCGCCAAGGATACGGAATTCAATCTTAAAAAGGCAGTGAGGTCCACCTCCTTGGAAGATGCTAAAAGCTATCTTAAGCAGGCCTTACAAAACACCTTGGTCACGCTAGATGCATTAAAAAACTTCCAAGACGATTATGTGAGCTCCTATGGGGATGATATTTTGGTCATGAACACTAAGGAGGTTTTAAATGAGCAAGGGGGTATTCTAATAAGTCCCGCCAAAGAAATGCAGCGGAAAATGGACCAGAGCCTTACGGAATTCGAAACCTCATTGGAAGCAGTGGTGCAACACGTAGATTGCGAGGATGCTTTTAACTTTATTACAAAAATCATCAATAAATCTGACCGTAATCTAGAACGGAGTACCCTAACCAAGGCACAGCGACGTTACCATACCCGAGTAAAGACCATATCTCTTGAAGCCTTAAAAAAACTGGAGGGCTGCCCTATTAAATAAGCTACTTGCTGGCAAAAAGTTTTACATCGTCCTCACTCACTTCCTTCCCTCCAAGGATAATCAATCGTTCCACCACATTACGCAATTCCCGGACATTCCCGGTCCAATCATAGCTCTTTAATAAGGCAATGGCCTTGGGGGCAAACGACTTTCTGACCGATCCCTGTTCGTCAGCGATTTTTTGGGAAAAATGCTCAATAAGGAGGGGAATATCCTCGCGGCGATCATTTAAGGAAGGAACCTTGATAAGTATCACCGCCAGCCTATGGTAGAGGTCCTCCCTAAATTTACCATCGGCAATTTCCTTTTTTAGATCTTTATTGGTTGCGGCAAGCACACGGACATCCACCTTAATATCCTTGTCCGACCCTACGCGGGAGATTTTGTTTTCTTGAAGTGCCCTAAGGACTTTGGCTTGTGCCGAAAGGCTCATGTCCCCAATTTCATCTAGAAAAATGGTCCCTTTATTGGCCGTCTCAAATTTACCGGCCCGATCTTTTACGGCAGAGGTAAACGCACCTTTTACATGTCCAAAAAGTTCACTCTCTATCAGTTCTGAAGGAATGGCGGCACAGTTTACCTCTATGAACGGCGCATTGGAACGCTGGCTTTTTTGGTGTACCCAGTGGGCTACCAATTCCTTTCCGGTCCCGTTGGAGCCCGTTATCAAAACCCTGGCATCCGTGGGGGCCACTTTTTCAATCATATCCTTAATAGTACCGATAGCTGGACTATCGCCTATCATATCATAGTTCTTACTGACCTTCTTTTTTAGAATTTTATTTTCAACCACCAATTCCTTCCTGTCCAGGGCGTTTCTTACCGTGGTCAACAATCGGTTAAGGTCTGGGGGTTTGGAAATATAGTCAAAGGCTCCTAGACGCATGGTATTCACAGCAGTGTCCAAATCGCCATGGCCAGAAATCATGATAAAGGGCACTTCGGGCTTTTCCTTTTTAGCAGCTTCCAAAACCTCAACACCATCCATTTTGGGCATTTTTATATCGCAGAGCACCAAATCAAAGTCCTCTTTTTTTAGGATTTCCAAGCCTTTTACACCATCTTCCGCTTCGGAAACTTGATACTCACTATTTTCTTCGGATAAGATTTTAATCAATACGCGCCTAATGGCAACCTCATCTTCAATGACCAATATTCTAGACATTCTGTTGTGTTTAAAAAACGGAAACCCTAAATCCTACACGGAGAAATAGGTTTGCCTCATTATTCAATAAAAATACGTCATTACGGTTATCATCCCGCAGGGTACTGTCCAAAAAGAGGGAACGTCCAAAAAGACCATAAAGCGACATATTTGTGTTGAAATTATACTGATACCCCACATTTGCCACCAAGGCGGATAACGAAATTTTTGATCCCACACCACCATCCGGCAATGCAATATCATCCTGGACATTTATAAAATAGCCATCCAATGATAATGCCAATTGAAACGTATGCCTTTCTGAGGGGTGGTATTTAAAATTGGACTTGGGGATGCCCAAAGTAAAGGACCAATTGGGATGAAACCTCCTGTAATAACTGACCAATGGCAATGGAAAGGGTAGCCCCGTGGTACTGTTAAAGGACAAACCTAAAACAATTCTATACGGCTTTTCGGCCTTGTCCCCTTCTTTCCAAAAACTGGCCGTAGCATTAAAGAAAATATCATCCATTGAGATACCATGGGTAAGGTTGGAGGCAATCCTAGGCGTCACAATACCTACCAACCGCCAATCCTCATTCCATTTGGTAATATAGCCAAGATTGAAGTCTACAATATGTAGTTTTTCCACATTGTCCTTATCAAAGGGAAAGGTTCTTCTAAAATCGATATCAAATTGGTTATACTCCCCGCCCAGTACTAAAAAGTCCTTTTTATTGATTTTAAGTGGGACATTCAATAAAATGCGGTAGCGAGAGGTATTGATCCCTGTATTGTTTTCCGGTATTCGAAGATATTCCGCACGAAAGAGGTCCGTACTCTGGGCATTTAGATACCCAAAGACACCGAACCAACAGCTTAAAAAAATGAGCTGATTGATCAGGTAGAAATACTTTCTTCTCACTGTTTTTTCGATGGCGCTTGTGGATAAAGGTACACGTCCCGCTGTGGGAACGGTATGGTAACGTTGTTCTCCCTAAATTTCTTGTCTATGGTATAGCGAATATCGCTTTTAATCCTAGGTTCGGTAAAGCTGTCGTTGATAAAGAAGTTAATGGAAAAAGAAAGTGCAGAATCTGCAAAGTCTTCAAACAGTACAAAGGGTTTTGGGTTTTTAAGCACACCTTTTTGTTCCTGGGCGGCCTCTTCCAATAGTTGGGTGACCATAGCCACATCACTCCCATAGGCCACTCCTACCGTGACATTTTCACGTGTGGTTTTGTGGTTCTGCGTAAAATTATAGATGGTATTGCTAATGAATTTATGGTTGGGGATAATGACTATTTTGTCATCCCGGGTAATGGCCCTAGTGGTCCTTAGCTTTATTTCAAAAACCTTTCCCACTTTATCGTCAACCTCTACGATGTCCCCAACCTGAAGGGACTTATCCACCATAATCAAAATACCGGCAATAATATCTTGAAACAGTTCTTGAAGGGCCAGCCCCAATCCTACAAAAAGGGCCGCGGAGGCGGTAAGGATGACCGTTACATTGATACCGGCAGCACTCAATGTTGCCAAAAACACGATAACGTAAACCACGTAGCGGATAAACTTAAAAATGCTGATGAACTTGAGTTTATCCTCACTGGTCATTTTACGTGTAAAGAGCCTACGCAACAGCTTGAGCAAAAAATTGGTGGCCACTATGGCGATGCTCAACAATAAAAGGAGACCTATGGTCACATGGATGGAATTATCCCCCTCACCTAGGTGAAGTCCCCAGTTGAGAAAGTCCTGAAGGGAACCCCAAATGTCCTCTTCCACAAACTCCTTTATTTCACTACTGGTTTCCTGCATTCCTTAATATTTAAGCCATCGGTACAATTCTTTATAGGTGGGCTTTTTGCCGTACATTAAAATGCCTACGCGATATATTTTAGCAGCCAGCCATACAATGGCCAAAAACGTCACTATTAAAAGTACGATACTCAGTATCAGTTGCCATACAGGAACCCCTCCTTCGCCCACCCCACCTGGAAGTCGCATGAGCATGACTATTGGGGATGTTAAAGGAAATAGGGAAAAGCCCACAGCAATAGGCCCATGGGGATTGCTAAAAACCGAAAAGAAGCCCACATAAATAGCCAACATCAGCGGAAGGACAATCGGAAAAATAAACTGTTGGGTGTCCGTCTCATTGTCCACAGCAGCCCCAATGGCCGCATAAATGGAACTGTAGATCAAATAGCCCAACACAAAATAGATGATAAAGGAAAACAGCAACAGCAACCATGGAATTTTAAAGAGTTCATTGGCATATTTTTGCATATCGCTATCCCCATCCGGTATAGGCGGCATGGCTCCCATATTACCTGCCTGCATGACGGGGTTGGTCCCCAATGCGGCAATATCAATATCCAAAAGGAGCAAGGCCAAAAACAACAAGAGGGAAGCAGAAAAAATCCATATGGCAAATTGGGTCACCCCGGCTAGGGAATTCCCAATGATTTTCCCCAGCATGAGCTGAAAGGGTTTCACTGATGAAATGATCACTTCAATGATCCTGGACGTTTTCTCTTCAATAACGCTGCGCATTACAAAACCGCCGTATATGATAATGAACATCATAATAAGGTAGCCAAAACCACCGCCAATAAAAGCTTTTAACTCGTTTATTCCCTTTAAGTTAAGTTCTCCATCAAAGGTGGCGGTCTGCAATTCATAGCCCTTTTCCAGGGTAGAAAATTCTTCATTGGACACTCCTAAGCTGCTCAGTCTATTTTTTCGCAATCGGTTTTCAAAAATATCCTCCAAGCGATTTAACACCTCACTTACCGGATTGTCCTTGGTATATAAAAAAGCAGTTTGGGAAGCATTTTCCAGATCTGATGATGCCGGAATGTGCAACAGGCCATCATAGGCCAAGGAAACCGTGGAATCCTTGGCCTGCTTAAGGTCAATGCCCTGGAATTCAACAAAGGTAACCGACTCCCCGGGCAAAAAATCCCCATGGAAGTAGGAACTCTCGTTCAAAACGGAGACGATGTGGGTTTCGCTATCATTGATCTTTGTGAGATAGGCAATAAGAACGATCATGCCCACCATAAGGATAGGGCTTAAAAACGTCATCACCACAAAGGACTTGTTGCGCACCTTGGCCAAATACTCCCGCCTAATGATCAATCCTAATTTGTTCATTCCCCTTTGGCTTTAACCGTTTGTATAAAGATGTCGTTGGCAGAGGGTATGGTTTCCTCAAAATGGTTGATGTTGGCCCTTTTGGCAAGTACTGCCAGTGCTTCCTTAGTATCTGCCGTGGGCAGTTTTAAGGTGAAGTCCAATTGTTTTTCAAAAGGATCAAAAACGTGATCCAAGATTTGAAACTTGTCCTGGAGTTCATGGATCAGGCCTTCCCCCGCGCCGTTCACCTGGAGTCCCACCTTGAACACATTGTTTTTATGGGCCTTTTTGATGTCCCATAGTTTTCCATCCAAGATTTTGTGCGACTTGTGGATCAAAGCAATATACTCACAGAGTTCCTCCACCGATTCCATGCGGTGGGTAGAAAAGATAATGGACGTGCCTTTTTTCTTCAGTTCTAAAATCTCATCCTTGATCTTATTGGCATTTATGGGATCAAAGCCACTAAAGGGTTCATCAAAAATAAGCAGTTTGGGTTCGTGGAGGACGGTGACGATAAACTGTATTTTTTGAGCCATGCCCTTGGAGAGCTCCTGGATTTTTTTGTTCCACCAATCCCCAATCTCCAAACGCTCGAACCAGTACTTTAGGCGTTTTTTGGCTTCGGATTTTGAGAGGCCTTTTAACTGGGCCAAATACAGGGCCTGTTCGCCCACTTTCATGCTTTTGTAGAGGCCTCGTTCTTCGGGCAGATAACCGATGGTGGCAATGTGTTTGGGTGCCAAGGGCTCCCCATCAAAATATACCTTGCCGGCGTCCGGAATGGCGATTTGGTTGATGATACGAATTAAGGTGGTCTTTCCAGCTCCATTGGGCCCTAAAAGGCCATAGATACAGTTTTTTGGAATCTCTAGCGAAACTTGGCTTAGTGCGGTATGCCCTCCAAAGGATTTTGAGACATTTTCCGCAACCAAAATAGGGGTCATGTAAACAATTTTGGCAAAGATACGATTATGGAAATTCTATGAAACTGAAGGTGGTCCAAGGGACTTTGTATTTTAGAAACACTTCCAAGGGTGACCCTTGGTATATATTTGGGTGGTGGTAATGGAATTATGCCTTGGTACTTCTTGGATAAAGCGCTTATGGGCGGCGACCTCCAATAAATAGGTAACATAGCTATAGCAAAGGCCGTATATGCCAATTTTTTGTTGACGTCCCTTTTTCTATTTTCAATTACAAACGTTTGTAAACGTTTACAAACGACATTAAATGGTTAACACGACTATCAATTCGGATATTATTTCCAACTTTCCAAAAAAAGAACCATGTTCAAAGGAAGGAGCATCACTTTAAAACATTTATTTATAAATGGCCAAAAACACATTGGCCTTCAGTTCAGATCTGATAAAGTTACACAGGCTTTGGTCGGGAAATTACCCAATGTTGACTGGTCTGACCAGTTTGGCATGTACCATTTAGCAAACACTAAAGACAATTTGAGCATTATTTTCAATACCTTCAGGGGAGAGGTCTGGATCAATGGCAACTACTTTTTTGATTCCAATGCTGAACTTAATGCCATTGGGCCTAAGAATGTGGAATGGTTTAGAAAAAGGAAATTAAAGAAGAGCTGTAAAAGATGCCCTGCCGAATATCTTGACAAGTTGGAACTGAAAAAATATGCTGACAATACGGTTAAAACCTACGTCCTTCAATTCGAGCGTTTTATCAACCATTACGGAGATATTGACCCAAAAGACATTACAGAGAACGAAATAAGGGAATACCTAAAAACGCTTATCCAGGAAGGCCGTTCCAATTCCTATGCCAACCAAGCCGTGAACAGCATCAAATTTTATTACGAAGTGGTGATGGGCATGCCCAACAGATTTTATGCGATTGAAAGGCCAAGAAAACAAAAGCAGTTGCCTAAAGTCCTTTCAAAACCAGAAGTAAAGGACTTGATAGCATGTACCAATAACCTTAAACATAAATGTATTGTTTCAATGCTGTATTCTGCAGGATTAAGAAGAAGTGAGCTTTTAAACCTTAAGCTTGGGGACATTGATGGCAAAAGAATGCTAATAGCTATAAAAGATGCCAAGGGCAATAAAGATAGAATGACAGTTCTGAGCACCTCAATGTTAAAGGAGTTAAGGTCGTACTACAAAGAATTCAAGCCAAAAGCGTATCTTTTTGAGGGGCCAGGCAATAGACCATATTCTGCTTCAAGTTTGCTAAGGATTATTTCGAATGCCGCACAAAAGGCCGGTATTGAAAAAAAGGTGACGCCCCATATGCTACGACACAGTTTTGCCACCCATTTATTGGAGGATGGCACTGATTTAAGGCACATTCAATTGTTGCTTGGCCATAACTCCACCAAGACAACAGAAATCTATACCCATGTGGCGGAAACTTCATTTAAAGGGATCAAAGATCTCCTATCTTAGTTCTACACATAAAAGATATATAGATCATGATCTATATTCCTACGTTGGCAGTAAGCTGAATGAACCAATTAGCAGACCATATAAAAAGTATAGTGTCCATTTCGGATAGTGGACTTGAACTAATGTGCGGTAAGTTTGATAAAAACACCTTTTCTAAAAAGGAGCATTTATTGCAAGCTAAATCGAAAACACATGAAGTTCACTTTATTCTTTCAGGATGTGTAAGAACTTATATTTATGACCTAAATGGTGTAGAACATAACATCACATTTTCTATAGAAAACTGGTGGTTTGGAGATTT
>JBCBZA010000129.1:0-11716 GCA_039815575.1 Bacteroidota bacterium | reverse complement strand
GGCCAAAAGCAGCATAATAGCTACAGGTTCAAAGCCTTCGACCTTACCTTTTATAAAAATTGATAAGGAACGAATCATTACTTCAACAGAAGCCTTAAAACTTACTGAAATACCGAAACATATGATTGTTATTGGCGGGGGGGTAATTGGTTTGGAGTTAGGTCAAGTATACAAGCGCCTGGGCGCTGAAGTAAGTGTGATTGAATACATGGACAGAATTATTCCAGGCATGGATGGCGCATTGTCCAAAGAGTTGATGAAGGTGATGAAAAAGCAAAAAGTGAAGTTCTTTTTATCCCACAAAGTCAAATCCGTGGAACGCAAAGGGGAAGAGGTCATTGTGAAAGCAGACGATAAGAAAGGCCAGGAAGTGGAATTTAAAGGTGACTATTGTTTGGTTTCTGTGGGAAGACGACCGTATACTCAGGGCCTAAATGCCGAAACTGCTGGTGTTAAGCTGGATGAACGTGGCAGGGTAGCAGTGAATGATCATTTACAAACATCAGCATCTCATATTTACGCCATTGGTGATGTTGTGAGAGGGGCCATGTTGGCCCATAAGGCCGAAGAGGAAGGTACCATGGTCGCTGAAATTTTGGCTGGACAACAACCCCATATCAACTATAACCTAATTCCCGGCGTGGTGTATACATGGCCTGAAGTTGCTGCCGTTGGTAAGACGGAGGAAGAGTTGAAAGAGGCAGGGGTAGCTTATAAATCAGGACAATTCCCAATGCGTGCCTTAGGTCGGGCTAGGGCTAGTATGGATATTGACGGTTTTGTTAAGATTTTGGCCGATGCAACTACGGACGAGGTATTAGGGGTACATATGATAGGCGCTCGATGTGCAGATTTAATTACGGAAGCCGTAACGGCTATGGAATTCCGTGCTTCTGCAGAAGATATGGCTAGGATGAGCCATGCCCATCCAACTTATGCGGAAGCTGTAAAAGAAGCAGCGCTAGCAGCTACGGATAACAGGGCAGTGCACATATAAAGAATACGCTGCTAAGTGTACTTGGATTGTGATGAAGTAGGGAAGGGTCAATTTTTCGCCGATGCCAAAAAACGGAGTATTCCTAATCGTATTTTGATTAGTTGGTCCCGGACCGCAGGAGATACCCTTTTCCAAAACAAATAAAGTTGAACTCTAAAATAGCGTACTGCGCTATCCCCCTTTTCTTTAAAGCCCATCTCATGCCTATTGTACTGCAAGGCCAAATAGGTGCAGGCGAACATGAAAAGCACCGCCCCGAGTATAACCGTCCAAGGGTTTAGTTCATGATGAAAGAACTTATAGAGCCCCAAACCAGTAAAACTGCCGTATAGAATAATAAAGTGAATAACGTAAATGGATAAGGTGCTGGAGCCAATTTTTAACAAAGTGGCATGGGTCAGAAACTTTCTTAGCAACATAAAAAGGCCAAAGACCACAAAAACGTCTCCCAATCGAATGAATAAATAATTGTTGAAATACACCAATTGAAACAATTCTATTCGTGTGGTCTCATACAGGGACATAAATAAAGGGGAAGAAAGATAAATCAGCCCAAGACCTATGCATAAAGCACTTATGATCGCAATGGGGTATAGGTGTTTAAAATTTTTACGTCGAATAAATAATATGGAGAGGGCGGCGCCCATGGTAGTATAACCCAGCCACGGGATAATGGTAAATACCGAACCATTCACCTTTGTGAAATAGTTTGCGATTCCGGTAGGAAGAAACAAAAATGACCATTGTGTATATATGGGCTCAAAAAGGAAAAGCAAGATGGTTGTTGTTACCAATGCAATTGGAAAAAGGGATTTTCTTCTAGCAATCGTCAAGTGATAAAATCCAATGATAGCTAAAATGGAAAGTCCTATACAATGGAGCACATCCACAAAGAAAAATCCATTGTAGATTTCACCCTTGAATAAACCAAATATATTTAACCTCAAGGCATATCCGATCAACAGCAATTGAAGCCCGCGTTTAATTCCTTTACGTATTCTCGGGTTTGAACGTCCCTGCTCGGGAGCCCTCAATAAAAGATAGGTGAAGATAAAACCGGAAACGGTAAAAAATACCGGGGCGGTAATACCTCTAAAATACAACCATGTATTATAAATGGGATTTTCTGGATTTCTGAAAATGGAATCTAGGAGTCCGTCAATAAAATGTCCTTGGAGCATCATCAGGATGGCCCATGCACGTATGGCGTCTATAAAAAATAGCCTATTGGACGTTACTTTCATCAACCGTTGTTCACTTAATATTCGAAATCCAGAGGGATTTGGATTATTTTAGGTGACAAAATTAGATAAAAAACACCCAACTCATTGATTTTTAGTGAATATTACTAATTCTATTAACATTTATTTTTATGGCTAAGATTTTGGCATTTGCAGGTAGTAATTCTTCCACATCCATCAATTATCAATTGGTGAAACACAGTGTATCGCTAATAGGGGACCATGAGATCCAATTGTTGAATATGGTCAATTATCCTTTCCCTATGTATAGTGCCGATCTCGAAAAAGAGGAAGGGTATTCCAATTCCTTGGTAGAATTAAAAAATGATATTCAAAAATCAGATGCGCTACTACTTTCTGTAAATGAACACAATAGCAATCCCTCCGCTTACTTTAAAAATGTCTTGGATTGGCTTTCTCGATTGGAACGTAAATTTTTACAGGATAAAAAGATACTGCTCATGTCAGCATCAATGGGAAAACGTGGAGGTATCGGTGCTCTAAGCGTTGTGGAGGTTATGTTGCCCCGATTTGGAGCCGACATCATTTCAACATTTGCCCTTGCAAGCTATGGGGAGAACTTTAGTAAGGAAAAGGGTATTCTGGACGCAGAACTCGCCAAAGGCCATGAGGATGCATTGGCGCGCTTCCTAAAAGCGTTGTAAAGCTTACTTTTGTCCCGTGCTGGGTAGATTTAAACATCACATTGCCCTTACTTTTCCCTTTCTAGGAAAAAGCAGACTGCTAATTGCTTGTAGCGGTGGTGTGGATAGTATGGTTCTTGCTTATTTGGTCAAGGAGAGTGGTTATGATTTCGCATTGGCCCATTGTAATTATAAGCTTAGGGGGCAGGCCTCTGATTTAGATGAGGCACTAGTAAGAAAGTGGTCCTTGGAAAATGATAAACAGTGCTTTGTAAAAACCTTCGATTTAAAGGATAAAGAAGGTTCCATTCAGTTAAAGGCCAGGAATCTTCGTTATGATTGGTTCAAAGAATTGACTACAAAAGAACGGTTTGATTATGTGCTCACAGCACATCATGCAGATGATAATCTTGAAACTTTTTTTATCAATCTTTCCCGAGGTACAGGATTGGACGGATTGCGTGGAATCCCACAATCGAATCAGGACATAGTTCGACCTTTATTACCCTTTACAAAAGAAGATATATTAAAATATGCAAAATCGGTTGGGGTGCCATGGCGCGAAGACAAAACTAATGCAGAACTTCAATATCTAAGAAATAGAATACGGCATGAAATAGTCCCAAAATTAAGGGAAATTAATCCTTCTTTTTTGTTCAATTTTCTACAAACGCAGCACTATCTGGGACATGGTAGCCAACTGTTGACTAATTATGGGGATGAACTCAGGGCAAAATTATTCGCGCAATCAGAGGCCAGGTTTTATATTCCCATTGATGAATTAAAGAAATTACAGCCCCTGGAAGGGTATATATTCCTTTTGTTCAAACCATTTGGCTTTACGCAGTGGCAAGACCTAGAGGATTTATTGGAAGGACAAAGCGGAAAGGAAATTCGGTCAAGATCGCACCGTATGATAAAGAATAGGGCACATTTGATCTTAGCGCCTTTGACCCTTCCATCTTTGCTGGAGTATGAATTCCATGAAAATGAAAATGAAAGTGAATGGAATGATCCGATTCATTTACGGATTGAAAGGGTAGATGCTAAGGAAAGCAATTCAATAAACGTCATTTACGTTGATAAGGAAAAGTTAAACTATCCGTTAAAACTAAGGAAATGGAAAATTGGCGACTATTTTTATCCGTTAGGAATGAAGGGAAGGAAAAAGCTCTCTAAATTTTTTAAGGACGAGAAGTATTCTACCATACAGAAAGAAGAACAATGGTTGCTTTGCTCCACTACCGATATTGTATGGGTATTGGGAAAACGAATGGATGACAGGTTCAAAGTAGACCAGCAAACCAAAGAGACTCTAAAAATTTCATGGCTTTTATGAAATACATAATTGTTTTAGCACTGGCTTTTAGTTCCACATTTTTAACCAATGCACAGAGCGACCAAAATCCTGCCACATGGGGTCATGAGGTGAAGGAGCTGTCCGATGGAGCGTATGAACTCATTTTTAAAGCGGATATTTACAAGGAATGGTTCATTTACTCCCTCTACACTGCCGAAGGAGGATCTATGCCCAGTGAATTTGAGTTCGTTGGGGCTGGTAAGGACTATGAACTATTGGGAAAAACCGAAGAGGGGAAAACCTATAAGAAGTACACTGAGGTCTTTGATGTTGAAGAGACCTTCTTTAAGGATAAGGCGCTTTTTAAGCAAAACATAAGATTGCTCAATACAGGTGTTAAGCAAATAGAGGTAATTCTCTATTATCAGATATGCAAAGAGGTCTGTATATTAAAAGAAGAGGTTTTTACAATAGCCCTGGATGGAGGGGAGGTAATTCTGGAAACGGGGCAGCTGGACGAAAAGAGCTTGGCCATGACCAAGGCCCTTCAACTGGATTTAAAGAATAGATCCAAACTTAATGAAGGTTCAGTCGGCCAAAAATCGGCATCCAATAACCTTTTGGTATTGTTTGGACTTGGTTTCCTGGGAGGGCTTATCGCCCTGCTTACCCCTTGCGTTTTTCCATTGATACCACTCACTGTTTCCTTTTTTACAAAGCATACCGGTAGTCGTTCCACGGGAATAAAAAATGCGCTTTTGTACGGCGTTTTTATTGTTCTGATTTACTTTTTATTGAGCCTTCCCTTTCATCTTTTTGATTCTGTAGATTCCCAAATCCTCAACACTATTGCAACCAATGTTTGGTTGAATCTTTTGTTTTTTGTCATCTTCGTATTTTTTGCTTTTTCCTTTTTTGGGTATTACGAATTGACCCTACCCAGTTCTTGGGCAAACAAATTGGACAATGCGTCGACCAAGGTAGGTGGAGGGTTAGGAATCTTTTTCATGGCCCTAACCTTGGCCATTGTTTCCTTTTCTTGCACGGGGCCCATTTTAGGTGGACTTTTGGGAAGTACTACCTTGGCTGAAGGAAGTGTTGCAACCAATTTGACCGTAGGAATGACCGGATTTGGTTTGGCTTTGGCCCTTCCATTTGCTCTTTTTGCACTATTTCCAGCCTGGTTGAACTCCCTGCCTAAATCTGGTGGTTGGATGACTACCGTTAAGGTTGTATTGGGCTTTTTGGAACTGGCCCTAGCTTTCAAATTTCTTTCCAACGCCGATTTAGTGGGCAATTGGGGATTGCTAAAGCGGGAAATTTTCCTAGGTATCTGGATTGTTGTATTTGTTTTGCTTACCCTATATCTTTTCGGCATTTTTCGTTTCCCTCATGACGGTCCAAAACAAAGGCTATCATTGGGGAGGAAGATTACAGGATTCTTGAGTGTAGGCTTTGCTCTTTATTTGATCCTCGGGTTAACCAATATAACTTCCTTAAAAGTACTGAGTGGTTTCCCACCTCCAGATTTCTATTCCATTACAGATTCCAAAGGTGATTGCCCCTTAGGTCTGGACTGCTATAAAGATTTTGATGAAGGTGTCGCTATCGCTAAGAAAAATAACAAACCCATTTTGCTGGATTTTACCGGTTGGGGCTGTGTGAACTGTCGTAGGATGGAGGAAAATGTTTGGAGCGATCCCAGAGTGTATCCAATGCTAAGGGATGACTATATCTTGATATCACTTTACGTTGATGACAGAAAGGAGCTGCCCGAAAAAAAACAATTCGATTTCCAATACGAATCTGGTCGTATTAAAACGATTAAAACCATAGGTCAAAAATGGGGTACTTTTCAAACCATTAACTTTAATGCGGCATCCCAGCCCTATTACGTTTTGTTATCGCCAGATTTGGAAGTACTTAACAATGCTGTTCAATATGTTGATATCAATACCTATGAAGAATGGCTAAAATCGGGTCTTGAAAAGTATCAGCTTAGCATGAAGTGATCACCATTTGGGCTTTTTGGGTGGCATATCACAACTAGGGGGCAAAAAAAGGTAAAAAATAAAGGCAAAAACTCATTTTTTTCAACGATTCAGTCTGTTTAAAGGAGTTCAATACCTATTTTTAGGAATTAACCAAGCAAAAATCCCCCATGAGATTACTTAAAAAAGTCCTTCTTGCCCTGTTGGGGCTGCTGGCAATTTTAGTCCTCGGTTTTTTTATTTTTCTAAATAGTCTTACCCCAACCTACGAAGGGGAAGAGGAATTGAACCATATTTCCAAAACCGTGGAAGTATATTTTGATGCATATGGCATTCCACATATTTATGCTGACAATGAAGAAGATGCCATTAGAACCTTAGGATACGTACACGCGCAGGACAGGCTCTGGCAGATGGAGCTGCTGAGAAGGGCAGGTTCAGGACGGTTATCTGAAATCTTTGGAGAATTGACCCTGGAGACTGATAAATTCTTTCTCTCCTTAGGTATTGATGACCACAATGATAAGGCCTTGGTGAATTTGGATAAGGATCACCCCAGTGTTATTTTGGCCAACGCCTATTTGGACGGCATTAATCAATTTATTGAAGAAGGACCTACTCCTGTCGAGTTTTACCTTACTGGACTAGAAAAGCAAAAGTTTGAATTAAAGGACGTCTACAATGCCGTGGCCTATATGGGCTTTACTTTTAATAAGGGGGCACGGGATATTGTCAACACCAATTTATTGCAGGTTTTGGATTCCTCTTACACCAAGGAGCTTTTCCTAAATGATCCATCCCAGGAAATCAAGATTCCTGTTTACAAAGACACTGAAATAAATGAATTGGCAGCTGTTCATAGGCATATTTCAAAGGCCTTGGCCCACCTACCTATTCCCGAAATCTATGGAAGTAACAGTTGGGTTTTGGCTCCTGAGAAAACGGCCTCAGGAAAAGTATTGTTTGAAAATGACCCTCATATTGCGCAGGCCCAACCTTCCGTTTGGTATGAAGCCCACTTAGTTACGCCCAGCTATGAGAAATACGGCTACTATTTAGCCGGCGTTCCATTCCCATTGCTGTCACATGATAGGACTATGGTCCACGGCTTTACGATGTTGGCCAATGACGACACCAATTTTTATTTTGAAGAACAACATCCTATGGATACCACCCTATATAGGTACAGGGATGAGTGGCGAAAATTCCAATATGTATCAAAGACTATCCAAGTAAAAGATATAGGACCTGTAGAGTTTCACTTCAAAAGAACGCATCGTGGCCCCATTGTCAATCCTAATTATGCCAAGAGAACTAGGGTAGAGGGGGAGCGCTTGGTAAGTATGCATTGGTTGTTCACCCAGTTCGAAAATAGATTGGTACAAGGCCTCTACGGCATTAACCACGCTAAGACGATAGCGGAATTTAGCGCATCCCTTCCTAATATCCATGCCCCTGGACTTAATGTCATGTACGGCGATGCCAAGGGAAATATTGCGTGGTGGGGTACGGCAAAATTATATCGTATGCCGGACAGCACCAGTACCAAATTCATTTTGGACGGCGCCAGTGGCAACGATGATCCCGTGGAGTATCTTAATTTTGAACATAATCCAAAATCAATCAATCCACCATGGAAATATGTCTATTCCGCTAACAATCAACCCGATTCTACCGCAGGAATGTATGTTCCGGGCTATTTTGCAAACGCCAGCCGGAGGGCAGGACGGATAATAGACCTCATTGAAGCTAAAAGCAAAGGATGGACCAAAGAGGATATGATCAAAATGGCGAATGATATTACCCTAAGGACAGCAACTAATTTTATGGGTGCCTGTCTTAAGGAATTGGATATAAAAGGCCTTTCAGCGGAGCAATTAGCTTATTTGGATAAAATCAAAGCTTGGGATGGCAGTTTTGGCCTCAATAGCATAGGCGGTGTGTTTTTTGAAAAAATGGAAGAGAACATCCATACCAATCTTTTTTCAGATGAATTTTCCTCTTTTAAAGAATATGAGTCATATGGTGTCCAGCTAAAATTGAGAAAAATATTTTTTAATGCATCTTCCAAATGGTGGGATAATGTCAATACCCAAGATATAAAGGAAACCAAAGCGGATATCATTAATAAGGCATTTTTGGATTCTTGGGAGCAATTATCCATTGAATTGGGCGCTGATTGGAAAAATTGGACGTGGGAAAGGGTGCATTATTTGGAGCATGACCACCCTATAGGCAGGGTGCCCTCCTTAAAGAAATATTTTACCGTAGGCCCTTTTCCGTCATCAGGTACTTCGGGGACCTTGAATAACCAAGGATTTCGGACTATGGATGATGGACGATATAAGGTGAGCAGCATTCCATCTACCAGAAGAATTGTGGATTTTTCTGATATCGAAAATAGCATCAGTATTTTACCTACCGGACAGTCCGGAAATCCGCTTAGCAGGCATTACAAAGATCAAGCGGAGATGTATGTCAAAGGTGAGTTTAGAAAAATGATGATGAATGAGGAAGAAATCAAATCGACTTCAAGGGGCAGTCTGACTTTTAAACCGAAAAAGTAACCTTTTCCGTCCATCTTTATTTCTTAATTCTAAGTATTCTTCTTTTAAGTGTAAGTATAAAATATGTTAAGCCATTTCCCTTGGGTTTAAAAAGGTTTTCGTCCAAAGAAATAGCCCAAACCAAGTTTTATTACCGGTATCAGTATCAGGGAATTATGATTTTCTTAATATCTACCTACTAAAATGATATAGACAAGGATTTTATCCGTCAACTACTGAAAAAATTGAAATCCTTGTAAGGATTAACCGATTTCATATGAAAAATTAGTATTTTAACATAACAATAAGATGATAGCTATGCAAAAAGAAAGAAGAGTGGGGATTCTTTCCCTAATTCTCCATGTGTTGCTTTGGGTGATGATTTTGGGTTTAGCAATGAAGGGCAGCGCACAGCAAGACAGTCTACGCGTTGGCTCTGATAGCTTATCCCTGAAAACCGCCCTTTTGCAATTGGAATCCGAAACAGGATACCGATTTTTCTTCATGGACAATTGGTTGGAGGGCAGGATTGCTCCGAAATCCGATACCACTGCCAATGATTTGCAAAGCGCACTTAATGAATTGTTAGCGGAGACCGACTTGAACTTTTATGTTATAGAGGATGAGAAACGTGTTATTTTATTGCAGAATACGGTGATTTACGATGAACTTCCCAAGTTTTTCTTTGGCAGGCCGGACTCCCTGGCTACCCAAAGCACTCAAATTAGTACCGACAGCAGACCACCCCCTGCGTTTTTCGTGGAGAATACAAGTAGGAAAAAAAGAGACTATCCCATTGTTAGGATTGGAAAGGCCAACAACAATGATTTGAGGCCAAGTTTTACCCTAAAGGGGCGAGTGACCAATAACAGGACGGGCGAACCCGTTCCCGATCTAGCGATACGCGCCTTGGGTTCCAATTTGGTTACGGTAACCGATGAAAATGGGAATTACACCCTTGAACTCCCATCAGGTTATAATGTGATATCCGCCACAGCTATGGGCATCGAAGATATGGAGCGAGAACTTATGATATACAATGATGGCACGCTCAATTTAGCTATGGAAGAAGGGTTGCAGCAATTGGAAGAAGTTACCGTAGAGGCGGATGCCATTAGCAATGTACAGGAGACAAGCACGGGAACGGAAAGTATTGATTTGGAGGAATCCAAAAACATTCCCTTGGTACTGGGGGAGCGGGATTTGCTTCAAGTGGCCAAGGCCTTACCGGGAATTTCCTCAGCAGGGGAAGGGGCCACGGGTTTAAATGTTCGCGGAGGTAAGACTGACCAGAATTTGGTATTACTGGATGATGCCGTGATTTATAACCCCACCCATTTTTTTGGAATTTTTCAAGCCCTAAATCCATTCACTACGGAAGGGGCTGATATATACAAGGGCAGTGTTCCGGTGGAGTTTGGAGGGCGCTTGTCCTCCGTCTTTGATATTAGGACGAAGAATGGTAATGTGGAAAAGTTTTCGGGGGAGGGTTCCATAGGACCGGTCACTGGAAATCTGGCTCTGGAAATCCCAGTGAAAAAGGATACTTCCTCACTAATAATTGGGGGACGTGGCGCCTATGCAGATTGGATATTGCGTTCGTTGGACGAAGAGTCCTTAAACAATAGTCAGGCATCTTTTTTTGATGTGATTGCCAAATACCACCATAGATTCAATGAAAACAGTGAAATCAAGGGAACGGCTTATTTCAGTAGGGATGATTTCAGTATTACTTCTGATTCTTTGTACAATTACACCAATCGTTTGGCGTCCATACGATGGGACCATAGGCATAGCGAAAAGACCATTGGCGCGTTGATGCTTGCCAATAGTGATTATCGTTTTGGGATTGATTTCGATGGAGAGGCGAATACAGACTTTGACCTGGACTATAGTATTAATGAAACGGAACTGAAGTATAAGTTGAATACACGCTTAAATGATACCCATTCTTTGGACTATGGAATTTCTGCCAAACTATATTCCGTAAATCCTGGGAGTATCGAACCCACAGGAGGAAATTCTGATATTGCCCCGCTCTTTATTGATGAGGAACAAGCGATTGAAGGGGCCTTGTTTGTTGGGGATAAAATCAATATTACAGATAAACTCAGTGTTGATTTGGGATTGCGCTACGCCTTCTTTGCTGCTTTGGGCTCTGGAACCCAACGGACCTACTTTGAGGGTCAACCCAGAAATGAAGCCACGGTGCGGGATACCATTACTTATGGTAGTGGAGAGGTTATTGAGACCTATGGTGGGCCTGAGGCAAGGGTTGCCCTTCGGTATCTATTGGCCCCTGACTTTTCGGTCAAGGCCAGTTTCAACAACTCCTTTCAGTTCATTCATACCTTATCCAACAACACTACGGTTTCTCCCATCGATACTTGGAAGCTTTCCGATCTTAACATTGAACCGCAGACAGGCTATCAAGCATCACTTGGATTCTATAAAAACTTTAACGATAATATGTATGAAGTAAGCCTGGAAGGTTATTACAAGGAGCTGGACAATGTGCTTGACTTTAAAACTGGCGCGGACCTGTTCCTTAATGAAAATGTAGAGACAGAGGTACTACAAGGGGATGGAAGGGCCTATGGAATCGAATTCCTCATCAAAAAGAACAGAGGAAAATTCAATGGATGGCTGGGGTATACCTATGCAAGGTCCAAGTATCGATTTGACAGTCCGTTCAGTGAAGAACGCATTAATGGCGGGGAGTTCTTTCCCTCTAATTTTGACAAGCCCCATGATGTGAGTTTGATTGCGAACTACAAGTTGACCAGGCGCTACAGTTTCTCGGCAAACTTTGTGTACCAGACCGGCCGGCCAGTTACCTTTCCTATTGGCACGTTCCGTTTCAACAACGCAGATTTTGTAGCCTTCAGTGATCGCAATGAATTTAGGATACCTGATTTCTACCGTCTGGATTTGGGTGTCAATATTGAGGGAAACCACAAAAAGAACAAACTGGCCCATAGTTTTTGGACCATTTCG
>JBCBZA010000086.1:0-16656 GCA_039815575.1 Bacteroidota bacterium | reverse complement strand
CACTTTTTTCAACCGGAATCGTGTTCAAAAGATTAAGTGAATTATGTACCTCAAAAGAGGCCAAAGCGTTGACTTTAAAATTTGCAGAGCGCTCCGATCAATTATTTGACGAGGCGACTAGAACCGGAGATTATAATCGACTTTTTGTTTATTCAGCCAAAAAAGAAGTGTTTGATGCGCTATGGGAGGCCATAAAGACGGAAAGTAAAGAAGCCCAGAACATATTGAATGAAATTGAAGCGAGTTGGAGGATTTATAATGGTATTGATAATGCCGATTACTATACACGTACGGGAAGAATGAAGTCTAAATTGCTAAACTACTATATCGATGCTAGCATAAAAGGAAAGCGCTATGGAAAAGTACTTTATAAATTTGGTGCATACCACATAAGCAGAGGCCTAAGTATCGTTGGAGGATATGATATTGGGAATTTTGTTTCCAACATTGCCGATGCTGAAGAAACGTCCTCCTATCACCTTATGGTTATCGGCAAAGAAGGCGAGATGAATTCCTTTCTCCTAGCGGAGGGGATGAAATCAAATCCATTCGACATCGCGAATAAAGCCTCCCAACTAAATGCACTTCTTCCGTTGGCCCATTTGATAAAAGAAAGGGAATGGGTGTTTTTTGACTTAAAACCAATGCGGAAATTACTAGGAAAAGGTGACTTGAAGATAGAAAGCGCTTTCTTAAAAAAAACCATTGCTGGGTACGATGGTTTAGTAATACTTCCTAAAGTGACTCCCTCCACTATTATGTATAAAAAGTGACTAGAGGTATTGGAATGCAAGCGCCAGAATTAAGTAAAATAAAAAGAGGCTGCACATGGTTTGGCAAAACGAAGGACAGAGAACGAAAAGACCCCTTTATAAATTTTCCGCTATTTTCATGGCATGGGCCATGAATCCAAACTAGCTAGATTTTCCAATCGCTACCCAAGAATCTCAGATGTAGCAGTAAAAGCGAAAAAACGAATGCCTCATGTGGCATGGGAATATTTGGCTTCTGGCACGGGTGACGAAAACCTTTTAATTGCAAATAAGGAGGCTTTCAATAACATTCGGTTTTCACCCCGTTTTTGTAAAGGGTCGCTAGAGGCCCAAGTTGAAACAACACTATTTGGAAAAAACTATTCCGCGCCTATTGGAATAGCCCCCGTGGGTCTCACGGGATTAATGTGGCCCAGAGTGGAACACCATCTTGCGGCAACAGCAAAACGAAAGGATATCCCGTATTGCTTGAGTACCGTAGCTACCGAAACTCCAGAGACAGTGGGTCAACATGCCGACGGAATGGGCTGGTTTCAACTTTATCCCCCAAAGGACAAGGAAGTACGGGATTCACTTTTACAACGGGCAAAAGATTCAGGATTTAAAGTTTTGGTGGTTACCGCGGACGTGCCCATGGCCAGTCGCAGGGAACGGAGTAAAAAAGCTGGACTTTCCATTCCTCCCAAGATCACAACAAAATTGATTTGGCAAGGTATAACCCATCCCATTTGGAGTTATCATACCTTACGCAGGGGATTGCCCAGACTGCGGACGGTTGAACATTATACCAACAATTCCGACATGAAATTTGTGAGCGGATTTGTGGGCAATCGTTTAGGGGGTACTTTGGATTGGGAGTACTGCCAAGAGCTGAAGGAAGCCTGGAAGGGCCCTACTATTCTAAAAGGTATTCTGCACCCCAAAGATGCACAAAAGGCTATTGAAATCGGATTGGATGGTATCTACGTTTCCAATCATGGAGGGCGACAGTTCAATGGCGCTGTCCCTGCCATGGAAGCACTACCGAAAATTGCTAAGGTAGTAGCGGGTAAAGTACCCATTTTATTTGACAGTGGTATTCGTTCAGGTCTTGATGCCATGCGAGCATTGTATCTAGGGGCAGATTTTGTATTGGCAGGAAGGCCTTTTATCTATGGTGTTGCTGCCTTAGGGAAATATGGTGGGGATCATATCGCCAACATTTTGATCGATGATTTAAAAAATAATATGGTGCAGTTAGGGGTTCAAAATGTGGAAGAGCTCCGAAAAGTTGAAGTTATTGGTTTTTAACCCGTTTATTCTTTTCCTCTATCCATTTCCCCATGTATTTAGTTGCAGCCAAGCTTTGATGTTGTAAGAGGCTGCCAATAAAATTTTGATGTCGATGGTTTTTCAAATTTTGGGACAGCTGTTCAATTTGTTGAAAAAAGGCTTTTGTCAAGGACGCTTTACTAAAATTTGAATTTACAATCGCCACTCCCCTATTCTGGGCTTTTTGCCATGTCCTCTTGTCACCGTTCAGTTCAATGGCCTTTTTGGCGAAGATTTCAGGATTGTCCCCAATATCCCCAGGCCATAAATTATCAGTAGTCATGCCCTCCATTCCTACCGATGTGGTGATATTCGGGGTTCCATTTTGCATTGCAAAGGCCAGCTTCCCTTTAATTCCCGCCCCAAAGCGCAGTGGTGCGAGAACTACTTTCGCTTTTTTAACTTCTTTTGCCAATTCCTGAGTCCAACCATGCACTAAAAAGCCTTCCTTGGGATTGTGCATTTCTGTTATGTGTTGGGGAAGGTAAGCGCCGTAAATATGAAGTTTTACTTTGGGCAACTCTTTTCGTATTAAAGGCCAAATGGTTTCCTTTAAATAGCGGTAGGAATCGACATTTGGTGTATGTTTTCCATTGCCAAAAGAAACAAAGTCGGTGCGCTGTTCAAAACTAGGCCATTCCCCCTGTGTATTGTTGTCAATGGTATCGAGCATAAAGGGCAAATGCCATAAAAGATGGGGTGCTACAGTTACTTGATTCTGGAGCAAGGTTTTCTCAAAAGCAGAGATCAACAAGGTAAGGTCGGAACGGTAGATACTTGCAATTTCCCTTTTGGTTTTTTCTTGTTTAAGCCATTCCCAATGTTCATATTCCATTTCTCCTTTGATGCACTTCTCCCTGTATTCCCTTAGGGAATGCAAATCTTCTGTGTTTAAAATGCGCAGAGCAGATGGGCAGTTTTCAACAACCCGCCATCCAAATTGTTCCTCGACCATAAATCGGTCAAACACTACCACATCGGGCTTTAATACTTTTACAAATTCATCAAAACGGGAATCATTCAATTGAATGGGCACTTCTTCAATACCCATGACCATCAAATCATGGGTATACTGGGTTTTGGATGCTGTAGAAACAAAAGTAATCGTATAGTCATTTGTCAGAAAGGCCTCCAACAATTGAATCATTCTATTTCCAGCGGCCGTAGTTGAGGGTTCTGGCCATACATGCCCGATGACAAGTAGTTTCCCCATCTACATGCGCTGGGCGAACTTTTTAGAGATGTTGGAGCGAAGTTTTCGTTCATAGTCTTCTTCCAACCACTCTTTGTAGTTCTTGGTATTGTTCATGATGCAATAGGAGTACTGCCGCACCCGGAAGGAAATCTCTTCCTTCAAAGCTTTGGCCAGAATTCTGGCATCAAAAACATCTTCACTGTTCTCTACACAGATTTGAGCGTGTTGCTCAATACTTCGCTCCAGCACCAATTTTGATTTTTTGCCCTCGGCAAAAACTTTTTTGTATTCTGCCTTGACATCAAAATGGATATTTTCGGATTTAGAAAACTTGGCTTTCAATTCGTTCGGCATCTCATAGATAAATTCCTTCTCAATTTCCTCGTCATTCTTGATATTCTCTAGATAAAAATCAGGGAAATGGAAAATCTCCTGCCAGTCCAAAGGTTCATCCCATGGTCCAAAACGTGCAATGTTGTTTCCCAAGTCCACTACATTGAATTCGTTCTTATTTGGCAATACCCTAGACCCGCGTCCAATCATTTGAAAATAAAGGGTAAGGGAACGAGTCGCTCGATTCAAAATAATGGACTCAACGGTGGGTTCATCAAAACCAGTGGTTAAAATACTAACCGAAGTCAAAATGGCATCTGGGGTTTTCGAGAACCATTCCAATATCTCTACCCGTTCCGAGGCACTATTCCGATTGTCCAAATGGCGAACGTTGTATCCCGCCTTTTTAAAAGTCTCATAGACATAAAATGAAGTGTTGATCCCATTATTAAAAATAAGGGTTTTGGTGCCTTTTGCAACTTCTTCATATGCGGTCAGCAATTTCCCAAGCATGCCATGGTTGCCGTAGAACTCATCCGAGGATTTTACGGTATAATCACCATGTATCCCAAGTTTTAAACTTCTTAGGCTTACATCATAATTATAGAGATTCGCTTTGGCCAAATATCCATTTTGGATGAGGGATTTTATGGACTTACCGACAATTAATTTTTTGTAGTGGTCCTTCATCGGTAGCTTGATGTTGGAACTCAAGGGTGTTGCCGTAACCCCAAGAATATTCGCCTTTTCAAAATATTTAAATAGTTTTCTAAAGGAATTATAATGCGCCTCATCAATGATAACGAGACCAATATTATTGATTTGCACTTTGTCTTCCTGAAGCCGATTGTTGAGGGTCTCGACCATGGCCACAAAACACATATAGTCATCTTGATCATTGAGTTCCTTTACCTGACTATTGATGATTTTATTGCTTACCCCAAATCCCTGGAGCATTTTAGAGGTTTGATGGCTTAATTCAATCCTGTGCGTAAGGACGACCACTTTCTTTTTTGTGGTTTTGATGTACCTTCGGGTGATTTCTGAAAAAACAACGGTCTTACCACCACCGGTTGGTAGCTGATAGAGCAAATTACCACCTTCAGGCAGGACATCAAGCTCCTTGAAGATTTTCTCTAAATCCTCTTTCTGATAATCGTAAAGTCTTTTTCCAACAACTTCTTTTTGTACCTCCAAGGTAAAAGGGAATTAGGCCATGAACTAAAAAACCCTACAAAATTAGGGCAATTTTAAATGGAGATAAAGCATAATCCGGATTATAATATTAAGATACTATCAACAGGTAAAGGTTTATTTGGCAAAACGGGATCTTCTGATAAATTTTTGAAAAGAATCCATCATTCCATTTGGAAATACGATGTTAAAAATGTATTATGAGAACTTATATTTTCACTAAACCTAGAACACGAATGAGGCAACTTAAGATCATTAAACAAGTAACCAACCGTGAATCCAAATCCCTTGACAAGTACCTACAAGATATTAGCAAAATAGAATTAATCACTGCAGATGAAGAGGTGGAATTGGCCCAGCGCATTAAACGTGGGGATCAACTAGCTTTGGAAAAACTTACCAACGCCAACTTAAGATTTGTAGTTTCAGTTGCCAAGCAATACCAGAATCAAGGACTTACATTGCCTGACCTCATTAACGAAGGTAATGTTGGACTGGTGAAGGCCGCCAAACGATTTGATGAAACCCGAGGTTTTAAATTTATTTCTTACGCCGTGTGGTGGATCAGGCAGTCCATATTACAAGCCTTGGCCGAACAGTCCAGAGTGGTTCGATTACCCTTGAATAAAATTGGGTCCATCAACAAAATAAAGAAGACTTTTTCATATTTGGAGCAGGCCCATGAGCGTCCGCCATCCGCAGAGGAAATCGCAAAGGAACTGGATATGACGGTTACCGAAGTCAAACAGAGTATAAAGAACACGGGGAGGCATGTTTCCATGGATGCTCCTTTAAAAGAAGGTGAAGACTCCAATCTATATGATGTAATGAAGGCGGGGGAGTCTCCCAGACCAGATAAGGATTTGATGCATGAATCTTTATACACCGAAATCAATAGGGCGTTGGATACCCTTTCCCCTAGAGAAGCAGATGTTGTCCGCTTGTATTATGGAATTGGGGAGCAACCTTCGATGACATTGGAAGAGATTGGCAGCACTTTTGACTTGACTCGTGAACGCGTTAGACAAATCAGGGAAAAGGCTATACGAAAGCTACGACACAGTTCCAAATGTCGTATTTTAAAGACGTATTTGGGATAATAAAAAAGGGCTTCAAAAATTTTTGAAGCCCTTTTTCTTGATAAACACTTAAACTTAAGAACAATTCAACTGACTAATGTCATAGTTCACTAGAATTTCATTCAGATTGTTAATGAAATTCACATAATTGCTGTTTTCTTGATTTTGGCTATCCATAGCTGTACGTTTTGGGGCAGTTTATAGGTAATCGAGTTCTGCCAGTTCGTTCATACTCAAAATTTCATTTAGCTCCTGTAAAAAGGCAAGATACTCTTCGCCGTACGTATCGTATAACATAGTTGTAGATTAGGTTTTTAATTCGGGTGCTATATGACTAACGCTAACATATTCCAAACATTATGTAAGCACAATATTTTGTGGTGAAGTATGTTAAAGTTGTTGTAAAAGCTGAAATAAGAAAATTCTTTCAAAAACGAAACTGGTATTTTAACCCGGCCGAAACGGCCCAAAAGAAGCTCCTGGAATCAAACATGAGCTCTTGTCTCCTTACACCTGCATTCAAAGTATACATATTCGTGCTAGCGCGATTTGAAAATTGGTATTCCAATTGAAATTGTTGGGATTCCAGAAAAAGTTGTGTTTCGGAGAGTAAGACGCCATCAACAATAAATTGATTCAACTCCGCATCAAATCCATAAGAAGCCCTTAGACCTATAAAATTATTTCCATCCCTGCCATACTTCCTGGCCATGACATTGCCTGCCCAACCCATCTGACCATCATTCCTAGCAGAAACATAGGGTCTGGCAGCAACGTAAAAATTACCTCGATACATGCCAAAGGACCCGGTAAAGATAGATGCATTTGCTTCATTGAACCTTACATACCTAGCCCCCAAAGAAACCTCAAAAGCCTTTGGTAGTTCAGCATAAAGCTCCACTCCTGCCCTATGCTTGGGAAATATCACAGAATTTGAATACCCATAGTTAAAATAGCCGTGAAACATTTTGGAGATGATTGGGTAGCCATCCACTTCAAATTGGGTTCCCCTAGTATTGAAACGTTGCGCATATGTTATCCGTGGGAGTATTTTACCATATTTGGTCTGTCGTTGATATTCAATATTAGTTTGATACATAGGATCAAATACAATATCAAAAATCTCTAAATTGCTGGATACTGAAATCTGATTTCTAGTAAGCGCTTCCCGATGTTCTTCCTTTAGTTTGTCCTGGATCGGAAGTTTTTTATTAATATCCTCAACCAATTGGTTTCTCAATTGTTCAATTTCAATGTCATTTTGGAGATGTATCAGGGCCTTGTTGGCAAGGCCTAGAGCGATATTTAGGTTTTTGGCATACACCTCATTCCTTATAGCAGCGAGCCATGCATCCCTTTGTTCCTTTTCTATTGAAGTAATCCGGTTAAAGTGTCTCCGTGCCTGGTCATATTTACCATGCCAACTATAGGTTTTGGCAATTAATATTTTAGCATCGGTATAGTTGGGGTAGACTTCCAAAAGGTGTTCCAAAGAATCCCTCGCAATTTCCCAATTTCCCTTAAAGGCAATGTCCCTGGCTTGAAGAAATGATGCATCAGCGTCCATCGCCTTTTGGGCAAACACCTCAAAAACCACTAGAAATACCAATACATTTCTCAAAATCGTCTTCATCTTACGGTTTGTCAAACTGAATTTCTACCAAACGACTATTCCCTTTATCTTCAATGCCTTCAATTTGGTCCATACAACGTTCTACTTTCTTCACAAGCTCAACGGTTTCAATGTTATTCTCCCTGATCTTCCCATAGATATGTGATGCCCTAATGTTGTTCCCGGACCAATAGTAAACATCCAATAGTGCTGAATATCCATCATGGTAAAAGGGATGAAGGTCTACGGCTTTTTCTAAAAGTGAAATGGATTTGTTATAATGTTTTTTCCATGCATAAATCCTACCCTGTAAGATTAGGGCATCAATGTTGTTTGGAGCATTTTCCAAGATGTATGTTGATAATATCAAGGATTTGTCATAGTTCCCTTCATGGGCCAATTTTCGTGCAGTACTGTAGGCATTATCATAATTCTTTCCATTAAAAACACTACTAATCCATATCAGCTCCTCTTTGGAAAACTTCTTCTTCCCCGTTTCATATATGGCGTATTCCTTGGGTATTATTTTATCTTCTGAAGTAACATAGGCATTGATGGCCATTTCCAGTTTTAAAGCGCTCTTTAGCAATGGTCTATCATCTGAATTTGATGGAAATAGTTCAAGACCATTTCCTATTTCCAGCACCTTACGCCCCATAACGAAATGGTTTTCAGCAACTATGGCCTTAACTCCCTTATTTGAGATGGCAAGTGCAACCTTTGGTTTCTTGCTAAGCAGTCCATTCCCTAGAAAAGCGGTTTTAGCAGGAAGCTCAAGATTGTAATTCGCTTGGACCAGACGTATGATACTAGGGGCAATATCATGATGGGAGGCGATATTTTGTAGTATTTTTTCTTCCTTTAGTAGGGTCGAGTTCACCAATAGCGGTACTTGGTACCCTTTTAAGGTGTTGTCCCTTGGCATATAGGACTTACCACTTCCAGTAATAAAAAAAAACGTATTGTCAAAGTCTTTGGTCAGGGCATACATTTTAAAAAGCTCTTTTAAGGAACTATCAGCATATCGCATAGCCGCAAAGAGTTCAATGTTCTTATTTATAAAGCGCCTGTCCCTGCTGTCAAACACCTTTTTTTCCAAGACATCTTCAGCCATTTCTATATAGTCATCCATGTTTGGTATGGAAAAAGGCTTTGTGGTACTAAGATTTAAAAAGAACTCTATTTTAGGTTGATCGGATGGGAAATAGGATGCTCCCCATTTTTTATATAATTCGTTGTCCGGATAGCCAAGGGTGACCCCTGCCCTATCCGCTTCTTGTAGTGTATAGGTATCATTAAAACGTGACTTATCCAGAACGACATCAACATCCTCTTCATTCAAAAATTTGTTCAAATTTTTTAATGCTGAATTTCCCCCATAATAAAATCCCGTATGATACCCATTACCCTTTAAAAGTCCAAAAAGCGTATTCCTGTTTGCCGCATGTTCCAAAGAAGTAAAACCGTTTTTCCCCTGCGGCAGGGATCCCAAAATGTTGGGTACCGCATCTGTTTTTGAATTTGAATTGGCCAGGAAATGGTTCCAAGAGAGGGATTTTGAGGCGATGGAATCCAAAAACGGGGTAAAACCTGCATACTTGCCATCCATCAAAAATTCATTCGAGAGTCCATCGATAACGATGATAGCCATATTAGGGGGCGTCTGGGATAGGTTAAAATGGTCTACAAAAGCATCTTCATCCTTCCATTGCCGGAGTAAAGGATATTCTACTCCCTCATATTCATTGAAATTGAATACAAAACCCGTGGCATCCGTGATAAAGTCTAAAGATTTATTTTGGTTGATGGGTCTTTTTTCAGTTACAGAAGTTCCCATGGCCATTAAAAAAAGTATGATGGTAAATGGGTACATCTTCCCAATAAATGGATTTAAAAACCACGATAGCTTGTAAAACAAAAAATATAGAAGCCCAGCAAACATAAGGACCAGGGTAAATTTTAGTAGGATGCCCCCACTGAGAATCAAGGAAAAGCCCGATTGAATATCTGAAAAGTGGATTAAGGAATAGTTTCTGATAAAGTATTCTATCAATACTGCCTCAAACAATAGAAAGGAAGAAAATAAAATCAATGTAACCCTAAACCCCATTCCTGGTTTGCTTTTTTCCAAAAAGCGAAATAACAACAGGATGGGAAAGGAAAGTATGGCTGAAAAGCCTAGATGATTCAATACCAGTAAAACGACGGTCTTATTCCATATCCGATCGATTACCCCATTATAAAATAAGCTCAATTGCTGGTATATACTGAGCATGACTAAGCAGCACACAAAGGCAATAAGGAGTCTTGTGAAATCCTTTAGGGTTCTTACCTTTTTTATGTTGGTCTTTACTTCCATTATGCAGTTTTACTGAATCCCTTTCGGGTCATGGCCCCCCATCCAGATTGTATTTTAAACAGTTTTTTATAATTCCCTTTGATTGCGGACCAAACCACTATGGGATGGAAAAAGAAAGGTTCTACCACAGCACAGAACATGAGTGTCAGTATATCTTTTGTTTTGTTATACTGATTATAGGAATACACATCCCAAAGAATGGCGTAAAAAGAAAACATGACGCTAAAGGTGTATATCGCCAATGTTATGGCCAAAAAGAACTCCCAATTTAGAATCCCCAAGAAGTAAAAGAGAATGATCGAAAAGAAGCCCAAGAATTCTAAAATTGGGGACATCCATTCATAAAAAAACCAATAGGGATAACTTAGCATACCCAATCTCCCATATTTTGGATTAAAAAACATATCCTTATGCTTTTTTAGGGTCTCCAAATTGCCCCTTGACCAGCGATCTCTCTGTTTTACCAGAACCTCTAGACTTTCAGGCACCTCGGTCCAACAAAGGGGGTCGGGAATATATTCTATGGTGTAAGGAATGTTTTCATCGTGCATATACCTCCGCATTCGGAATACAATTTCCATATCTTCCCCTACGGTATGGGTGTCATATCCGCCAACGGCGAGTGCTATTTCCCTATCAAAAAAACCAAATGCCCCCGAAATAATAAGCAAACTATCAATACGCCCCCAAGCCATTCTTCCCAGCAGAAAAGATCGCGTATATTCCAATAATTGAAATTTGGCCAACCAGTTTTTTGGAAGGTTGATCTGCTCTAAGTTTCCTCCAGAGATGATGCAAGAGTTTGCAACACGAATTACCCCACCTACCGCAATCACCTTTTTTCTGGAGCGTTGGGAAAAGGACTTAACAACATGCAATAAGGCATCGGGCTGAAGCAGACAATCAACATCAATACATCCTACATAACGATTTTCAGAGAGATATACCCCAGTATTCAAGGCATCTGATTTCCCACCATTTTCTTTATCTATTACGGTAAGCTTCGAAAAACTCTTTTGGTTGGATTTATAGATACCCCGTACCGGTTTGGATTTCCAATTGGGATCAAGCGTATAATCAATTTTTTCGAGCTGGTAGGCTTCGATGAGTTTTTCCAAAGTATCGTCCTTACTTCCATCATTGACAACCATTACCTCGTAATTCACGTATTTTAAGGATAACAAGGACCGAACATTCTCTACTATGGTCATGCCTTCATTAAATGCAGGTGCGATTATGGTTATGGATGGGGCCAATGGAGAGGCCATGACTTTTGAGAGATCCCCAAAGCTATTTTTATTCCGATAGTGGATGGAATTTCTTGCAGAGAGGTATCCCATAATGCTGAACATGGAAAATAATACGGTAGAAAACACCAAAAAGACCACATTCATGTACTCCACCAGAATGTCAAATACACCACTATTCATTGACTTCCTTTTGATTGGTTAAGGCATCACTTTTCATTTCCAAAAAGAATTCTTCAGAGAGTTCAAAATCAAAAGGTGAAGGTTTCCTTTCTTGCCCGTTGGATGATTCAATGCCCAATTCTTCGTAGAGAAGGAAAAGTTCCATAGGAATCCTGTTGTCTTCTTCAAAAGAAACCTCTTGTTCCGTACCCGGATTTTCCGTTACTTTTTCATCTTCTTCATTCACTTTTCCATGATGCAATTCCGATTTGCAGTCTTCCCCTTTTTCTTTAAGAACGTTAATTGCCTTTTTTGCCCTTTTTACAATAATTTTTTCTTCCTCTAACAAGAGGCTTTCCAAAAATGGAAGATCCCTAGTGTCACCGACCGTCATGAGTTCTTCCAATAGGATCAATTTTGCATCGATCTCATCGGTATAATGATATAGGGGATAAAAAACGCTCTGTTGCTCCAGTAACAAATCAAAACTATTGGATGTATGATTGTCGTTTTCATCTGGTGCATCTTCTTGAATGGATTGTATCTTTTTAAATGCATGGAAACGCAGCTCGGAATCCGCCTCATTTTCCGCAATATGCTCCAGCAGAGGAAGCTCCTTTCCATCCCCACTATCACCTAATTTGCTTACTAATCTTGACTTTTCGGGACTACTTATTTTATTGTAGTTTTCCAATAGGTTGTTGGAGTCCGAATCCTCTCCAGTTGATGCGACCAATCCTAAAAGTTGGTCCATCGAATCACCGTATTCCGTTTCTATCTCGTTAAGCTCAAAGGCAGGAACAAAGGGAGCATCAGGGGATGTCGCTTCTTTAGGTTTAGGAATTTCTATTTCATCAAAGAACTCGATATCCTCTACTTCAATGGAATCTGATAAAGGGGTTTCTGCCTCTTCTTTAACGGAATTTTGTTCATCTGCCGTTTCCAAAACGATTTCATCTTTTCTATCCCGGGCCTCCCCTACGTCAATAATGTCTTTTGAAGGCAAGATGGTTTCAGGAGCAATGAAATTTATGGTACTTTGTGCCTTTCCAACAACAATAAAACTACTTTCCGTATTTGCTACTTCTTTTAAAAATGGAATATCCTTCTTTAAACCTAGGGCTGAAATGGCATTGAGGATACTTATTTTAACCGTATTTGAACTGTTCCAAAATACCCGTTGCAAAATGGGCAGGGCCCTTTCGAAATGAAAATCCACAATACACTGAATAGCGGCAATCCTAACTTCGTCGTTTTTATGTTTTACCAGTTCATTGATGGATGATTCAGCACCTTTTTGATTGTAATGTTTTATGAGGCGTAATGCAAATAGCACAACGTCCTTGTTTTGGGACAGTAACCACCCCTTAAATTGTGGAGGTCTATAACTGCTCCTCTTCCCCAAGGTTTCAATTAATTTTAGTTGCTGCCATTCGCTAATAGGATGTCTGGTGGTATCCAACAGGTAATCGATTCCATCCGCACGCAACCCAACTGTAGCCAGTTCAGCTTGCTTTCTAACAACGCCCCTTCGGTCATTTATAAATTTTCGGATCAATTGGTAGGACTCGTCCACCTCCATCTGGGAAAGTTCCAATATACCTTGGGCAATGGTTTCCCAACGCCAACTCTCCAATTTTTGAAAGGCGTCGTGATGAAGTTCCAACTCCTTGTACAATTTGAACAACCTTTCCCTAGTTCCGCCAGCTACATCCTTTTGCAGGTCATGTAGGATTTGGGAAATAATTTTCCTGAAGTGTTGATTGCCAAGATACTCCCTAATTTCTATCTTAAGTTCAATATATTCCTTTTGCTCCGCCTTGGAATCCTCTGGATCGTGAAACAAAAAATTGCTAATGATTGGTGCAAGTTCCTCCCTTTTGTTTTTTGTCCTAAGGGATAGCCTGGACAATTTATTTCTGAAAAAGAAAACAGAAATGAAGTAAAGTGCGCCCAGTGTAAGAAATAGAAACGTAAGATCCCAAAGTAGATTAGTATGAATTTGGGGGACGCCTGAAATGGTTAAGATTTGGTATGTAAATTTATTTAGGTGCAATAATGTCGTTTGATTTCCCGGGAGACCCGTACCAATAGTTCGGAAGGGCTTACGGGCTTGGATATAAAATCATTAGCACCCATTTCAAAGGCGCTTACTATATTTTCGTCATTGGATGCCGCGGAAATCAGTATAATGGGTACGTCAGACTTTAAAATGTTCCTAAGATGATCCACAAGTTCAATACCAGAAAAATAGGGCATCATAATATCGCTAATGACCAAATCAGGAATTTCTCCCTGCAACTTTTCCTTTACCGCCTTGCCATCATATTCAAGAACCACCTCGTATCCATCCCGTTCCAGTCTAAACTTCAATAGGGAACCCAGCATATGGTCATCCTCTGCAAGCAATACTTTTCTTTTGGGCATTTAAAGTTTGTATTTAATTCGCTTCAACTCTAGATTGATGGCCATCTCTACTTTAGGATATTTCGTCACAAAATCCTCAAAGAGTGTTTTTAATCGCTCTAGGTCATTGCTTGTTCTACATTCTAAAATCATCTCCTCACAAATTTTTATCAAACCATTGGCATGAAGCATTTTCAAAGAAGATTTGATCTTATGGGCTGCAAAGCCCACCCCTTGAATGTTCCTACTTTGCAAATGCATTTTGGTTTTTCCAATAAACTCCAAAATGTTCTGCTCAAATAGTCTGATCAATTCATCCAGTAACTCCGTCTTTTCCAGACACTCTTCCAAAATGGGATTCAAATCCACAGTTTGAACTACTTCGTTTTGTTTTTCTACTTCTTCAACTAGTATTTCCTCTATTTTTTGTTCCATTTGCTTACTGTTGTTATCTATTTTTTCCAATAGCTCTTCTGAATTATATGGCTTCAAAATGAAATCGCTTATGCCTAGCTTTTCAAAGTTCTGGTGTTGTCTGGTGTAGGCATCACCCGATAGTACGATTATGGGGAGATTTTTAAATTTTGGATTTTTACGGATACGCTGCACAATTTCAAAACCATCCATACCTGGCAAATGCATGTCCAAAAGGAGCAAATCGATATGATGACTTTCCAATAGTTGAAGGCCAAAAAGACCATTTTCTGTGATATAGGCTTTACAACCCCATTGTTCCAGTCTATTTCCCATTAATTTTTGGGTCAGTGCATCATCTTCGAGCACCAAGATGGATTTCCCGGAAATATCCACCGGTTTTGTTTTGTCCGTTTTATTTTCGTTGTCTTGGTGAATTTGAACCTTTTCAAAAGGGAGAATAACTTTAAACGTTGTCCCCACCCCCAACGTACTGGAAACAGCAAGACAGCCATGCTGTTTTTCGATAATTTCCTTAACGATACTTAAACCGAGTCCAGAACCGCCATATTTTAGCTTTGTCTCCGGCTCCGCTTGCCTGTAGCTTTCAAAAATGTGTTTTAGGTGTTCGTTGGCAATACCAATTCCCGTATCGCTGACCACAAATTCCAAAAACACCTTTTTGTTCTTTTCTTCCTTAAGATGAACATGCAAACGTATTTCCCCCTTCTCCACAAATTTTATGGCATTGCCTGTCAGATTGAGGAGAACTTGGGATAGCTTGGAGGGGTCTCCCAAAAGATATTTTGGGATGTTTTCGTCATAATGCACCAGAAGCTCCACTTGCTTGCCATTAATTAATGTTTTACAGAGAAAGGAAACTTCATTAACCAAGTTTGCGGGGTTAAAGGATACCTTTTCGAACTTCTCCTGACCTGCAGCCAGAACAGATAGTTCCAAAAGCTGATTGATAACCCCTAAAAGATTCTTTGAGGCGCTGCCCATGGCATTTACAAGTTCTTTTTGTTGCGGGTTCAAGTGCGTCTCTTGCAATAAATCCAAAAATCCAATGATCCCATTTAGCGGTGTCCTAATTTCATGGCTTACATTGGCAACAAGTTGGCCTTCTTGAAAATCATATTTTTCGTTTACTGGATTTTCAGTTTGGATTGCATCGCTAATGGGCAGGCCAAATACCTTTTCTTCCAATCCGTTTTTAAAAGCTTCGAACGATTCTTTGAGTTTAGAGGCTTCAGCGCTCTTTAATTCTGAAAATGAAAAGCTGTCCAATCCATACTCTAACTTTTCCAAATGTGTGAGTAGTTCCCTTGTATCCAAACTAGTTTTTGAGTTTTCAAATTGCTAGAAAACCTAACAATCTGGTTTATATTGACTTAAAACTCATTATTTCACGTACCATATACAAGAATTTGTTACATAGAACTACTTTTCTGTTGTCAAAGGGCCTTATTTGTAGGTTTGGAATTTTGAACGTTGGCAAGGACGGGCTTATTCCCCATTTCCATTACTATGAAGTGGTACCTCTAAAACTATTATCTGAGAAGTAAAGTAAAGATATAATTTTTTGTTTAGATGACACAATTTAAATATTTGAAAATAAGACTTTTATATAGTATTTTTATTTAATCCATTTGCTTTTCCAGTCTATCCTTTACGTACTCCACTTTTGTTTTTCCATGTGGGAGTGGTTTTCCATCCGCATCTAGGTTGACTAGAATTACATTGTCAACGGTTACGATGGTTTCGTGGTTCATTTTATTTCTAATCTCACAGTTTAGGGTAAGGCTACTTTTTCCAAATTTCTTGACCTCAATGCCAATTTCAATAATATCGCCCTGGACGGCGGTGCTCATAAAATTAATCTCAGACATGTATTTGGTAACTACCCTTTTGTTTTCCAATTGAATAATTCCATAAATAACGGCCTGTTCATCCAACCAAGCTAAAACCCTTCCAGCGAAAAGGGTGCCATTGGCATTCAGGTCTTCAGGTTTGACCCACTTTCTGGTATGAAATTTCATTTCAACGATTTTTATCAAAATTAGAAATTATAGCCCATGGCCTATAATCAAAACAACATCATTCCTTTAGAATTGGCATTTTATAAAAATTGTTAACCTCAGAATAAAGTTTTCTTAATTCATTGGGAATGGTATTACGGATAAGATAACTTGAAAGACCAATAAGTAAACATCTTCAAACCAATGCACGTCTCATCAGCGTATTATTCCGATCCTACTTTTACCGTTTTTAAAGTTCCAAACTGGAGAGCCTATTTTTACAAATTTCTTTCCATAAATATCTGGGGTAGCATCCCAAGCCCCATTCAGCGAAGGATATCCAACTGGTATGCCTCCTTATATGATAAACCATTTTCCAAATACTTTATTAAGCCCTATTTACGGATGAACTATTCCGATGGACACTATTTGGACAAATTCCGACCCCCAAATGGAAAGACCCAATTTGATACCTTTCAGGACTTTTTTATTCGTCAGTTTAAGTCAGTACCGAAAAATGCCAGTGATTGGGTTTGGCCCTGTGAAGGTT
>JBCBZA010000169.1:0-8040 GCA_039815575.1 Bacteroidota bacterium | reverse complement strand
TGTCGAGCCCTGCAACGTCCAATACCGTGGAAGACAGGAACCAAGTCTATCAGGTTTCCTTTTATGACTATGTCAACAAGTATAGGATAAAGGCGTTCAAAGAAAAAATAGACCTAAATGAATACGAATTCAAAACCCTTTTGGCTTTGGCCCTAGAGTCCGGATTTAATTCCAAGGCCACTTTTAATAGGGTGTTCAAGTCCATCCAAGGCATTACCCCAAAACAATACTTAAAAAACAAAAGAGTTGCTTAAAATGCGTATCACAGTACCCATTGTGTCGATTTACTAAGCTACAGAAATTAGGTTTGGTTTTGTTATAATCAAAAACAATCATAAAATGAAAAATCAAACCTCACTTCAGAAATTCCCATTTCTCTTTCTTGCTATACTTTCCCTATCGCTAAACAGCTGTGTAAAAGACTTTATCGGCCGTGGAGGTGGTAAAAAAAACGTTAAGGTCAAAACTCTTTTCGGTTCCGATTTTCCAGCCAATGATGGCCTTCATGTAGGAACGAATGGTACCCTCTTCGCCTCAAATTTTGGCGTCTTTGATGAAGCATTGGGCAAATACAACGGTACTCAAGTATTTAAAATTAACAGACAGGGTATTTCGGTAAAAGCAGATGGTTTTGAAGCCCCTATGGGCAGTGCACAGGATAGTAACGGTAATCTCTATTTCAATACGGAAAATAACAATGACGCTGTGTCCGGGGTTTTGGTAAAAATCGCTCCCGAGGGTTCATCAACTGAGGTTGGGGAAATTGCAGGCTGGCCTTCAGGAGTCGCCATTGACAATGATGATATCCTTTATGTTGCCAATTTCTTTGCCCCCACCTTACATAAGGTAACACCAGATGGTATTATTTCGGTTCTAGCTACGGACGATAGGCTTTTTGGTTGCGTGGGTATAGATATTGACACGGAAGGCAACATCATCACCGCCAATTTCTTCACGGCAGACGTTTTAAAGGTCACCCCAGAGGGAGAGGTATCCTTAATTGCAAATATTCCCAATACTACCCAGGGGTTTGCGATTGGATATATGACCATTTTTGAAGACAATGTCTACGCCACAGGCATCAATGAAAATGTGATTTACAAAGTTAGTTTTGATGGGACCACCGAAATCTTTGCCGGTACCGGAGAGAACGGGACCAAAGATGGAAAATTGGCCGAAGCTACTTTTTCCAATCCAAATGGTATCGCCGCTGATGAAAGACGACGTATTTTGTATATCTCCCAATTTGGAGAACCCGGACTAAGGGCAATAAAATTTTAGTTTTCAAAAACGATTACCTTACCGGACTTTGAGACTACCATTGTATTTTTTGGGTTGAAGTTCGGTAGGGGTAATCGAAACAATTCCATAGCAAATCCGCTATGTGACCATTAATTATTCATCAATAAAAAAACAATCATGATATCAAAGTTCAAACACTCTATTCTTGTATTCTTCTTTATAGGTCCATTGCCATTTATATTACACGGACAGCACGCTCAAATGGACTTGCCTTCAAATCTTGAAGATATTATTAGAAAAACAGATGCCAGGTTTTGGCAATCCTATAATACGTGCAATCTTGATATGTTAGGAACATTTCTAACGGAAGACTTGGAGTTTTACCATGATAGAGACGGGCTAACCACCACAGCTACCGGATTATTGAAACTGGTAGCCCAAGGGATTTGTGGAAATACTAATGTCCATTTGCGGAGGGAAGAGGTCCTAGGGAGTGTTAGCGTGTTTCCCTTAAACCATTATGGTGCCATTATTACAGGGGAACATCTTTTTTATCTCAAAGAAAAGGGCAAGACTGAAAAGCTGATTGAAAAGGCCAGGTTTACCCACGTTTGGAAATGGGAAAATAACAAATGGCGAATGTCGCGAGTACTTAGTTACGACCATCAAAAAGTTTCAGAAAACAGCAACAAACAGAGTATTGTCCTCTCCCCTGAGACCTTAGCTCAACTTACGGGAAAGTACCAGGCACCCAATACAGGATTGGTCACCATTTCGCTATCCTCCGATAACACTTTACACATAAAAGCGGGGCAGATGAATGCCCAATTACACGCAGAAACCAAAACACGTTTCTTCGTTAAGGAAGCACCCCTTACCTTTGAATTCGTTAAAAACGATAAAAGGGAAATAAAGAAATTTATTGTTAGGGAAAGTGGGACTATTGTGGAGGAAGCAAAGAAGATGAATTAATATTGGTTCGATGCTTTATATCCCCAACTTCGGAAAGAAGTGCTTTAATAGTATTAAAAAAGGGATATGCCCATAGTTATCCGAGAACTTTAAAATTTGATGGAGAAGACCATTCCAAAAAATGTATGGTGCCACATACTTGATATTCCATTACAATTTATCTTGGAATATTAAATCTTTGTTTACCAAATAATTTCCAGGAAATTCAAATTGATAAATTAAGAAATGGCATGAACAAACAAATAGTTCGGATAGTTTCAAACCTATTTCCAAAACTCATTACATCATTTGCCTATAAAAAATTGACCAATCCCCAGGTGCGCAAACTTCGTCAAAACGAACGTATTACCCTGGAAAAGGCGACTAAAGAGAAGATTATATTCAAAAATTTTGAAATTCAACTTTATACCTGGCAAGGAGGTAAAAAAGAGGTCCTTCTGGTTCATGGGTGGGAAGGACAGGCGGGCAATTTTTCAGACTTAATTGAGGCTTTATTAAAAAATGGGTACACGGTTCATGCCTTTGATGGCCCCTCCCATGGTTTTAGTAGCAAAGGACAGACCAGTCTCTTTGAATTCACTGAATTAGTGGCGGTTCTCATACGAAAATATCAAGTTAAACTACTGATAAGTCATTCTTTTGGAGGAGTAGCTACAACCTTTGGTTTGTACAATAACAAAGATTTAAAAATTAACAAGTATATCATGATTACTACCCCGGACAAGTTTATTGAAAGAATAGATGACGTTGTCGAGTCCGTTGGGATTGGTAAAAACGTGAAAGACCTTTTAATTCAGAAATTGCAAAAGGAAACCGGTCTTGAGGTGAAAAGACTAAATGTTAGTGAGTTTGTAAAGTCCATAAACGTAAAAAAGGCTTTGATCATTCACGATATAAACGATAAGGTCATTCCAATTACGCGATCTAGAAATGTACATAACAATTGGAGTATCTCCCAGTTTCAGGAAGTGGAGGGTACCGGCCATTTTAGAATTTTAAGAACAAAAGAGGTCTCGGAAATCGTAATGAACTTTTTGGAGTAATACTGCACCGTAGTTGTCATTATACATACGCCTGTTTTTAATCCTACTTTGAAACACAGACGGAAAGATGATGCGGTACGTGTGAATTATCCAATTCTAAAAAAGGCACCATGCGCCGCTATATTTATTTTAGGTATCCCTTTAATAATCCGAATGGGGCAAAACATATTCCCATCCCTATCGTAGGTACTGGGCAACACACAACCACACGACTGTAAATGAATTTAAGTGTGGCACTGACCGGGATACGTTGGTATTAAAACCGAACCACTACCCCCATTGAACCTGGACCCAAATTGAGGCTCCAATCCAACTTTTTTGTAGTGTCATTGTATTTTTCATTATATCGCTTATCCAGGTATTTATCAATCGACTCCACAATGAAAATACTAAGTACCGTGCTGAAGGCCACATCCGAAATCCAATGGAATCGATCAATTACCCGAACAAGCCCTGGAATGCTCCCTACCGTATACAAGGCTCCCTTGATCCAAGGGCTTTTGAACTGTTTGGCAATAACATAGGCGTTAGTAAAGCCCAGAATGGCATGCCCAGAAGGAAAGGAATCATAATTAAAAATCCGATCAATATGTAAGGGATCATAGGTAGCGGAAGTGTCACCGCTTTTTGGCCTTGCCCTACCAATAATTCGTTTAGTTACCTGTTGCAGGAAGCCTCCTGCTGTAGCTGAAGAGATGAGCAGTACCCCAGTGCGTCTAAGCTTCTCATCCTTTATGAATAAACCGGTGAGATATACAGCCCCTGTGACGAGGTAATTGTTTTCCGGAGCCCCATACCTATTCCCATAGTCTAAAATAAAATCCGGTACATCGGAACGAAAACCACCAACCCAATCATCCACCTCATCATCAACTAAAAACAAGGTTGCGGTTCCTGCCGTTAGCATCCCAAAATTTGCCCATTGTTTTCCCTTCCAATGAAAAGGGCGACTGTAAGAATGGCCTACACCACCAAAAACACTCTCCATATCATAGGTGAAGTTCTTCCAGAGGTTGCCTCGCTCCGCATTTATGGTGAGTTCTTGGGCATTGGAAAAAAAAGTAGATAATGATAAAAGCAGAATACTCAAAAAAGTCTTCATAACTAAAAATTTAGATGGTTCATGAGTTTTAAAATTCAAATCTTTCAAGACATTAAGGTGCCCTCCATCATATGAACTAAAATAACCAAAATTAACGTAGCGCCTATTTTGATATGTGTGATAAATGATAATAAAACACCCCTTAAAATTTTGGAAGCCATTTCTTCCTAATTCGTGAAAAGCGACAAGGGATATGGGATAGAAATGACAAAGATATTTTTGTTTGTACTAGGGGACTGCTACAGCTATTTTTCGGTCAGAAGCAGATTCAGTTTAGGTAACATGACCTCGTTTTTATCTTGGGAAGCTTCCATTTTTGATAGGATAGTATGTAGTAATTTAATGGCTTCGTTTATATACGGCCCCTTATTAAGCATCACACATTCTGCCTTTATAGCGGTAACGGCATCTGTAATTTCCGAACGGGATGGCAGACCCGTTTTGGCCAGGTTTTCTAGGACCTGGGTTGCCCAAATTACGGGGACATGGGCCGCACCACAAAGGGATAGCATATCGTTCTGAATTTTCCCTATATTTTCCCAGCCTGTTTCAATAGCCAGGTCTCCCCTAGCAATCATAACGCCTATATTGCTTCTTGACATTGCTTCCATTAAAATTTCCATTAGTTTATCAAAAGCATATTTAGTTTCGATTTTAAGAACAACGTCCAGTTTGTGGTGGTTTTCCAATCTTTCCAGTTCCTCGTAAAGTTCACGAACATCCTCAGGACGATTTACAAAGGAAAAGTTGACGATATCCGCATGATTCACTACAAAGGGAAGGTCATTTTTGTCCTTTTTGGTAAGTCCAGAAAAACCTAATTTGGAATCGGGAAAGTTAATGCCTTTATGGGCGCGCAGTTTTGTACCATTTTGTTTCGCCATTAGGATTTCTACGGCAAAGAAGTCATCGTGGACCTCTACAATAGTACCACCAATTTTTCCGTCATCAAAAAGTACGCTTTCACCTGTATTGATAAATTCAAAAACCTCCGGAATTTGACACGAGATTTTTGCCCTTTTTATAAGTTTGCCGCCCCCATCATAAACTGCAGGTTGTCCCAATTCTTCGGTCTTTGTTATTTCAATGACATCCCCCCGTTTTAGGAGTAGATGCATCTGAACAGGGGGTAATTCGCCCACTGTAAATTCCTTGAATCGTTCTTTTTTTGTAATGGTAAGTACTAGTCCAGTCTCTACATAAATGGTTTTCTTTGCTTGCACCACCACAGTCAAGTTAGAAATATGCTCCACCGTCAATTGCCGGTGTTTTCCACGTGCATCCACCATGCTTACGGTGTCTCCTTTGGAAAAGGCGTTGGAATCTAAATTCCTTATGGGGAGACTATTGGATTTAAGTGGAACGGAACCTTCTGGAATCAGCGAAAATTTAACAGGTGAAATTATAGTGCCAGACACATCCTTTTGCGGCCTAAAACGTTTGACCTTAGGCCCATCTGGCAGTTGCCCGGTCCTAATTTTAGGCCCGGCAAGATCCATAGCTATCTTAACCTTCTTGTCCAAATTTTTAGAAGCTTTATGAACATTGGAAATGATTTTTTTCCAAATTTGAGGACCATCATGGGCACAATTGATTCTGGCACAATTCATTCCATTTTTAACCATTTGTTCCACCATTTTATAATTGAAGGCAGCTTCCGTAGGTTGGGTAACCATAATGCGTACCCTTCTACCCTTGGAACGATACCCAAGCAAATCTTTGGTATGCCCATTTAACAATCGGCGCCCCTTTCTTATGGACCAGGTTCCGGAGAGTGAAGTGGAATTCCCTTCATCCACTAGTTTGCCAAGCAAGAATCTTGTTGTCAACAGGCTTGCCATAATATGCCCTTCCGCATTGGCGAAACGGGTAAGTCCAAGGTCTTTTAATTTTTTTTGAATTCCCCTGATGTCATAACTCCTAAATGCATTGTAGTGGATAAGGTTTTGAGCACTTTTTTTATAACTGGAATCCACGTGTTCCAATTGCCATTTGGCATTCTCTTCGGCCTTAAACATGTGTTCAATAATAGGATCAAGTCCTTCTATTACTTCTTGTATTTTACCTTTTTTTAGTTTCATCGTCCCAATGTGTTAAACCTAGATTAAATCAATACCGTTTCTTGCCTTTAGTCCCTTACCTTATCTCCAATGTGGTAAGGCCTTACTTCTAACATACCTTAAGATTTCAGTATCATAGTTTTTGACCATTCATTGAGATTGTAAAAGCATTGTTTTATTATATGCCTTCCTATCTCTGGAGCCAATGTATAATAACGCCGTACGGTCAGAAATGCCACGGCCGTTGATTATAACCGCAGGAATTTTACCACATGTTTGTTGTACTCCCAGATAATCTTATTTCTCAATTTCAGAAGAGCGTCCCTGGTTATTTTCGCAATAATTTCCACAGATACTCAAAATATACCGATATCTAAGGTACTCTTAAAGGTGCAAAAAATGCCATTTACCTATATTACCAATCCATTAACTTTCAATAACTGAAACACCTTTTTACAGCCATTTAAATTCTGGCATCTTTACAGAAGTCTACTGCTATATCCAAATCTGGATACTCCAAAACATTCATAGGCTGAGCTTTCTAAATTCAAAAAATCCCTTTGAATTGCCTTTGATAGAAATCGGTGATAATATTGTTACCTTTAAAAAGATGGCAACTAAATCAAGACCTATGAACAAAAATGTATACTCCATTTTCGCAATTTATATAACCTTATTTATGATGACGTCTTGTAATACTGGCCCAAAAGACATTGACAACACATCCACAGTAATGTCACATAAGGCATCCAAAGAAATTCAGCAATTTGGCCAACTAGTTGGTGAATGGCATTGTGATGTGATGAACTTACTTCCAGACAGCACTTGGAAAGAGACCAAAGCGCGATGGAAGTTTGAATACGTCTTGGATGGTACCGCAATCCAAGACTATTGGGAGCACCCTATAAAATCCTCAAACGATACCATCCCAGTTCTTTTGGGCACTAACCTTAGAATTTACAATCCTGTTCTTGAAAAATGGCAGTGCGCTTGGGTAGAAAATAAAAACAATTCCATGAGTGGTATTTGGGAAGCTACTATGAACGACAATAACGAAATTGTTATGAATGATGGTACAGATAATTGGGAAATTAAATTCTATAACATTGATGCGGATCATTTTGATTGGCAATGGGATTTTAAACAACCTTCTGGAGAAATGAAGACCATGTCCAAGATTTCCGCTGTTAGGAAAAAATAACTGGCAAAATGACATCAAAAAAATTAATTTTTAAAAATCGCACCTTAGCTATTCCATGACTTCAGATAAGATGGGATTGTCGGGATGGCAGGATAACAATCGCACTACATAATCCCTTTATTGACAGTATCTCCGGTGTTTCTCAAATTCGGAAGTAACTGAATGGAGAACTTTTTATTTGATTTAACTCCCCTTAAAATGAGGGAATGTAGATAGACCTTAGTTGAAAAATACATAAAAAAAGCGGTCAATTTAGTTGACCGCTTTTTTGGATATTGGTATCTTAATATCTAAAGATTATCGGGACAGAAGTCCAATAATTCCGATCCTATTGGCGGATTGGTCCCAGCATCAACAACAACATTGCCGTTTGCCGAGGTTACCTGAAAGGTAATCTCCTCATCAAAGGCCCCAGAGTTG
>JBCBZA010000177.1:0-7596 GCA_039815575.1 Bacteroidota bacterium | reverse complement strand
GCAATGGCGGTTTCCATTTTAAGAGCTGATTGATAACTGTCGTCATACGACTGATATACCATATTGGCATAATTGGTAACGACTTCCTCTTTACTGATTCCTGGTTCTGAACAGGATTGAAAAAGAAAGAGGATGCATAGCATATATGATGGATAGTGTAAGGCTTTCATGGCTATTATTTAGAATCATTTTGGATAGGAAAAATAGCCAATAAAATGATGTTGTTCAAAGATATCTTTGCACGTAAAGAAAGATTTAACGTTTAGGATTTTTAATCAAAACTTCATTTTAATACGGGTGAATGGGTCCTCGGTGCACCTGATTGCCGACAGTTAAGGCAAAACGGTAGACCTTTGTTTTAAAATCATACCTATCCAAGGCTATTTCCAAGATGTTTTTTGACCCTTGAACGGTTCCCTCAAAAGGTTTTTCGACCACATTTCCGTAGTAATCCAATACTTCAAATTTTGAATAGCTGTTGGCTTTTGGCACTTCGTATTCAAAAAGCAACCTATCCTTCTCTTTAGTGCTGCGCATTTTTAATGGGACATGTTCCCCATCAATGGTAATCTCGGTAAGAATATCACTGGAATAGATGACCATTTCCTCAAAATTGTCTTGGGCCACCATTTTTAAGGTGACCTCTTGGTTTTGCCTATCCCAATAAAACGCAGACAAGGGGCTCTTTTTTAAGGAGGGATAATCCTTTACCGAAAACAATTGATTGCCAAAAGAGCGCATGGCTACGGGACGGTTGTGAGGATATGGTATTTTTAGATAAATACTCTTTTTGGATGGGGCCTCCCATTCAAAACCAAAATCAAAAAAAGATATTCCTGGACTTCCAAAATCCAAGGTATACATCTCATCGGCAATTACTTCTAGACTGTATTTATTGCTTTTGCCTTTAAGATATTTTGGTGTCCCTGTTTTGGGGTATACTCCCATTCCATTAAAGACACCCTCATGTTCATGAACGGGATCGGTAAGTCCCATTCCCGTAGCAATGGTAAGCGTGCCTGTATTTTCCCTTTTTGAATAGAACAAGTTTTCTGATGCTGCGATAATACCGCTCTTAGAATGGTGTAAAAATGAACTATGGGGATATATGATATAACCAGTGGGCTTTTGATTTTGGATGCGGGCCATATGACTACCATGGTGTCCATGATGTCCATGCATTTTCATCTTTTGCGTTGTAGGTTCTTTTTTATGCCGCAGTAAAGAGCCGTCCACATCATAGATTACGCTTTGTTCCGCTAAAGTAGTAGCCATTATTGGATAAGTATTGTTATAGCTAACGTCCTTAAAGTAATTGGCATCGGAGACCAAACCTTCAAAATGGAAACCTATACCGTAATTTACGATTTTGACCTTACTGACTTTTGGAGCGGATTTACCATAACGATCGGTTACCCAGATCGCTTTGGACTTTTTATTGGAATTTTTGTTTTCCCATAAAAAAGAGACATTTTCTAAATAAGAAGACCCAGGGACACATCCTATACTATTTCCAATAAACTCGTAATTGGAGGCAACAAAGTTGGGTTCTTTTAGAATGGCCCCTATTCCAAATGCTTGAATTATATTTCCCGTACTCTGAATAAGACTATTGGATTTAAAATTGTCGATGGTAAGACCTACGGCGAGATTGGATTCATGGGATATATTTACTATCGTATTGTTGCTAAAAATCAATCCTCTATTTTGACCGTTGGAGGCTTTTGGTTGATCACTTTTTAGGATACCAATTCCTTGGGTATGGCCTTTCACATGTATGGTGTTATTACTAATGATGTGTTCAAGTCCTTCTAAAGCAATGGCATAGGAGCCATTGTTTGAGCTATTGAGAACAGTATTGTTTCTAATAACAGTGTGCTTAAGCGTTCCCGCACAACTACTTTTAATTGATGAATGACCCGTGGAAACGAAAAGATTATTTTCAACGGCAACTCCACTCTTACGAATCTCCACATCGGTATTCCTAGAAGAACTAAATACGCTGTTTTTAATAAAAGCGAGGCTACTATTTTGATTATCAAAGAGAAAAGCAGCTTGCTTAGAGGTCCCTAGACTGCTGAAAGAAACGCCAGAAATTTTAATGGTACCGCCATTATCTATGGCAATGAAACCCGAATCCTTAACTTGAGTGCTCCATTCAATATTGCATTTTTTTCCAGTGATTTTTGGGGATTCCTTGACCATAACTTCGGTATCAATCTTACCAAATAGCTCCAGGTCACCGTGGTTACGTACTCGGACCGAAGACGTATCTGAGGTCATTATTAACGAAAGTTGGTGTTGGAAAGGTTTTTCTTCAGACCCAGCAATTAAACTTCCGCCATCAATCAAAAGATTTGAAAATTTTAGGGTAATATCTTTTTTATCAGCTATTCTGAGAATGCCCTTAATACTAATTTGGTCAAACTGTAAATTGCTGTCCTGTAGTACGTATTCCTGATTCCTTTCAATAATAAGCACTTTGTTCTGTTGGGCTTGGCCCATGTGAAGTGCTAAAAAGGAAACGAAAGTTATAAGCCCAATCTGCAAACGGTACGACTTAAAATGAACCATATCCTTTATTTTACGGTTTAATGGCTTTCATTGAAATTGATGAGCCTTCCACCCTAATATTTAAAATATACACTCCCGAAGTAAATCGAGCCGTATTCAAGGGAATACTATGTGCCCCGGAGTTTTGCTTTCCAGAATAAACGTTACCCAGATTTCTGCCCAGTACGTCATAAAAGTCTATGGACAAGAATTCATTTTGTAATAGGGTAAAGTCTAACTTGGAATCTGGTGACAAGGGATTTGGCGAAATGCTCATCTCCCTAAAGAATTGTTCGGCACTACCAATTTCCAAACCAAAATTGGTTCCGGTATTTTCACCTTTTGGACTAATGTTGACATAGGCCTTACCATCACTTCCAGTGACCATTTTAAGGTATATGGCCCCTTCATCCGCATTAAAATAGTAGGCGTTGGAATTTTGCTGGTTTAAAGCTGAAATGCTGTTCACTTGCAAAATGGGAAGGTCATCCCTGTTTGATACTTCAGTAGCTGTGTAGGGCATGGGGAACTTAAAAATACTCCAGTCGCCTGCTTTTCCGAGAACGCTTCGTAATTGCATGCTGTTTCCTTTTTCCTCCATCTCCCATTGCCCCATAATGGTATAGCGTTGTTGTCCAAAGAAATTAAAATAACGTTGTTTGGCGTGTTGCATTTTTGGGATTCGGAGGTTGTCAAAATCACGAATCAAGGAAACCTCTTGAGGCAAATCAAAGCCGATATTTCCAATACGAAGCTGCATGGCACCTTCAGCTTCAATAATGTAAGCCTGCCATTCTTCGTGATAGGCAATAGCATCCTTTTTTAGGGCGGAGTAGGGGTGGGCGATCAGCACAGAGCGGTCATATCCCGAAAGACTACCATCTTCATCCAAGAGAAAGGATGAGTTTTCATTACGACCCTTGTTTCCACGTGTGGACATCCATATGGGTTTGGTGTCCCCCACAATCTTTATGTTCTTCAAAAAGTTTTCCTCCTTGTGAATTCCAGCTCCTACAACAGCAGCTGCCACCTTATCCGGTTCTATATCTTTATTGATATCAATAAATGTGACATTGTTCAGTTTAGGTTCCTTACTACCCCCTTGAGCTATGGAATAATAACCTGCCCTTTTATCCCCATGGCGAAGATTACGGTTAACGCCGCCAATAGTGTTTTTAGTTTTACCGATTACAATGGTGTTTTCCACGTGGGACTCGGATGACAGGAGCCCTATGGAGTTGTCCGCCAATATGAAATTATCAAGGGTAACATTCGTGATTTCCGTCCATACGCCACTCATCATATTTTTATAGCCCGTGTAGTTGCTGAGGGTCCACATGAGATCTCCATTTTGAAAGGTATTCATAAAAATACCGTGTCCAAAACCTACCTTACCATACATGGCTACGTTTGAAACCCCTTCATTCCCCAAAGCCCCGGGCACGGAGCATGAATGGGCCACGTTGCCATCAAATACAACGGTTCTAGGGAGCAAATCAAAATCCTTAAAGTCTCTGGACCTGCCGCGAGTGTCAATAAAAAAACCATTTCCCCTTTCAACACCCCCCACATGATTTCCAATGATATTGTTATGGGGATTGCGCATCCAAAAGCCCGAAGAGCGTTGTTCCCCTTGGGAACTTGTTTTGCCATTGTCTTTGGGGAAGGCAAAAAATTCTTTCTCTGGTTTTCGGGTGAGTAAAGCAAGATTGTTTTTGAAGGTGTTATCTACCTCATTTCCATCTTCAGCGGGAATAAAAGCATGATTTAAAATATTGAATGCAACCACATTTTCGACTAGCACATTATCGGTTTGATGAACGACCACTGCCCGTTGTAGGCTATGGTGAACACTGGAATTTCTAAGATAATCCCCTTCACGATTACCCGCCAAATGCCAATGAAAATTATATCGGGCTTCCAATCCAGGTTGACCTAGAGCGGTGAATTCCACACCTTCAATATGGACAGGGCCAGATGAATTCATGATCATGATATGGCCTCCATAATTTTTTTCAAAAGCATCTGCAGCCCCTTGGATTTTAATATTTCTATTGATGAGACCAACTTCAGCTCTTTCATCCACTAATTTCCCCTCGTATTCTTGAAATTCTCCAAAATGTGGAAAATTCACCGTTGGAGAGAACGAGAGCGTTCTCCCTTGTACAGCGGTAATGGTGACCTCTTCGGTTTCGAAGGCATCAAATCCGCTGGGGGCAATTACAATTTTATCCCCAACCTCCCATCCAATGGGATCTCTATCAAGCTCCAACTGGGAATTGCCTATTTCAAGGTTTTCTGAAAGTTGCCCCCAACTGAGTTTGCTTGCAGTGCCTCCATGAATTTCCAGTTGGCCCCCGGCCATGGATACCAAAAAGCGCCCTCCCATTTCCCTGACATCCTCCTCCGGACCGGTTAGTGTAATGGTAGCTTGGTTTTGAAACGGATTTTCTTCGGTGCCGATTTGAAGTAGTCCATGTACCATAATCCATCGTGCTGTAAGACTTACGTCTTTATCCTCAAAGATGAGGTTGCCATCTATTTCCAGGCTCCCCAAACTGGGGGTAGGGACATCCAGTACAATGGTTTTTCCTTCTGGAATTCTCACATTTTCGTTTGCTGCAGGGACTTGCCCCAGAGGCCAAGAATTTGGATTGGACCAATTGTTTTGCGCAGAAAGTTGAAAGGATATACAGTTGAATACCAAGATGCATAGTATTCGAACCACAGTAGTTTTTGTGTTCATGGTAAAGTGTTTTGAATTGGGGTGGTAATTCCTAGGCATATCATGCCTAAGGATTACCTAAGGAGCAACAACTGACTATCGATTAACCCTACCTTTTTTTCGATGAAATGCACAAAATGAGCAATATTGTACAAGAATAGACATCGATTACTCTATATCTAGGAGGTGAAGAAGGTCTTCATCTTCTTATTCGGAAAGTTCTTTTTGTTGGGCAGGCACTACATATTCATCAAAATACCAGGAGGACCATTTTTCCAATGAAAGGAATATCCCTATGCCAAGAATCACGATAATGGCACCAACTAGCAATAGGTTTTTCTTTTTGCGCTTTGGATCAATGGAACATTGGTTTTGCATTTTGCGATAGCAATAGATTCCAACTACTCCTATGACAACGGCAACTCCCCTTAAAATCCATGCACCCGTACCGACAGATCCGTCCTCATTGTAGAAAAAATCAGCAAAGGATATGGCATAGGCACCACCCATTAAGCCAAACATAAAAAGAATGGCTGGGGCCACACAGCATAGAATACCTGCAATTCCTGCCGAGGAGGCAAACTTTAGGGCCCATTTGTAGACATTTGGTTCCTGTTTAGTAGTTTTTATATCTGTTCTTTCCATGGTTTATAAGGAATTATGATTTTTTAATGTGCCGTTTTAAAAGAAGCGGCAACAGTGATACTTGCACTAAAAAAGACTTATAACGATACTGTATGATCTCCATTAGTTTCATTCCAATAGCATTCCATCAAAATCGGTAATCTCTGAGGTACTGTTGATAATTGATTTTAAGTGGTCTTCCATATTTTCCAATGGTTTTTTAGTAAGTTCCAAACTACTATCCGAAGCTAGTTTTATACTATAGTTCAGAAGATGGTCGTCACTGGCTTCGGTATAGTCAGAACGCTGATGCGCCCCTCTACTTTCTTTTCGGGCTTTTGCACCTAACATCGTAGCTTCCGCAGCCATAAGCGAACCTTCCAGATCAAAGGCCAACATCAAATCTTCATATCCTTCAGAATCTGGTCGCACATCCAATAGGGGCAAAGTATCTTTTAATTGGTTAAGGCGTTGTAACCCTGTCTCCAATTTTTCTTCACTGCGAACTACACCGCAATGTTCCCACATAATGTTGCGCAACTCACGTTGTACGGGCCTTGCAACTTCGCTGCCATTTTTAAGGAAGGCATCTATTTTATCGTTAGCCTTCTGGATAACCTTTCGGGAGCGGTGTTGCACGTCCAGGGTCAAAGAGCGTTCGGAAGCATAGTGGCCTGCCCTTTTTCCAAATATCAGAATTTCTGCCAGTGAATTTCCACCTAATCTATTGGCACCATGAAGGCCTCCGGTCACTTCACCAGCGGCAAAAAGGCCATCTATACCGGCGCCGTGCGTATCGGGATCCACGGAAATACCTCCCATGGAATAATGTGCTGTAGGCGCTACCTCCATGGGTTTCTCAGAAATATCAATCATTAAGGTATCCAAGAATTGTCTATACATTCTCGGTAATTTTTCAATGATAAAGTCCTTTTCCCGATGACTGATATCCAAATAAATACCACCACTTGGTGTTGCCCGTCCTTCCGTAATTTCCATATAATTGGCCATAGCTACACGGTCCCGAGTGGATAGTTCCAAACGTTCGGGGTCATATTTTTTCATAAAGCGCTCCCCCTTACCATTAATGAGACGGCCACCTTCCCCACGAACAGCTTCGGTCACCAAGGTTCCAGCAATTTCTTCAGGGATGACCATTCCCGTGGGATGAAATTGTACCAGTTCCATATCTGTTAAAACGCAACCTGCCTTAAGTCCTAAATAGAAGCCATCACCCGTATTTTCATTCCTTCGAGATGAACTTTTGCGCCAAATACGGGTATGGCCTCCAGCTGCTAGTATTGTAGCATCCGCTAAGAACACTGTGCGCTCCCCATTTTTTATATTAAAGGTCATGGCTCCAAAGCAAAGCTTGTCATGCACCAAAAGTTCTGTTACGTATTGGGAGTCTAAAATCGGAATCTTCAGTTCTTTTGCTTTTTTCAGCAGGGCATTGAGTATGGAACGCCCTGTATAATCACCAGAATAGCATGTCCTTCGATAGGTGTGTGCCCCAAAAAAGCGCTGGTCGATTTTACCATTCTTTAGTTTGGCAAAATTGGCGCCCCAGCTATCGATTTCTTTTACCAGTTGGGGTGCCTCCTTGGCCATAAGTTCTACCATTCGGGGTTCGGAAAGATGATACCCTTCTATCATGGTGTCCGCAAAATGCTGCTGCCAAGTATCCTCAAGGT
>JBCBZA010000217.1:0-4995 GCA_039815575.1 Bacteroidota bacterium | reverse complement strand
CCTGTAAAAAATGTGAATCCAAGATATATCCAGTAAACTGGACCCCTGATATTGAAAGGGTTTTCGAGTATTTCAATAAACTAGTAACACCCGATAAACCTTCCATTCGATTTACCACGTTATTCTTTGTATTGACAATCGTAGTTATTGCCCTTGTAGCTGCCGGAATCTATTTTTATTTGGAAGGAATACCTTAAAACACTTCCCGAATCCTGGCCGCAATCGACTCAAACTGTTCTGGGGTCAACCTTACCTTATGCTGAAAAGTGGCATTGGCCATGGTGTGCAGTGGGATTAAATGGACATGGACATGGGGAACTTCCAGACCAATTACGGTTAGCCCTACCCGTTCACAAGGTATTACAGCTTCAATGGCTTTACCAACCTTTCTTGAGAAAGCCATTAAGCCCATATATGTTGCTTCATCGAGGTCCAATAGCTTATCCACCTCTTTTTTAGGAACGCAGAGCGTATGACCCTCGGCATTGGGATTGATATCTAAAAAAGCGAAAAAATCTTCGTCTTCGGCAATTTTATAACAGGGTATCTCCCCATTGATGATTTTTGTGAAAATACTGAACATAGTGTAGCTATAAAAAAATCCCGTCCATTGGGGCGAACAGGATTAAAAATAAGCTATTCATCGCTTAATTAATCACGACTGATTTCCAAAATTTCAAATTTTAACGTTCCATTGGGCACCTTAACTTCTGCAATATCCCCAACGGATTTCCCCAATAGTCCCTTGCCAATTGGGGAAGTGACTGAAATTTTCCCTGCTTTTAAATCTGCCTCACTCTCGGCCACCAAAGTATACTTCATTTCCATTTTATTGGCCTGGTTACGAATCTTGACTGTGGAAAGCACCAACGCCTTGGAGGTATCCAATTGGGATTCATCAATGATACGGGCATTGGCCACTGTTTCCTCCATTTTAGCAATTTTCATTTCCAGTAAGCCTTGGGCCTCCTTCGCAGCATCATACTCCGCATTTTCAGATAAATCCCCTTTATCTCGGGCTTCAGCAATAGCTTGGGACGCCTTTGGACGTTCCACATCCCTAAGATGATCCAGTTCAGCCTTTAATTTTTTTAATCCTTCTTCTGTATAGTATGATACTTTTGACATGCCGCTTCCGTTTGATGCAAAAAGGTGTTGGGGGGAACGATTATTCTCCCAACACATTTGCTTTATTTAATTGAAAAATCCTCTACTTTCACCGTGTTTACACAGCTTTTAGCGAGGATTTAACGCAAAGATACACAAAATTTAGTGATTTTTATCCAAAATAAGCCCCTATGAAAAAGCTTTTCTTCCTGATTTTCATGACTTTACTGTTTTCGTGTGAAAGTGATGATACCAATAGAAACCCTTTTTTACCCGATGTCAATTTTCGATTTGATCTAAATCTGAACCTTCCCTTATACAATGACCTAAATAATATAGGAAACCCCATTTTTGTGGGCAATGATGGTGTGGGAATAAGAGGGGCATTTGTCATGAGAACCGGACCTGGCGATCAATTTGTTGCGTGGGAAGCAAATTGTCCCAACCAAACGCCCAATACCTGTTCCACTATGACATTAGAAGGTCAAAATGTGCGCTGTCCCTGTGATGATTTTGAGTACAATCTCTTTTTTGGGCAATTGCTCAACCCTCCAGAGGATGGCAGTCGATTTTTTAATCTGAAGCCTTACCGCGCGGTTTTGGCAGGTAATTCCGTTATTATTTCCAACTGAACCTAGATTAGGCCTAAAATTTTATCCATCACCCAACTGGTATGTAAGCCCGAATGCCCTAAAGAAGGATGTTTGCCTTTACCGAATAGGTGTTTTTTTATATTCTCAACATGATATTGATGAAGATGTTTTGGATGTTCAATAAAAACGGATTGATTTCCATCATCTGAAATGAGCTCCAAAGGCGCTTCACCCAAGACCGAAAAGTGAATTTCACCCTTTGTACCTAAAATTTCAACGGTATCGATAGGTTGATAACTGCCAAAATTCCATGTGCCAGAACCGGTAATACCATTTTTGTGCTTCCAACTTCCGGAGATGGAATCATAGGAGGAATACAATCCTTGTTGATTGGCAGCAATGCCCGAAGCTTCCACAATATCGCCCATCAAATAGGTAAACAAGTTTAAGCCATGGCTGGCCAAATCATCAAAATAACCCCCTGGAGCAATTTTGGCATCGGTACGCCAATTGTAGTCCCCGCTCTTATCCAAAGGGCTAGTGGTTCGGGTCTTTACCCAATGAAGGTGCCGTACTTCCCCAATACATCCCTCATCAAGCCATTGCTTCACTCTCTTAAATCTGGGTAGCGACCTACGATAGTAAGCGATAAATAAGGGTATTTTCCTATTCTCAAAAGCGGTATAAATTTCCAAACTATCTGCATAACAGGGTGCCATGGGTTTTTCTATACAACATGGTTTTCCTGCTTCGGCGACCTTTAACCCATAAAATTTATGGGAATCTGGAGGTGTCGCAATATAGACGGCATCGATTTCCGGGTTTTCTATAAGGTCGGCTGCGTTTGTGGTCCATTGGGGCACTTTGTGCCTTTTTGTGTAATCCTTCGCTTTTTCCACATCCCTTCGCATTACCATGGTCAGCTCAAAGTCTTTTGTACTTTGATATGGGGGTCCACTTTTTACCTCGGTTACATTACCGCAACCAATAATACCCCAACGGATAGGACTTTTGCGAAAGAAAGGTTCTCCTTCCATAGTCTTACTTTTGCCAAAAGTAAAAAGAAAACACCCTTCCCCATTGGCGTTGCCCGGGGGAACTACACCAATAGTATGGACAATCCAATAGTTCCGGGTGTTTGTGTTTTTAAAAGATTAAAAGTCAATCTTTGAATAAATTAAATGCTCCGAAGATAAAGGGGCTGTTTCCAATCCAGTAGTTCTTAACCAGTTCAAAAAATCATCAACACGTTCGGTTTTGAAAGTTCCCCATTCTCCGTCCAATCCATAAGCAGGGATGGTTTCCAATTGACTAGCCAATAAATCAATATCGCTGTCTTGCTTTGAAACATGTTCCCTCAGGATAGCGACAGCTTCCTTAGGGCTGTTTTTGGCATAAAGAAATCCTTGCCTAGTAGCTTTAATAAATTCTGTGTATACAGATTGATCATCATCCACCCTCTTTTTTGAGGCCATAATAACGGGGGAATATCCATATGGGATTCCGTAGTCTGACAAGCGAAAAGCCCTTAGCTTAACTCCTTTGCTTCTCGCTTGGACTCCTTCCCAATTTGAGAAGATCCACGTAGCATCATATTTTTTGCTTAATAGGGTTTCCCAAATTCCCAACTTATCGGGATATGTCAATGTTATTGCTCCTTTTCCACCATCATTGACAATCATCTGACGGACAATTTCGTCCTCATATCTTGCTTTATACGAAGCGTAAGAATGGCCGTCCAGTTCTTTGGGTCGCGTAATTGGGCTGTCTTCCAGCACCACAATCTCACTCAAATCTTCTTGGAACAATGTCACAATGGCGACCGCATCAAAGGATTGTTTTTTGGTTTGGTAGCTAATAATGCTTTCCAAAGGGCACAAGGCCAAATGGGCATGTCCCATCTCTACCTTCTTTGCCGGAGTAAGCGCATAATTATCATCCTGTGGATTCAATAGTTCTACTTTGAGTCCCAAATCATCATAAAACCCCAGTTCACGAGCTACAAAAAAACCAATATGGTTGGTATTTGGCGTCCAATCCAAAGCTACTGTTAAGGTCTTCATTCGTTAAAAATTTAAAGTGGCCCCTAGTAAAAAATTAGTCCCTGCCTGTGGATAGAAAAAGGACTCCCCAAAGAATACGTATCCATTATTCTCATATTCCACATTGAAAATGTTATTGACTTGCGCCGTTAAAACTAGTGATTTTAAGATGGAAATAGAGGAAATGGAATATTGTAGATTGACATCATTGACGAAGTAGCTTTCCAGAGGATTACTATCTTCATTGGTCATGAATTGTTCCCCTACAATTTTCGAAAACAAACTGGCCCTAAACATATCAGAAATACTATAGGTAATCACATTACCTGCAACAAAATCTGGCGAAAAAGAAATAGTGGTATTGCCCAAGTTGGTAAATCCTCCATTTCCATCTTCTACCAAAAAGTCTTTGTTTTTGTTCGTACTAATAGCAATATTGGGTCGAATGCTCCACTTGTCCAGCTGAATATTGGCATCCACTTCCAATCCCAATCGATAACTTTGCCCACTGTTTGTCCGTATGGGAAAGCCTACATTATCCAGTTCTCCAGTGAGTACCAATTGATTCTCAAAATCCAGATAATATACATTGGTGTTCAACTGAAAATTAGGGGCGATGTAACGCCATCCCAACTCAAAATCGTTGAGACTTTCAGATTCCGGGTCGCCCGTCTCAAAATCAACTCGTGAAGGTTCACGATTTCCCCTGGCGTACGAAAAATAAATGCTATTTTGATTATTGGGTCTGTAAGTAATACCCGCTTTGGGGTTAAAAAAGGTATACTGCTTATCAACATCAAGATTGCCAATTTCGGTGAACGTAAAAAAGCTGCCTGCAGCTTCGTAGTTGATACTTCGCAACTGTAAATCTCCAAATAGGGACAGTTTCCCACTCAACTGGAAAGATGCCTTGGCGTAGACATTAAAGTCTTTTTTGTCAGTTCCGTTGTCATAAAATCGAAAGGGAAATGAAGGTAATTCCCCAAATTGAACGGCCGTTATCTCACCAAACTGTTCTCCATCATAGCGATTCCATGCGCCACCAAAAGTTGCATCTAGCCTATCCCCGTTATACAATAAGCTAAAAACCGTTCCGTAAAAGTCACTGTTCAAATGTCTTCTTGTGGTCAAATCCGAACGATCCACTGTTTCCCCATCGGATTCAAAAGTTGGTAACCCATAAAAACTAAAATCTGGATTAAAAAAATTAGGGTCTGATTCTATGTATTGTTCAAAAAAACCCCTACTGTTGG
>JBCBZA010000056.1:0-23313 GCA_039815575.1 Bacteroidota bacterium | reverse complement strand
TTTTCCCCATTTATACTGGTTTTACCTTAATAGGGGTAACTTTATTGCATAAGGAAGAAAAACCTATTGTGAAATGATAAAAGATGAGGCTTTTGAAAGTGCATTGGTGGCAATCCTATTTGGATTTTCAGCATTTTTAATGATGTATCATAAAGAGTGGTATTCCTTAGGGGGATTATTGGCAATGGCCAGTCTAATCATGATTATGGATGCCCTAAGTATTAGGAACAAAAAACCGACATATAAAAAGTACCAATAACATGAAACTAACCATAACAAATTCCCTTTATGTTGCTGGAGCCATTTTACTGGGTTCGGCCATTATCTCACAGTTTCAACAGGCCGAACTTATAAGTTCTACCGTATTGGTCATCATTTCAATAATGCTACTGGTATGGGGCTATCAAAAGGATAAAGCCAAAGTAAAATGTGCGATAAGATCCAAAAATCCTCGCGTCGTTACCTTGGTAACTATTGCCATAGTAACCGTATTTGGTGCTTTACTCTTTACCATGGGCAGACTTATTTATCTTTGGTCCCAAGTTTAGGATGCAAAAAGGAAGTAAGGAGAATTCATTTCTTTACTAGTCTAATAACTCATACATTCTTATGATTTTTTCGATGGCATGGCGTTGGCATTTTTATGAACCGTTTTGAGCAGTGGGTTTTTTTGAACAAAATAGAAATTTACTTTTTTGGATATTCCAATTTTTGGGATGGGGGATTTTAAGTGTAGTTTCGATACTCCTACTTCCGGAAGTGGGAACCGCTTTCGTTTTATTTTCAATATTGGGCGGCATTTTTATTGGTATCATCTCTACCTCCGTTTTACGCTGGTACCTAAAAAGGAACATTTCGTTTGATGGTTTTTCAATAGCTGATTTTCTTAAAATTGTTGTCGCTACCTTGATTGCTTCGGCAATTTTTGGTTTTTTGAATTATATCACCGGATATTTTTTCATAAAATTTGGCCCGGAACTATCAGAAATTGAAGGGAGGATTTTCAAGGCAATGGACAATATTGGGCTGGTCACCTTCAGTGCGATTTTTAATGTAACCCTCTGGTTGGGCGTTTATTTGGTCATCAAATTAGTATTGCGATTTAATGCCAACCGAATTGAACGTTTGGAGCTCAATACTACCCTTAAACAAGCTCAGTTGAATACCCTTAAAGGCCAAATTAATCCACATTTTATGTTCAATAGCTTAAATAACATACGCGGATTAATGCTGGAAGATGTAGAAAAGTCGAGGGAAATGTTGACTAAACTTTCCGAAATGCTGCGCTATTCCCTTACCAAGAACAGTATTGATGGTATTGCGCTGGAGGAAGAACTGGAGATGGTGGACAATTACATTGCGTTATCTAAAATTCAGTTTGAGGATCGCCTGCAATTCAAAAAGGAAATAGCGCAGGATACCCTATCCATTCATATACCCCCCATGATTGTGCAACTCCTTGTTGAAAATGCGGCAAAACATGGCATTTCAAATTTAAAAAAGGGAGGAGTAATTGAATTGAATGCTGCTAAAAATGGAGAGGTACTTAGCATCCAAGTAAAGAATACAGGAAAGTTGAGTATTGCTAGGGATTCAACACAACTAGGCCTTAAAAATATCAAAGAACGCCTGGAATTACTTTATGGGGATAAAGCATCATTTAGCCTTTACGAAGAAAACAATAAAGTAATTGCCAATATTAAAATACCTCTACAATGATTAAAGCGGTTATTGTTGAAGACTCCAGATTGGCCCGTAACGAGCTAAAAGAACTTCTAAAATCCCATTCCGATATTCAATTGTTGGGGGAGGCAGAGAACGTGGACAAGGGAGTTGAACTGATTCATAACCTACATCCCAATATCCTGTTTTTGGATATTAATATGCCAGAAAAAGACGGTTTTGAACTATTGGAGATGCTGGATGAAGTACCTATTACGATATTTACCACAGCTTTTGATGAGTATGCCATAAAGTCTTTTGAATACAATGCCTTGGATTATTTACTAAAACCCATCAATCAAAAGCGGTTTGACTTGGCCATTGATAAGGCAAAAAAACAATTAGAAGGTAATTTGGAATCTTCTTCCAATCAAAGGGACCTTACTGAAAATAGCCAAATCTTTATCAAGGATGGAGAAAAGTGTTGGCTGGTCAAAATCGGAGAAATCTCGCACTTCGAAATTGTTGGGAACTATTCAAGGGTTTTCTTTGGGAGTGAAAGCCCTATGCTATACAAATCACTAAATCAAATTGAGGGAAAATTACCGGAAACTTCTTTTTTTAGGGCCAACCGGCAACAGATTGTGAATACCAATTATATTACGCAGGTAGTTCCTTGGTTCAATGGAAAATTGAAATTGACTATGCAAAATGGTGACGAAGTGGAAGTATCGCGACGACAATCCTATCTTTTTAAGGATAAAATGAGTTTGTAAAAGCCCTCAAATGAGGGCTTTTCGTTTTTCTTGTTGTTGCCCTACGCCCGTAAGATATCGGCATATCGGTCTTTATAACCAATCAAAACTAGAACGTTCAACAATAAAAGACCCAAAGCTGGACCAATATTGGCTGGGTCTAAAGTAGCATGGAACAAAACGGCACAAACAGAAACGCTCATTAAAATGACAGTCATTAAAGCACCCCACTTATTAAAGATAAGTGCAAGACCTGCTAAAACTTCCACAATTCCAACAAGAGTTAAAGTTTGACTTTTGCCCAGTGCCATAAAGTATTGTAAAGGATCGCCTTCAAGTTCGAAGGCAGGTAAAAACTGTAAAAATTTGTTTACCCCAAAGACCAAAACAAAGAGCCCCAATAGGATACGTACAACCATAAATACTTTTGCATTCATATCAATAAAAATTAGTTAGTTACGAATTAAAAGTAGTGAAAATTGAAAAACCCTTGCTTTATTGACTATAAATCACAGTGATTTTAAAAGTCCACCATCAATCGGAATGTTGGTGCCATTAATGTAGGCGGCTTTGTCCGAAGCCAAAAAGGCCACTAAAAACGCAAATTCCTCTGGTTGGCCAATACGTTTGGCAGGTACGTTGTTTTCCATACTCTTGCGGACTTCACCTGTATCTATCCCCATTTTTTCTGCTTTTTTGATATTGAGTTGGGCGATTCGCTCCGTATCAAAGTAACCCGTTAAGACGTTATTGACGGTAATACCATCCATGGCAACGTCAATGGCTAGGCTCTTCCCCCATGTTACCACGGCAGCTCTAATAGTGTTGGAAAGTGCCAAATAGTTTAAAGGTTCCTTCACCGAAATGGATGCCACATTAACAATACGGCCCCACTTATTTCCCTGCATGTGTTTCAATGCCAGTTCCGATGTAAATACCACTGATTTAAAGAGCAGGTCAAAGGCCTTCTGGTAATCGCCCACATTTTTTTCTAAAGCACCTCCAGCTTCGGGCCCTTGGGTATTGTTGACCAAAATATCAACTTCGTTTTTCTTAAAAAATGTTGAAATACGATTTTTATAATCTTCAAAATTGGTGAAATCAACCTTTAAATACTGGTGGTTTTGACCTTCTTGGGTAGGTAAACTTTCGATGATGGCGAGCATTTTATCTTCACTGCGGGCCATTAAGGTGACACTGGCACCGCTTTTGGCCAGTTGTAGGGCTATGGCTTTGCCAATACCTTGACTACTTCCCCCTATCAGTGCTTTTTTCCCTTTTAAACTAATTTCCAAAACAATAGTTTTTTAACCTCTAAAATCTATTTATACTCCTCCCTTACAGGACTGAACACATCCATTAATTTACATACGGTCAATGCTTTACCACCATGGGGGGTATTTGAAGGAATGACTACGACATCACCGGGATGGTAGACCTTTGTTTTCCCATCGAGGTTAAATGCAAAATTCCCCTCAACCACGTGCATAATTTGCTCATGATGGTGCTGGTGAAGCGGCACTTCCGCGTCTTTTTCCACAGTCCAAAACGCCCAACTGATGCTATCGCCATGCACTAATTTACCATGGTAACCTGACATAATTTCTTTTGAAGCAATTTCTGATAGATTCATCTTCTTCAATTTTAAATTTTGCTTAAAAATAAATGAAATCACACCAGTCAAATAAATTTTATTGGTTTAGCAGGTTTTTAGTTTAAGGAAATAGGACTTTCATCGACTTTATTCCAAGAATGTATAAACTATGTTACCCAAAGCGATCCGCTTTTTTTTTCTCTTGCTAAGCATTGGCCTTTTTGCGCAGCAGGCCGATTTGGAACATGCAGACAGCCTTTTTGATCAAAAGCAATTTAAAAAAGCAGAAAGCGTACTCTTAAAGTTATACAATGTTAATCCATCACAGGTAATAAAGGAAAGATTGGCGGACACCTATGCCTATCAAAGAAAGTGGGATGAGGCCATTTCGTTATATGGTGAATTGGTCCATGATTTCCCAAAAAACGCAGAATATCAGTTTAAGTATGGAGGCGCTTTGGCAAGAAAAGCCGAAATAAGTAGTAGACTAAAAGCCTTGATGGTCATCGGTAAGATAAAAAAGAGCTTCACCAATGCAGTGGAATTGAATCCAGGACATATTGAAGCGTTGTGGTGTTTGGTTGATTATCATCTGGCGGTCCCAGCCTTGTTAGGAGGTAGTACAAAAAAAGCATTTGGATATGCAGAGCGACTGAAGACGATTTCCCCTGTAGAAGGCTATTTCGCGCTGGGATATGTATATCATTTCGATGATCAACCGATAAAGGCCAATAAGAATTTTCAAAAAACAATTCAATTTTTTGATGAGCTGGGTACGGTACAACGAAATCAATTGAACTTTTTGGTTGGACAGACATGCAGTGATTTTGAAATAAAACTTGATTTTGGAATTGCCAAAATGAAGGATTATATAGCAGGTTATAGTGTTAAAGATGGCGTGCCCGTTTCACGTGCCTATTATCATTTGGCCAAGTTGTACCGATTGAAGAACAATAGGACCCAAGCTAATATTTGGATAAAGAAGGCGCTGGCCTCCAACAACGCGTACGCCTTGGCTAAGGAAGAGCAAAAAATTATTGAGATGCTCTAAGCTAAAATATGGCCTTTGGCAGATTTTCCATCATTACCTCCAATCTCATTATGCCACACTAATTTACTAGTTCTTGTTAAGGAGCTATGGCTATCTTTGATATGAAAAATTTAAGTTGTATGCGAATTCATTTTATCGCAATAGGGGGAGCAGCAATGCACAATTTAGCCTTGGCCCTAAAACACAAAGGATATGATGTAACAGGGAGTGACGATGTGATTTTTGACCCATCAAAGGGTAGATTGGAGGAAAAAGGCCTATTGCCAAATGCATTTGGTTGGTTTCCTGATAAAATAACCTCGGATTTGGATGCCGTTATTCTAGGAATGCATGCAAAACCGGATAACCCCGAGTTGCTGAGGGCTCAGGAATTGGATATTAAAATCTATTCCTATCCTGAATTTTTGTACGAGCAATCGAAAAATAAAACACGTGTAGTTATCGGTGGCAGCCATGGAAAGACTACTATCACATCCATGATATTACATGTGCTCGACTACTGCGATATTTCCGTGGATTATATGGTCGGAGCACAATTGGAAGGTTTTGACCGTATGGTGCATCTAACCGAAGAAAACGACTTTATAGTGTTGGAAGGGGATGAATATCTAAGTTCGCCCATTGATAGACGGCCAAAATTTCACTTGTATCAACCCAACATTGCCCTGCTTAGTGGTATTGCCTGGGACCATATCAACGTTTTCCCAACCTATGAAAACTATCTGGACCAGTTTCAGATTTTTGTGGATGGTATTGTACGTGGAGGTAGTATCACATTCAACGAAGAAGATATTGATGTCAAAAATGTAGTGGAGCGAACAGAAAATACCATTCGAAAATTTCCTTATGGAACACCCCGGTATTCGGTTGAGAATGGAACAACCTATTTGGAGACCGAAGATGGTCCAATGCCCTTGGAGGTTTTCGGAAAACATAATTTGAACAACCTTATGGGTGCCAAATGGATTTGTCAACAGATGGGAATCGATGAGGCAGACTTCTATGAAGCCATCAGCACCTTTAGGGGCGCCAGCAAGCGCATGGAAAAATTGGCCGAAGGAAAAACCAGTATTGCCTTTAAGGATTTTGCCCATTCGCCAAGTAAAGTGAGGGCCACTGCCCATGCCGTTAGGGAACAATTTCCAGATAAGAATCTATTGGCTTGCTTAGAATTGCATACCTATAGCAGTCTAAATGCGCAGTTTCTAGAGGAGTATAATGGGGCCTTGAATGTGGCAGATGAAGCAGTGGTTTTTTATTCTCCAAAAGCTGTTCAGATCAAACGATTGGATGAAGTAACGGAAACCCAAATTGCGGAAGCATTTCAACGTAATGATCTAAGAATTTTTACCGATCCCGTTTCGTTTCAAGAATTTCTATTCTCCCAAAATTTAAAAAATACCGCACTATTGTTGATGAGTTCTGGAAATTATGGGGGGCTTGACCTAACTAAAATCCCGGCACTAATGCAATAAACAACTATCGTGTTTTGACTTTTACTCCAGCTTTTTCCCGGACATTTCCTGGCCTCCCTGCAAAAGCGTAACACTTGTTATTTTGTTATCTTCTGCACGTTGAAAAATCAACTGCGCACTAACTACTTTTAAAAAGAAAAGGTCTTCTTTTTCGGCAAAAATCTCAATTTTGGGCTGCCCTGTTGCCTGGGCAAAAATTTGGTCGTCTTCTACCGTGACTTCAATAATAAAACTCGGCTGCAATTCGTATTTTCCAATGTATTGATGTAGCACCTCGACTGGGAGTTCAATAGCCGCCTTTTCCGGTGGTGGCATTTTGTTTACTTCGCTGCCAATAAAAGTTTCCCCTGAAGTAAAAGTAGCTTGTTTCTTGCCATCGATCATCGAAAACATATAGGAGATAGTCCCATCCTCAAAGATAAAATGGTCAGGGGCCAATGGAAAGATTTCGAATTTTTGCCCATCACCCCGTTGACTGTAGAGCTTACCTTGTTCCATGGTCACATATCTAATGGCACCATCGGAAAACTCATAAGACCCTATCCATTTCTCCATTTGAGTCTCACTCAAGGTAATGGCATCCTTTACAGTTGGAAAAGGTTTGCCCATGGCGATAGCCGCAACTTTTACGGCCACATCGCTAGGAGAATTACAGTTGCAATTGGAAAGCACTGAAACAAAAATATCTTCTTCGGGTAAATAAACGCCCATCGTGGTATACCCAAAGATTCCACCCCCATGGGAAATACTTTTGGAACCTTGTGTGATTCCATCCTGCAATCCATAACCGTAGCCTATTTTTTCCCCATTGTTCAAAGTAGAACCATGGATGGCCTTTTCATAACTTTCTTTAGAGACGAGTTGGTATTTGTTTAGGGCCAATTGCCATTTAAGAAGATCATCCACATTGGACATCAACGACCCAGCCGCATAGGGGAGGGTCATGCTCAGGTAATCCGCATTTACGAAGGTATCACCGTTTTTTTGATACCCATACGCCCTATTGGCTATGATTCTTTTGTGACTCCCATAATAGGAATTTTCCATGCCCAATGGGTCAAATACATTCTTTTGTATGAAATTTTCATAGGTATCTTCGGTCACAACCTCAATAATATGACCAAGTAAAATATACCCAGAATTGTTATATAGGAATTGCTCACCAGGATCAAAATCCATGGGTTCATTCTTAAAGACATCAATCAACTCTTTGGGACTCATATCAACCCGAGCTTTTTCCATAAATGAGGGCATACTGGTATAACTCTTGATACCCGAAGTATGATTGAGCAAATGATGTATGCTAATGGATTTTCCGTGGGTAGGATAATCGGGAATGAATTTGGTAATGTCATCCGTAATATCAAGCTTCCCTTGTTCCTCCAGCATTAAAATAGCGATGGCTGTAAATTGTTTTGTGATAGATCCAATTTCAAATACATTTTCAGGCTGCATAGGCACATTAAGCTCCATATTGGCCAAACCAAAACCCTTCCTGAAAATGACCGTTCCTTTTCGATATACCAAAGCGGTTGCCCCAGGTTTCCCCTCAATATACTTCTCTGATAATGTGTTGTCAATTTGACTGACATCATTTTGAGCATAAAGGCCATATTCGAAGTATACCGTTGAAAGAAGGCAAAGTATGTATTTCAAGTAGCTGATTGGTTTCATGTTGTATCAGTTTTTATGAACAGAGGTTTGACGATACGTTCAAGTATTTTGTTACAGAAGATAAGGCCTTTTTTTAGGCATTGAAAATGTAGTTTCCATAATGAAAGTGAAAAGTTGTCAGTTTTTTCAATTGGCATCACTTTTGAGCGTTCTTAGGTGATGAAGTGGAGTGTTTTTTTTAAAAAGTGGTCAAAATACTTGAGAAGGATGGGTTATCTGGCTCTTGTGGCGGTGATGGTAGGGGTTTCAAATGTAATTATGGAAGAGGACCGTAGCGCAAATGATACGAGGGCCAGAATTGAACAGGGAATTGTCCATGCTGATGAGGAGGAGTAATTTTTCCGTTTGTAAAAATGGGGACTATTGCTTTCTATGGTAAATTCCTAGAAATAATGTTTTTAAGGGATTGTTGGATACGTCAAGCACTTCCCATAACTGCATTACTGTGCCGTCTTTGTTTTCTGACCAGGTGATTTGATTGTAGTAATCACCTTTATCTCCTTTTATTAGATCACTTTTTAGAACCATTTCCCCAGATGTAAAATCGCCTTTTAGCTTTAAGATGTTCGCTTGGTTATCTACCCATAATTGATTCCATGTTTTATCTAATTTATTATAGTAATTCATGCTGGTTCCCGTACTTCCCCCATTACCTTTCCACTGTTCCAACACCACACAGTCGTCTTCAATTTTTGAAATCCTATTTTCACCAACCACAGTACCCGTAGTATCTTTTACTATCCAATCACCTATCCAAAAGTCAAATTGCTGGTTGGAGTCGGAACAGCAGTTGCATTTTTCCTGACCAAAACAGATTATGGTAAGAAAGGATAATAGTATAAAAGAAATAAGTTTTGCTTTCATGACACTGTAATTTAGTTCCTATATCTCAAGGATACACAAAAAAATAAAGCGATTGGAGTATCCTTATAAGGGTTAACTTTATTTTTCCTTTTTTCACAAAGCAGGGCTACCTATCTATGGAGTGTTATTTTGGAAGTTTGGTCAGGTTCAATCGTATGATATTGAAATTGCTTTTACATCTTTCCATTCATCGGTTTCCCATTGGCCCAGTTGTTGGGTGCCAGGAGACCACCTGATGTCAGCGTATGGGTTATTTTGATCGTTCTTGCCAAACTTTAAAAAAAATGCAGGATGATGTTGGGAAAAAATATGGGAATAGAGGCGAAAACCAGTAATTTTTTAGCAACTTGACAACGTTAAAATGACTTCTACATCAAGTAATGCAAGAGAAACCAACCTCATTTTCCATTAAAGATTGGGCAGATGATGATAGGCCTAGGGAAAAACTCATTCAGAAAGGACGTTCGACACTCTCTGATGCCGAGTTAATCGCTATCCTTATCGGTTCTGGAAGTCGTGACGAAAGTGCGGTAGATCTCAGTAAACGGATATTGGCTTCTGCAGGTAATAACCTAATTGAATTGGGAAAACTTTCCGTAAAACAGTTGATGAAGTTCAAGGGAATTGGGGAAGCCAAGGCCATTACTATTGTGGCCGCCCTGGAGTTTGGAAGGCGAAGAAGGGGTGAGGAAGGCCAAAAAACAAATAAAATAAATAGCAGTAAGGATGCTTTTGAGCTTTTACAACCTTTGATAGGGGAGTTGCCCCATGAAGAGTTTTGGATTGTATACCTCAACAATTCAAATAAGGTTTTGCATAAAGAACAATTGAGTAAAGGTGGAATGACAGGAACATTGGTAGATGTTCGTCTGGTGATGAAGCATGCTTTGGAACAGGGGGCCGTTGGTTGTGTTTTGGCCCATAACCATCCTTCTGGTACCTTAAAACCGAGCCAACCAGACAAGGAGATTACCAAAAAACTGCAAAAGGCGGGGTCAGCTTTGGATATTAAAGTCTTGGATCACCTAATTATTTCCCAAAACACCTATTACAGTTTTGCTGATGGGGGAATACTATGATAAATTTCAGCGGAAACCAAGGTGCAAAAACCGGAAGTTTAAAATATAAAACCTAGATATTCCCTTTTCGTATTTTCAATATGGGTATTCCTAATTCCGTACTTTGTATTTTAGCGAGTGATGTTGCTCATCTACACGCATAAGATTACCAACCGATTCATGTATATCATGAAACATTTGTTCGTTCAAATGTTAGGTGTGGAGGTCACATTTACCACAAAGGTCGAAGACTTTATAAAACATCAGGGACCAAAGATCACATATACCAAACAGGCCCTCCAAAACGAGTTTTTTATTCGCTCCAATGATTTGCTTTTCGAACAGGGCATCAATGATATTGAAATAAAAATACAGGACTGGGAAGGAATTCCTTGTTTTTTTAAAACAGATGAGCGGAGCAATATTCCATACGATATTTTTTCGGCGAGCTTTTATCTTTTGAGTCGGTATGAAGAGTATCTTCCCCATATAAAAGATCATTTAGGTAGGTTTCCTCCTGAGAACAGTTTGGCCTATAAATGCGGTTTTCTAGAACTGCCGGTGGTTGATTTATGGATGCATCAATTTTTAAAAGTGTTAAAGGAACGCTTTCCGGATATTAAGATCAAAGAAAGGAAATACAGCTTCACTTCAATTGTCAATGTGACCATATCCCATTGCTATGCACTTAGGGGATTGGGAAGATCCTTGGCAGGTATTATTTATGATTTTTCCCATTTTAAATTATCAAGGGTATGGAATAGGGTAGTGGTTTGGTTTAATCCAAAAAAAGACCCATTCGATAATTTCTCCTCTTTGATGGAAATTCATAAGAAGTTTAGGACTAGGACAATGTTCTTTTTTCAATTTGCAGAATATTCCACTCATGATAAGAACATATCTATTCATAAAAACCGTTTTAGGTATTTGATTAAGTCCGTTGCAGACTATAGTATTGTTTCCCTCAGTGCTTCTATGGCTGCAGGAGAAAATCTAGAAACGTTAAAAGTGGAAAAGAGAAGTTTGTCCGATTTAATCAATAGACCCATAAGATATTCCCGTATGCGTTACAACAAGGTATTTGTGCCCCATACCTACAGGGATTTAGCTGAGGCAGAATTTACAGATGATTATTCCTTGGGCTATACGCATCATTTTGGGTTTAGGGCAAGTACCTCAATTCCTTTTCCGTTTTACGATATCAATTTAGAAGTCCAGCAACCCATAAAAATCCATCCATTTGCTATTTGTGATTATGCTTTGCGAAAATTTAAAACCAAGGAAGAGGTTTTTTCAAAATTGGACGGGATGTTCCAGAGCACCAAATTGGCTAAAGGAGATTTGGTTATGGTATTTTCAAATGAACTTTTGGGGGGAAAACATAAAATCAACTGGTTACAACTGTACCAATCCCTTTTAAAGCGTTACTATGTTTAAGGGAAAAATCACTGATGTCTTTTTTGATTTGGATCACACACTCTGGGATTTTGAACGGAATTCCGCTTTGACCTTTCAATTAATATTTAAAAAGCAAGGATTAGCGATAGATTTGGAGCATTTTTTGCAATACTACGTGCCCATCAACTTGAAGTTTTGGAAACTCTATCGCGAAGAGAAGGTGGGAAAAGAAGAATTGCGCTATCAGCGGTTAAAACAAAGTTTTGACCTAATAGGACTTAAAATAGACGATGAAACAATACATACTCTTTCCGAAAGCTATATTGAACATCTTTCCTCCTTTAATCACGTACTACCGGGGACCTTTGAGATACTTGATTATTTAAAGGATACTTATGGGCTGCATATTATTACCAATGGTTTTTCGGAAACCCAAGAAAAGAAAATGAGGAATGCTGATATACGAAAATACTTTGATGTGGTTGTAAATTCCGAAATGGTAGGCGTAAAAAAGCCAAATCCTAAGATTTTTCTTTTGGCCTTAAAAAAGGTGGGTGTTCAACCTCAAAATGCATTGATGATTGGGGATAATCTGGAAGCAGATATTTTAGGTGCGCAAGGCGTTGGATTGCAAACCATACACCTCAATGCAAATGGGGAACGACCTCATAAATTCTCTGAAATCATCCATCAGTTGAACGAAATAAAAAACTTTTTATAGAGTTATAATAGGGTAGGTTGTACCATTAATTGTTTTATACATCGTCAATAACATCTTAATGAAAAGATTACTGTCTTTTTTAGTGTACATTTTTTTAGTTTTTTCTTGCGCCGAAGAACAAGACTTTGACCAGTTTGACGATTTGAGCATTGAACCTACCGTAGCATCAAGTATATTTTATTTTGAATCCAACGAAGAAATTATCAATGCGTTTGGCACAGGCGGGTTCTATGAAGAAGTTTTCACATTTGAAGCTTTTAGTGACCCAAATGTTTCAGATAGGGTCATTGATGGAACCATAACATATCAATTAGAGAATACAACAAGTAAGGACTTAGGCCTATTAATTGAATTTTTAGACGAAGGTGGTACCGTTCTTGACAGTGAGTCTTTTATTGCAGATGAAGAACCAACTCCACTATTGGAGCGCCAAGTTGCTTATGGGGAAAGTGGAAAATCATTGGATATCCTTAGAAATACGACTAATATTAGGGTAAGTGGTGAAAATTTGGGTGATGCCACGAGCCAATCCTCTCAAAACGAACCCAAAATAATCCTTAGATCAAGCGCAGCCTTTAGAGTAAGATTACGATGAAAAAAACAATCCTGTTTTTATGGATCGTTCTCTTTGGAGCGGTGGTATTGTATGCCCAAAACAAACAACTCCTATATGATTTTTATGAGATTCCACAATCATTACTATTGAATCCGGGCGTAAAAACACCCTACAAATGGCACACAGGTATTCCTCTTCTATCGGGCTTTTCGGTACAGGCCGGAACCAGTGGAATTACGGTTAACGATCTTTTTGCAAATGATGGTATTGACTTTACCACTAAATTCAGGGAAAAGGTTATCAATGGAATTCGCAAGAATGATGAATTTGGGGGCAGCGGAACCATTGAACTGTTCAATATTGGTTTTAGAAGAAGGAATCGTCCAAGCGATTATATCTCTTTTGGGATGTATGGCGAAGGTTTTATAGCGCAATTTTGGCCAGAAGATTTAGCTGTTTTGGCATTTGAAGGAAATGCAAACAATTTAAATAGGCGATTTAGTCTTAACCATATAGCAAGTCAAGGCGAGGCTGTCAATGTTTTTCACTTTGGACTCAATAGAAAGTTAAACAACAAATGGACCATTGGGGCCAGGGCAAAACTTTACTCCAGTGTTTTCGAGTTTAGATCTGCCAATAACAATGGATATTTTGTAACAACGCAAGGCGAAAACAATATTTTAAGAAATACCTTGGTTGCCGATGTAACACTGAGAACTTCCGGAGTTGAGGAAATATTGGATATTTTGGATGAGGATTCCAATAGTACTGGAGCTGATCTGGCCAGCCTCTTATTAAGGCGCTCCTTACTGGGCGGTAACTTGGGACTTGGTTTTGATGTTGGATTTACCCACACTTTGGGAAGGAACAGTTATGTAACAGCAAGTCTTTTGGATGTAGGGTTTATTTACCATACCAACGCCATAAAGAACTATACCCTTAAAGGTGCGGCATCCAATGAAGGAGTTGAAATCATTTTACCTGACGATTTGACCAATTTCAATACAGAAATTTGGCAAGAACTCATCGATGATATTGAGGAACAAATTCCATTTAGCGATAACGAAAGATCTTACATAACCTTAAGACCCATTAAATTAAATGTCTCTTTTAGGTATAATTTTGGTGAGCGGGACCTAAAAAAGAAAAATTGTGAGTGCAGTACAAAAACTGCTTTAAGAGCAGAAAATTTAGACTATCAAAATGCCTTTGGAGGACAGCTTTTTATGATTAATAGGGCCAGAGGGCCACAAGCGGCGCTTACTGCTTTTTATCAAAGAAGATTGGCTAATGTTCTTACAATAAAAACTACCTATACTATTGATAAATTTACGTTTTCCAACATAGGTTTGGGGCTAAACCTTCAAACAGGGCCGATAAATTTTTACGTCTTGGCGGATAATCTTTTGGGGTATTCCAATATACCTGACAGTAGTTACGCTTCTTTACAGTTCGGATTTAATATTATATCTTGGAACGGTAATTGATTGTTACTCCATATGAAGAAATTAATCGTTATAATTCTATTTTCCCTCCTGGGATATATGGCTTGCTATGGGCAATTGAACAACTATAAATATATTATTGTTCCTGCTAAATTTAAGGACTTCAAAAATGAAAATCAATTCCGAACCAGTACCTTGGTTAAATATCTTTTCAGCAATGAAGGTTTCAATGTAGTTTATGACAATAAACTTCCAACCGAATTGGAGGAAAACCCATGTCTTGGAGCTAAGGTAGCGTTGATTAATGAATCAAGTTTATTCCAGACAAAAACCAGACTTTCATTGACGGATTGCCATGGGGTACTTTTTATGATGAGTCAAGAAGGGCGGACCAAAACTAAAGATTTTGAACAAGCGTATCGGGAGGCCATTTCTGAGTCCTTTGGTTCGTTTAGGGGATTAAATTACAAATATGAACCTCCAAAAGAGGAATCCAAAACCGCAGAACCCATTACCGTAAGTTTTGAAAACGATGTCAAATCTTTGGAAAGCGTGTCGGAAACTAAGATAAGTACCGAAGAAGTGAAGACGGTAGCGGATCCGATTGAAAAATTGGACGTCCAAGCCGAACCCAACCTCCCAAATGAAAGAGGAACATTGTACGCTCAACCTGTTGATGGCGGTTATCAATTGGTCGATACCACCCCCAAAGTAATCTACGTTTTAAAGGAAACTTCTTCTCCTGATGTCTTTTTGGTGAATAAAGATGGAAAAAATGGAGTAGTCTACAAAAATGAGGAGAAATGGTTTATTGAAATGGATGAGAAAGGCGCAAAGGCCAAAGAGCTAAATATTAAATTTTAGAAGTCATATTTCTCTTTCCATCTTTTCTTAAGGAATTCCCGCATCGCATTTTCCCTTGTATTTTTTCCAGGAACATAGAAAGTTGTTCCTGAAATCTCCTCAGGGAGAAATTCTTGGTCAATAAAGTTATCAACGTGGTCATGGGCATAACCATAACCCGAACCATAGCCAAGGTCCTTCATCAATCTGGTGGGAGCATTTCTAATATGTAAAGGAACGGACAAATCCCCAGTATCTTTTACTATTTGCTGAGCTTTGCCAATAGCTATATAACTGGCATTGCTTTTTGGGGAACTCGCCAAATAGGTCGCACACTGACTCAGAATAATCCGCGCTTCAGGATAACCGATGGTTGCAACTGCCTGAAAAGTTGTATTGGCCAACACCAAAGCGGTAGGATTGGCATTTCCTATGTCCTCCGAAGCCAGAATGACCATTCTCCGGGCAATAAATTTTACATCTTCACCACCTTCTATCATTCTAGCTAACCAATAGACGGCAGCATTGGGGTCGCTTCCTCTAATTGATTTGATGAATGCCGAAATAATATCATAATGCTGTTCTCCAGTTTTATCATAAAGAACTGTGTTCTTTTGTACTTTTTGAAGAACCAATTCATTGGTAATAGTCATTTTATCACCTTCTCCTGAATAAATTAAAAGCTCAAAAATATTAAGCAATTTCCTTCCATCCCCTCCTGATAAGCGCAAAAGGGCCTCAGTTTCCTTAATCTCAATTTCCCTTGATTTAAGAAGCTCGTCTTTTTTTATAGCCCTTTCAAGTAGGAGTTCCAAATCTTCCTTGCCAAAAGATTCCAGTACATAGACTTGGCACCTGGAAAGCAAGGCAGGGATAACCTCGAAACTGGGATTCTCTGTAGTTGCACCAATAAGGGTTACCCAACCTTTTTCAACGGCACCCAAAAGGGAATCTTGCTGTGATTTGCTAAAACGATGTATTTCATCAATAAAAAGGATAGGATTTCGGGATGTAAATAGTCCTCCACGCTGTTTGGCCTTATCAATAACTTCACGCACATCTTTCACTCCACTACTAATGGCACTTAGGGTATAAAATGGTCTTTCGCTTTCGTTAGCAATAATATTGGCCAAGGTTGTCTTTCCCGTCCCAGGAGGTCCCCAAAAAATCAAGGATGGGATGGTACCCGATTTTATTTGATTGTAAAGTGCCCCATCTTTACCAACCAAGTGGCTTTGACTGATGTATTCTTCAAGGGTTTTTGGTCGTATTCGTTCCGCTAAGGGTTCATTCATAGTGTAAAAATAGCGAATTGAAGGTATGACCTTTTGTCCAGTTTTGATATTTGGCGTATAAATTGCAACTTCATAGGTATGTCAGAAAATCAGTATTTCAAATTTTCGTTAGGGCTTTTACTGGTTCCCCTTTTTGCCGTATTGACCATTTGGTCTGTTTTTTGGTTTGAAGTCAATTTTTCTGTCAGTTTCAATTCCTACGGTCTATTTCCAAGAAGTTTGGTAGGGCTTCGTGGTATATTGTTTAGCCCGTTCATACACGGTTCTGTGAATCATTTGTACAACAATACCATTCCCTTAGCTGTATTGACATTGACCTTATTTTATTTTTACAGGGAAAAGGCATGGAAGGTTATTCTTTTGGGCTGGTTAATTTCAGGAACTTTAACTTGGTTAATAGGCAGGGAAAACTATCATATTGGGGTAAGTGGAATTATCTATGTATTGGCCAGTTTTATTTTTTTTAAAGGAGTTTTTCAAAAGCACTTTCGTCTGGTAGCGCTTTCTTTGACCATAGTTTTTATGTATGGGAGTATGTTATGGTATGTTTTGCCCATTGAAGAAGGTATTTCTTGGGAAGGTCACCTTTCTGGATTCGTTACGGGGCTGCTATTGGCTAAGCTGATCAAGATTGATGTACCAATACCTCAAAAATATGATTGGGAAAAAGAGGATTATAATGAAGACGAAGATGCGTTCTTAAAGCATTTTGATGAAAATGGAAATTTTGTGGAATATCCCGAAGGGCTTAAAGAAAACCCAACAAAAATAACGTACCATTATAAGAAGAAGGATTTGGACTAACCCAAACGCTGTCGTAGTACCTCATATAAAAATACTCCACAAGCAACGGAAACATTTAAAGAACCTATTTTACCTACAATTGGAAGTTTTGGTTGGGAATCAGCAAGTCTAAGAATCGAATCGGAAATGCCTTTGTCCTCAGCGCCCATAATAATGGCGCAGCCTTTTTTCAAGTCGGTTTCGTATAAGGTATCCCCGCCTTTTTCAGTAGCGGCAACTATTGCTATACCGGATGCCTGGAGATAATAAATGGCATCCTTAAGATGATCTACTTTGGTAATGGGAACGTTAAATGCAGCTCCTGCAGAGGTTTTTACAGTATCACTATTTATGGGGGCAGAACCTGTTTTTGGAACAATTATGGCGTTAACACCTGTACATTCTGCAGTTCTAATAATAGCACCAAAATTTCTTACGTCAGAAACCCCATCTAATAAAAGAAATAAAGGATGGTCTACTTCATTCAATATTTTTTCGGCCAGTTTCTCAAAATTATAATAACCTACTGGAGAAATGGATGCAACCGCCCCTTGATGATTGTTTTGGGTAAATCGGTTAAGCCTTTCAATGGGAACATAGGAAATGTTAATTTTTTTCTTTCGAAGTACAGACTCCAGTTCCCTGAACAAGTCTCCTGAAATACCTTTTTGAAGATATACTTTATTAATGGTCTTTTCTACTTCAATGGACTCTAGAATTGCCCTAATGCCATAAATAATGTTTTCTTTACCCATGGGGGTAAAGATAGGGAAATCCAATAGGCAGTCCTCTTGATCTTCTCGGATTACGGCAACAAAAAATGCACCTTAAAAAGGTGCATTTTTATTCAATTTTTTAAGAGTGTAAGCAATCTTCCTACTGATTTGGAAATCGATACTATTCGTTTAAGAAATTAACCGCTTTAATCAAATCATTTTCATTTTTGACTTTTAGCTTATTCTCTTTGAGGAATTTGTTCAACTCATTATTTCCCACAAGTTGTGCAATTTTTTTGTTGCTCAATTCAATTTGATCGATTCGGTTGGCACTAGGCTTTTCCAAAAAATATTGAGTAGACTGTGAAAATTTAGCCGGAGTACTTTTAACAAGCGAGTTTTCTGCTCTTTTAGCTTCTTTGAAGGTAACATATAGATGTTTATACAATTTGTAATCCCCATCAATCAAAAGCATTAGGTACGCATTTTTGGTGTTTTCATTTTTGTCCACAACGGTTTTAAAGCTCATAGACTTTCCATTGGCCACAAGACGAATGTTTTTGTCTTTACTCAACCCTAAAATGGAAGCAGCTTCAGAATTGGTCTGTTTTATTTCAATTTCTTCGTTGTAGGCATTGTGGCGATAATAAATATCGCCTACCGCTTCATCACCATAATACAATTGGCCCGGAGCAAAAGTATTGGACATGTAGGGCGATCCTTCAATGGAATCATCCGTGTAATCCAGTTTGTTTAATTTGTCTTCGATGGAACCCATTGCATTGAGGACAAGACCATTGGTAAGGGCTGCTACCCCAGGCGTATAGGTTGCGACTTGACCCGAAGTTTGGCCATATGTCCCTACAAAAAGGAGCGAGCACGCTAAAAAGGCAATATTTTTTTTCATAATACTTAAGTTTCCTATAATTTACTAAAAAACCTTTGAAGGGAATATTTACAAAGAAAATTTTAACAAAATAGTCTTAAAAGAAGGTTAAATTTATTAACCCTGGTTTAAATGGGTGATAATGTTAAGAATATCGCGCTCATTCTTAACCTTTACTCCATTTTCTTTTAAATAAAGTTTCAGTGATTCCCTTTGGGACTCCTCTACAAGCTTAAGGAGTTTCCCCTTTTTAAGCTCAACTTCATCGATTCTATTCCTTCCTTCGGCTTCGAGGTAATATTCAGTGAATTGTGAAAATCGTGCCGGAGTAGCGGCAACAAAGGAGTTCTGTGCTTTTTGTGGCTGTGTATATTTTACATCGCTTCTTTTGTAAAGCGTGTATTTACCATTGGATAGCAAGGTCAAATACCCATTTTGGGTGAGTCCTTTTTTATCAATGAAGGTTTTAAAACTCATGGATTTCCCATCCGAAGTTTTTAAGATGATATTCTTGTCCCGCTGTAAGCCATAAATTGGAGCATCTTCTTTGTCAAGATTCTTCACCTCTATTTCTTCGCTGTACGCATTGTACCTATAAAAAACATTTGACTCAAATTCGTCTTTGTAATACAATTGTCCGGGCAAAAAAGTATTGGAGGTATATGCAGATCCTTGTATATCAGCTTCTCCTACCTTTCTTCTTTCAGCACTCGACTTAATATCACCAAGAAGATAAGAGACGATGTCATTACTGCCGCCAGCACTCATCTGCATGTTTGCTAGTCGACCAGAGGTTTGTGCACTTACGCTAAAGACCAAAAACAAGGTCAGAATTGCAACTATTTTTTTCATGACTTAGATTTTAATTACGAAGCTAACTTTTTTATTTAAATTAAAGGGAATTTTAAGTTAACTCGGTCATAATTTTCGATGATTTTTTGTCTTAAAGCGAAATCGGGACCTAAATGGGCTTTACTTTTTTATTTAAGCTGTTAATTTATTAACCTATGAACGGTGATAGGGCCATTATTTTGTGTGGCGATCAGCAATGTATTCCCTCCATTTTCCAAGAAAACAACATCTTTGATATTGCCATCAAGAAGGATGCCCGAATCCTGCCATTTTACTGGATTGTAACCGTCTTGTCCATTCGAAAGCAAAATTAAACCGGATTGCGCATCAAGTCTTGGTGTTTCCACTTCAGTATTATAAATATTTCCTCCAATAACAACGTCCTCAAAACCATCGTCGTTGATGTCCATAAATTCCATCTTTAATATGGGAAACAACTGTGCTTCGCTTGGCAAATAACTTTTGGAGAAAGACCCATTACCTTGGTTTAAAAGCAATATGGATTGAAACTCCGTCACATCACCTTCATAGGCATATTTAAGGTTTTCTCCATAAATATCCAGAAGATTTGCATTTGCAAAATCAGAGTAGGTCTCAAATTTTTGTTGTATAAATGGCATCTGCTGGGATGAACATTCCCGTCCTCTGACTGGTACATATTCTCCATTGTATTTTTTGCTCAAAACAATATCTGGGGTTCCATTATTGTCAAAATCTGAAGAAAATATCTTAAAAGGCTTCTCTTTATTGGCTTTGAATTTGATGTTTAAACCTACATTACCCAAAACATAATCAGGCAAACCATCATTATTAATATCGGTTTCGGCGACAGAGAACCACCAGCCTTTCTCATCTCCAAGCTCATTTTGCTTTTCACTTTTAAGTAGCGCTCCTTTCTCGTTTTTAAAAAAACCAATTTTACTCCACTCCCCAACAGCAATAAAATCATCCCATCCATCATTATTAAAATCAGTGCTGATAATATCATTGACGATTCCAAAATCTTTAAATTCCGGAACAATTTTTTCAGTTACATTCGTTAACCTGCCATTTTGATTTTCCCATAAGGTGGATGGTGCATGAATAGGATAGTTTTGGGGCACTATTCGATTTCCCACCAAAATATCCCAATCACCATCCTTGTCATAGTCAATAACCTCAACAGCTTTACCACTTTTAGGGTTTGAATTCAGGACATCCATAGTAGCCCTATTAAAGTTGCCAGAACCATCATTTAAATAAAGGCGATCCGCATAGAGCGAAGAGTACTGGGCAAATTCATTACCGCCACTGACCACAAATAAATCCATGTCATTATCATTGTCAAAGTCAAAAAATACAGACTCCATATCTTCATAGTTCTTGTCATCACGGAAAACAGGTACATCCTTTTTAATAAACTTTCCATTTTTCTGTTGAATGTATAACACCGCACTCTGGCCTGAGCCTCCCCCAATAAAAACATCATCCAATCCATCTCTGTTGACATCACCATGGGAGATAAAAGGGCCGAGCGTGGACTGCTTGTAGGGGAGTAATACTTCCTTTTCAAAATCATCATAACCGTTTTCACGATGTTCAAAATCAAGACCTATTTCACTTTTTTCTAGAGAGCTAAAAAATAATGGGCTGCCTATTTTACCCTTTTCTTTTGAATAGTCCGAATCATTTTCTGAAAACGCTATGGTAGCGTTTGCACTGATGTTATATTTTTCTTGAATCATACCGTTCGGCCATTCCACCGTTACGGTATCAACCACAGCATAGTTTGATAGACCAAAATGTGCAATATTTTCATGTGCTGAACGGTACCCCCTGACCCTTCTGGTTTCCAGAAACTGATGCTTACCATCATATTTAATGGTAACCTTAGGGAATGATTCAGAAAGTTTACCACGAGCGTTGACCTTAATATAATTACCAACCTTATTTTCTACGGCTAGGTTCTTATAGAGAAAGCAATTTTCATCAATATTGTTGATTACCAAATCTAGATCTCCATCATTATCCAAATCACCCTGTGCTGCTCCATTACTGAATGAAAAATCTGCAAGTCCCCATTCTTTACTTAGATCATCAAACTTTAAATCTCCATTATTTTGGTACACTACATTGGGAAGTTTTTCCGAGGGCATGGCATCATATAACTGTTTCTTTACTTCTAATGGTACCTTCCCTCGATATTTTACCTTGGCATCATAAACTTTTCGCTGTAGGTCATTATCTAGCGCATACCTTCTGTAACCATTGGTTATAAATACGTCTTTATCCGTATCATGATCGTAATCTGATAGCAAAACAGACCAGCTCCAGTCCGTGTTGGCCATCGAAGTAGCTTGGGCTATGTTGGTGAATTTATTATTGGATTGGTTCAATTGAAGGGAGTTGTACATATATTGATGATGAAATCCGGCTTGGTTCACTAAATAATCAAACCTATCCGTATTCATAGAGGCCATAAGGGTTTTTGAACGGACGTGGTCGTTAGCTGCCATATCCAAAACAAAAATGTCCTGCAATTCATCATTATTGATATCGGCTATATCCATGCCCATACCATAAAAGGAAATATGCTTGGTATATTCTTTAATGCGGTCAGAAAAAGTACCGTCTTGGTTGTTGATAAACAGCGCATCCGGAATGTAATAATCACTAGCTATATAGAAATCAAGCCAGCCATCATCATTAATGTCCGAAACCGTTAATCCCAGCCCAAAAATGGGTCGTTCTATACCTGCTTCTCGGGTAACATCAATAAATATATTACCATCATTTCTGTAAAGATGTGAACTATTAAAATGTTTGGCTTCGTCAGTACGTTCAACAAGTGGATACAAACGTATGGGATCTACACCATAATATTCATTTTCATTCATGACCAAACAGTCCAGATCACCGTCGTTGTCAAAATCAAAAAAAACGGATTGTGTGCTGATACCCATATCTGCAAGACCTAGCGATTCTGCCGTTTCCAGAAAGGTACCGTCCTTTTGATTGATAAAAAGAAGATTTTTTCGTTGTGCCCGTTGATTGGGTCCACCTTGGGAAACATAAATATCTAGCCAGTTGTCATTGTTGATATCAACGAAAGTTATGCCATTGGACCACGTTTTTCCCTGGTTGATGTTTGCTTTTTCAGAGGTGTCCTCAAAGACCAAATCCCCTTGGTTGAAGTATAATTTGTTTTTTACTTGGTTTCCGCAAAAGAAAATATCTTGAAGGCCATCGTTGTTTAAATCCGCAATTCCCACACCAGCACCATTGTAGAAATAATCGAAATCAAAAAGGTTATCCATAGTGGATACGTCTTCCCTTAGGGTATTGCTAAAGGCAAGTTTTGAATGGTCTACAGGAACCTTTTTGAATGCAAAGGTTTTTTCTGGGTGGTCTTTATTCTCCGTATTGTGGTTGGCAAGCTCTTTACAACTTAAGGAAAGTAGTGTTGTAATACAGAGAGCAACGAAAATCCTTGATGACATCTTCAATTTTGGGACTAAAATAAAAAAAAGCGGTCAATTTAGTTGACCGCTTTTTTGGATATTGATATCTTAATATCTAAAGATTATCGGGACAGAAGTCCAATAATTCCGATCCTATTGGCGGATTGGTCCCAGCATCAACAACAACATTGCCGTTTGCCGAGGTTACCTGAAAGGTAATCTCCTCATCAAAGGCCCCAGAGTTG
>JBCBZA010000092.1:0-15714 GCA_039815575.1 Bacteroidota bacterium | reverse complement strand
GGATTAAATGCGGCCTTCGTAAATGTTGGTTATGAAAAAGATGCTTTTCTGCATTATCATGACCTAGGCCCTCAACTTTCTACCCTTCTAAAATTTGTTAAACTGGCACGTACCGGAAAACTGAAGGATTTCTCTCTTAAGAATTTTCCATTTGAAAAAGATATTGATAAGAATGGCAGTATTAACGAAGTTATTAAGGCCAATCAATCCATTTTGGTGCAAATTGTAAAAGAACCCATTTCCACAAAGGGCCCAAGAATAAGTTCTGAACTTTCCATAGCAGGACGTTATTTGGTCATGGTGCCTTTTTCCGATCGGGTTTCCGTCTCACAAAAGATAGGGAGCAGAGAAGAGAAGGATCGGCTAAAAAGACTGGTAACCAGTATTAAGCCCAAAGGATTTGGCGTAATTATCCGCACCGTAGCAGAAGGCAAAAAAGTAGCTGAACTGGACAAAGACCTTCAAAACCTTCACCACAAGTGGATCAATATGTGCAAATCCCTTTACAGGGCTGAGCATCCATCCAAAGTATTGGTAGAGGTCAATAGGGCATCGTCCATTTTGCGGGATGTTTTTAATGATTCTTTTACCGGAATTCATGTTGATGATGAAATCCTTTATGAAAACATAAAGGAGTACCTACATGAAATTGCCGCAGATAAAGCGTCCATTGTAAAGCAATATAGAGGTTCCGCTCCAATCTTTGAAAAATTTGGTATTGAACGCCAAATCAAGACATCATTTGGGAAAACGGCATCCATGAGCAAAGGCGCATATCTGGTCATTGAACATACGGAAGCATTGCACGTTATTGATGTCAACAGTGGAAACCGGTCCAATAAGGCTAAAAACCAAGAAGATACTGCATTGGAAGTCAACATGGTAGCAGCTACTGAAATTGCTCGCCAATTAAGACTTCGAGACATGGGAGGTATCATTGTTGTCGACTTTATTGATATGACACGTGGAGATCATAGAAGAAAACTTTTTGATCACCTAAGGGATGAAATGAAGGATGACCGTGCCAAGCACAAAATCTTGCCCCCGAGCAAGTTTGGTTTGGTACAGATTACGCGACAACGCGTCCGGCCAGAGATGAAAATCAAAACCAGTGAAGAAAACCCGAATGGAAGTGGGCAAGAAGTGGAAGCGCCCATTGTTTTAATTGACAAAATTAATGTGGACTTAGAACGAATCCTAAAGGGCAAAAACGTAGATAATGGCATTGTACTTAATTTGCATCCATTTATAGCGGCCTATTTGACAAGGGGATTTCCTTCCATACGGACAAAATGGTTTTTAGAACATAAAAAGTGGGTAAAAATACAGCCCAGGGACGCCTATACCTATTTGGAATATCGATTTAAAGATAAAGAGGGTAAGGTTTTAAAATGATAAAAAGCGACTTCGGAAACGGAGTCGCTTTTTTTGTTTTAATAAGCTAATTCGTTTTTGTACATTAAAACTATCTAGGAAGTCAGTATCAATGACCAAGTGCCTTAACTGCTATAAAACCATTTCCGAAGAAGCTTCTTATTGCCCAAGTTGTGGAGCTGGGGTTGTTACCGAACGAATTACTTTGAACAAAATAATTTCTGATGTTGCTGAGACTATTTTTGGATGGGACAACAAGTATTTTTTTACCCTTCGTTCCCTTATTTTAAGACCACATTTGGTTCTTGAGGATTATGTGTCGGGAGTACGAAAAAGATATGTGCCGCCGTTTACTTTTTTAGTAATAGGGGCAACATTGATGTTGTTTACGTTTACTTTTTTCTTAGACGGCTTTATGGAAGACCTGAAAGCTTTTAATATTCAATTGGTGGAACGCTATAAGGGATTTGGCGTAAAAGATTTAGACTTGGAACGCGTAGATCAGGTACAGGCTCAAATCTTAAAATATTTCAACCTCGTTACCTTGCTCCTCATGCCCCTATACGCCCTGTTTACCTACATTATTTATCACAAGACTTATAATTATGCTGAACATCTTGTTTTCAATGCTTATGTTCAGGGTACAGGTTTGGTGATTTCCCTTATTGTATTCTACTTAAGCCTTATCACCCATCCCGTGGTATTTGCCATTATTACTTTGACAACTTGGTCTTTACATGCCTATATTTTTGGAAAACTATATCGACTGGGTGCAGGAGTTTCAATTTTGAAATTGTTTTTCTTCCAGGTCATGCTGTTCATTTCCATTACACTGATACTCGCACTTACAGTTTTGGTGGTAATTTTAAAGGCTTATTTATAAATCACTGAAATGCATTCAAAAGCCTACACGGTTACCGAGGTCATCAGAAAGCTAAAGACATATTGCACCTACCAAGAGCGTTGTCATAAAGAGGTGGTTGACAAATTAAAGGGATTTGGTATGCTTCCACAAACCATAGATCATATTTTGGCCCATCTTATAGAAGAAAACTATTTAAATGAGGAGCGCTTTGCAAAAAGCTTTGCACGAGGGAAATTCAGCACAAAAAAATGGGGGAAAAACCGTATTGTCAAAGAATTGAAGCTCAGAAGTATTTCCAAATTCAACATCACTTCCGCCCTCAAAGAAATCCCAGAACATGAGTATCTGGAAACCTTGCACCAACTGGCCCAAAAAAGGACCAGGGAAATCAAGGAGGCCCATCCTTTAAAAAGGAAAAAGAAATTAGCCGATTATCTACTCTACAAGGGTTGGGAAAGTGATTTGGTATATGAAAAAATCAGGGAATTGAACTAGGCAATGCCTATCAAACCATTGGTTCTTCGAACGGCCTCTTCATTCTTCCAATCAATCCATTCCTGACCTTTACGTTTACGCATAAAGTTGTCATAATGCCTCATAAAGAAAATATTGTAAACCGCTTTCACAAAGTTTTTTGGTTTTCTGGCAATGGCGCGAAGGCTCATCGAAAAACCAGGGGTCAAATATTTCATGTGGTGCCAAAACCCTTCAGGTATGTAAAGTACATTACCATGTTCCAAGTGGGCAATGTGTCCTTTTGCATTTTTTAAGGCGGGCCACTTTTTTAAATCGGGATCTGCGAAGTCGATGTCCTCCCTAGTGATTAGCGAGTGGGGTATTTTGTACAGATGTTTGGTTTCATCTTGAGAGAATAAAATACATTGTTTTTTTCCTTCAAAATGAAAGTGAAAAATATTAGCTAGGTCAATATCATAGTGCATGAAGGTATGTGAGTCACTTCCTCCAAAAAAAAGCATGGGCAATCCCTTCATCAAACGGATGCCAAAGTCCGGAAATTTAAAATCCTTCTGGAGGATGGGCACCTCCTTTAAGACGTTCCAAAGAAATATCCTGTATTTGGTGGGCTTGGCTTTTAACAAATCAACATATTCAGACATCTTCATTTTGGCGTGAGGTTCATTAAAGCCTTCATCGTGCTTTACTGGGCGGTCATCATATAGGGGAACTTCTTTGTTACCGGCAACGTCCTTTATATAATCCAGGTTCCATTTGTTGTATGCAGGCCAATCCTCAATAAAATTCTCTATTACCACAGGTCTTTGGGGCCTAAAGTAGTTTTTTAGGAACTCCTGCTTGGAAAGTGTTTTTACTCTTGGTATTTGTTCTAGATTAAGTTCCAAAGCACCTTATTTAGAATCGACTAAAATAAAAAAAGGTTTTTAATTGGCCTCTGTAGAAACCTCCTTTATGCTAAGTTTTGCATTTTCCCTTGCCTGTTGATTACGTTCAATAGTATGGCGAGGTCTAGACCATCTAGGCTTTTCCCCTAAATCACAGTACTGCGAATTTTCTGCTTCCACAGTGCTCGGTTGAGGGTGTTTCTCAAAAGCCTTCTGGGCGTTAAGCCCTAATAATTTGAACATTTTTATATCCTCATGGACATCTGGGTTTGGTGTGGTAAGCAGTTTATCCCCTGCAAAAATGGAATTGGCTCCTGCAAAAAAGCACATGGCCTGCCCTTCCCGACTCATTTTTGTCCTACCCGCCGAGAGACGGACTTGGGTTTTTGGCATTACAATCCTAGTTGTAGCCACCATTCTAATCATTTCCCATATTTCAACGGGTTTCTCATCTTCCATTGGGGTTCCTTCTACAGCTACCAAAGCATTTATGGGTACGGATTCCGGTTGAGGGTTTAAGGTTGAAAGAGCGACTAGCATTCCCGCACGGTCTTCCACTGCTTCCCCCATCCCTATAATTCCGCCACTACAAACCGTAACATTGGTTTTTCGTACATTTTCTATGGTCTGCAAACGGTCTTCGTAACCTCTGGTAGAGATGACCTCTTTATAATATTCTTCAGAAGTATCCAAGTTGTGATTGTAGGCATACAAACCTGCTTCAGCGAGACGCTTGGCCTGATTTTCAGTGACCATCCCCAGAGTACAGCATACCTCCATATCCAACTTGTTGACGGTACGAACCATCTCAAGTACTTGATCAAATTCTGGCCCATCCTTAACATTACGCCATGCCGCACCCATACAAATTCTAGAACTCCCCGCTGCCTTTGCACGTAAAGCCTGTGCCTTGACATGTGGGACCGTCATTAAATCATTTCCTTCAATATCGGTATGATAACGCTTGGCTTGCGGGCAATAACCGCAATCTTCAGGGCACCCCCCCGTTTTTATGGAAAGGAGTGTGGAGACTTGTACGGTATTGGGATCGTGATTTTCCCTATGGATGGTAGCCGCCTGGTAGAGCAGTTCCATTAGGGGTTGATTGTAAATATCAAGTATCTCTTCTTTGGTCCAGTTATGTCGCATTTCTATCATATCCTATTAAAAGAAAAAACCTAAGTTAACCTTTTATGCCGAAAGACATATTTTTTTAAATCATTTTGAAATTACAATTGAAACAGCATTCCCGCCAAAGCCGACCGCGTTGACCAATATTCTATTTAGTCTTTTTGGAACCTTATCGTAATCAAAGTAAGGTATTTGAATAGCATTTTGGTTTAAAAGCATTTTAATGGCCATTTCGATACTTAGCATCCCTGAAGCTCCAAACGTATGCCCTATTTTCCATTTATTAGAGGTCAAAAATGGCATATTCCGTTGGAATACCTTTTCAATAGCGCGGACTTCTGCCAAATCCCCTTTAATCGTCCCTGGAGCGTGTACAACTATAGCATCGATTTCCTCTGGGGCCATATCGCCCAGGGCCATTTTCATGGAATCTTGAAAGCACCCTGCTTCGCTGGATATGGATACATTATGATCCAATACTTCGGTGGCATAACCAATACCAATAATTTTTACCAGTGCTTTTTTGGAACTTTTTTTCTCCAAACAAACCATTGCCGATCCCTCTCCCAATACCATGGTATTTTCTTTTTTTCCTAAATCCAAAGTTCGGCATGGATAGTTGAGGCCTTGAACCGTGGCACCAGGTTTTGAATATATCTTTAATGCTCGCATCTGGGCAATGGTAAATGCAGTTAAAGGGGCTTCACTTCCTCCCACTAAAAACTTATCTATCATCCCCCCTTGCATCCAGGCTATGCCATTTAAAATAGCGTGCAAAGCGGTAGAACAGGTAATGGAATGTGAAATAACTGGACCCTTAGTTTGCAAATCATGGGCCACCCATGAAGAAATATTCCCTAAAGTGGTCGTTGGTGAAGTCAAGGTCGCTGTTGTTCCTTTCCTCAAAAATTCTTTGTGATAGGCTTCAAACAATTGGGTAGCTCCACGAGAAGAACCGATATTGACTCCAAAGTCATCGCCCTTGGCCCAACCTGCTTGTTCCATCGCTTTTCTTGAAACATAAATCGCAAACAAAACAGAATCATCTAGGTTCCTGTATTTAGTATCAGCGTAACGGATTTTATCAATAGCTTCTTTTTCTGTATCTGGAAGTGCTCCTACCCAAGTTTCTTCTCCTCCAAATTCTTTGCGAATAAGAAGGTGGTCTCCATCTTGATACGCTTTAAAAATTGCATCGGAATCTGAACCTAATGCAGAGATCGACGAAAGTGCGGTAACATAAATAGGCGCTTTTAGCATGCTAAATGAGTTCCAGAACTTCTTCTATGCTCTTATAAACTGAAGATAGCTCTTGTTCTTGTATCACATAGGGAGGGAGCACATAAACTGTATTTCCTAAAGGCCTAAGGATAACGCCTCTATCAAGAAATAATTGATAAAGCTTATCCCGTAAGCTTCCGTACCTATCGGTTTCTACATCCACGTCCAGAGCCAAAATGACCCCTATGGTACGCACTTCCTTTACTTTTCTGTGTTTCTCAATCTTGTTTTTAAAAATTTTATGGGAACGTTCTATTCTACCAATGCGTTGACCAACTTCTTTGGAAGTAAGCAAGTCGATTGCAGCTATAGCCGCCGCACAACCAATAGGGTGGGCGCTAAAGGTATGGGCATGAAAAAAACCTTTGGTTACCTGATCACTCAAAAAAGCATTAAAAACAGCTTCCGTGGTACTGGTTATGCTCAATGGGAACATTCCAGCAGTCAAGGCCTTGCTCAAACAAAATATATCTGGTTTTTTTGTCAGGTAATCACTGGCAAAATACTTCCCTGTCTTACCAAAACCTGTCATTATTTCATCCGCAATACAAAGAACATCATATTGACGACAACATTCTATTAAGGCATTCAAATCTTCTGCAGGATGAAATTTCATTCCAGCTGCTCCTTGCACTAAAGGCTCAAAGATAAAGGCAGCACAACGATTAGTTTTGATAATTGAAGTTAACCGTGAAATAACCGTATTGGTGTTTTCTCCATTTGGAACTGGAATCCGTTCCACTTTCAATAAAAAATCCTCAAAGGGACCATTGTAGGATGAAAGTCCGGAAGCGCTCATTGCCCCAAAGGTATCCCCATGAAATCCATCCTCAAAAGCAATTAAAGTATCCCTTTTTTTTCCTTTGTTATAATAGTATTGTAGTGCCATTTTTATGGCCGCCTCAACGGCCGTGGAACCGTTGTCATTAAAGAAAATCCTGGACTGGTCTCCAGGAAGTATTTTCAGCAGTTTCTCAGCTAATTCAACAGCTGGACGATGCGTAAAACCACTGAACATAGTAAAATCCAACTCATTCATTTGTTTGATCATGGCATCCACAATATGATTGTTGCCATGGCCATACATACAGGTATACCAAGAAGAAATACCGTCAATATAAGACTTTCCTTCCTCATCAAACAACAGCGCACCTTCGGCCCTAACAATTCCCAAGGGCGGTGATGCCGTTTTATGCTGCGTCAATGGATGCCATAAATGCTTTTTATCCCGGCCAACTAAACTCAAGTCCTAAAATTTAGGAAGCAAAAATAGCAGTAAACCTCCAAAATACCTCAAATCAATACCATTTTGGAAATAAAGGTTTTAATTGCCCACTTTGTGTAAAGTATTTATCCATGACTAGAAGACAAAGAGCGTTTTCAAGCTTTGGGTTTTTAAACCCTTGTACATGGGCGTTGGCATTTTTGATGATTTCCGAGGCTTCCTTTTCGTGCTCTAAATAATGGCTCAATTGAGCCTCTAAATCACTGAAATCATCTTTTAAAGCTATATAATGCACATTAGGGAGTAAGGTGCCTTCCATAAACCAAGTTTCATATTTGGGCTTTGGCATTACAGCAATGGAGTTGGAGCTCATTACCCATTTTAAGTTACTGGCAACATCATTGCCCTCTTGGCACCAAACAAACTTATACTTTAAATGGTCATTGATAGAAATTTTATCTCTTAACCATTCGTCATGAGCCGTACCAGAATTGATTTGACCTAAATCACACATCGGATGGTCAAAGTATTTTCTAAAAAACTCACGTCGGTGTTCTTGTTTTACACTGGCCCTCCCAATGAGTAAATCTTTCTTCTTCTTGGGGACAGTTCTGTCAGTAACAAAGGTGAAGTGCCTAATTTTATTGAATTTAAACAAGATAGCATTTTCATTGGCTCCAAAAATAGGTCTACTTTTAACTAAGGCGGGTACCGGGGGTATTTTTGTAATATCTCCAAATTTATAAGCCAATTTTAGATTGTCATCGAAATATCGTGCAAATGCGATAAGGTCAAAGTAATAGGTCTTGTTCTTTTTAGGCAACTCCAAATCCTTAATCCAATGGTTTTCTTGGGGCACCTCAAAAGGGGTCTTCAACTTATTGTAGTAATACAGTCGTTTTTCCAAGACATCCCTGTCCAAAGAATCAATGGTCCTCACCCACTTTTCCCGGGAACCTTTATTTCCCAGCCTTCTTAGAATTTCCAGAAAGGTTCCATGGGCATAGTAAAAGAACTTAATATTTTTATGTGTGATTGGATTTCTAATCATCCATTAAAAAGTCTTCTAAGTTTCTTTTAAAAGATGATGCATATCTCGAAACTGTCGCCTTATTAAATCCATTTTCTTCTTCGATTCTTCCCAACATTCTTATTCCGGTCTTTTTTAAAATGATATCCTCAGTAGTGGGATGCTCATCCCCACTAAAAATAATCCCAATGTGCCTCCTTCTTATTCCAAGTGCATTTATAGTCAAAAGAGAGTGATTGATACTTCCCAAATAGTGACGCGAAACCACGACCACTTTGTAACTTGATTTTATGATATCCAAAATCGTATCCGTATCGTTTAGGGGAACAAAAAGACCACCAGCACCTTCAATCACCAAACGATTTTTGGTTTTGGGCGTAACAATTTTCTTCACATCAATTTCGATTCCATCAATTTCCGCAGCGGCATGTGGACTCATTGGGGTTTTAAGGGCGTAGCTATTTGGATGGATTTGCGTTTTTGTGTTGGAAATTAATTGGGCTACTTTATGACTATCGGAATAGTCCAAATCCCCAGCTTGTACAGGTTTCCAATAATCCGCCTCCAAAGCCTCTACCAAAATTGCCGAAGCAATTGTCTTACCTACTTCCGTGGATATTCCTGTTACAAAAATTTTCATGTTTCGGCCCTTCTAATAAAATTGCAGTGTAAACAACGGTATTTTTTCGGCTCGAAGAAAGGAAATAGTTGATAAACCAGTTTTTTTCTTGAATAATACACTTCTGATTTCTGCCTTTTGCAGTTGGGACAGGTAATTAAATTTCCATTATCGTCAACGGCATAATTTCGAATTTCATCATAAATCGCTTTCGCTTCTTGTTCATTTTGCTTGAGCACTTGTAACTTTATTCCCCCAATGGCATTACTGGCAAACGGCTCGACTCCAACTGTGTTTTCATCTTTCAAGTTTACGGGAATGCCTTCTGATTCCAATTTTCCCTTGATTATCTGAACATCCGATAAAAATTCAAAACTGCCCAAAGTGACCCATTCGTTTATCATTACGAGCCTTTTTTAATAATTTCCAACACTTTTTCTATTTCATTTTCAGTATTAAAGGCATGAAGGCAAATTCGCAATCGTTCCTGCCCTGAGGGAACTGTAGGGGCCAGAATGGATTTCACATCAAAACCTTCATCACACAGTAGCTGTGATAATTTTTTTGTTTCCTCGATAGTGCCAACACGATATATTTGAACGGCCGATTCACTTTCAAGAAAAAACCTATGCAAGTTCTTTTTCCTTACTTCTGATTTAAAAAAGGAAATATTATTCTCCAGTTTATTAACGGCTTTTTCACCCAAAGGTCCAGGTAAATGATCATATGCGACAAGGGTTGTCAAGATGGAATGAGGCGGCAAGGCTGTAGTATAGATAAAGCTCCTAGCAAAATTGATAAGATAAGATCGTAATTTTTTACTTCCCAAAATAGCGGCACCATGAGAACCAAGGGCCTTTCCAAAAGTAATAATTCGAGCAAAAACTTCATTTTCAAGCCCCAATCGATTGATCAAGCCGTTCCGGAAAACCCCTACTGCGTGTGCTTCATCAACAATTAAATAGATGTTGTTTTCTGAGCAAAATGCAGACAGTGATTTTAAATCTGGGGTATCCCCGTCCATTGAAAATACCGATTCCGTTGCGACATAGATATCTTTATTTCGGTTTTGAGTATCCCTTTGAAATTGTACCAACTTATCTTTCAAATCTGATAGGTCGTTATGTTTGAATTTGACACTCCTGGCATTACTGAGTCGAATTCCATCACGAATGCTGGCGTGGCAAAGTTCATCATAGAAGATCATATGATTCCGTTGTGGAACCGAACTGAAAAATCCCAAATTGGCATCGTAACCAGAGTTAAAGACCAAAGCCGATTCTGCCAGGTGATATCTACACAGCTGGGCTTCCAGCTCTTTATAGAATTTATGGTCCCCCGTAAGCAATCTGGAACCGGTAGCCCCGATTTTAGAAATGGTATCAAGGCGTTCGCCAAGCCTATTTTGCAAAATTGTATCCTTGGCAAAACCCAAATAATCATTGGATGAAAAATCGACCATTTCCAATCTTGGATCTAGCTTCCTAAAGGTATCTTCCTTACGGCGTTTAGTAAGTTTTTTTTGAAGGCTTTGCGGGAAATTGGTCATTCATCAAAAGTACTATCTTTAAAATAATGATTGTATATAAACAAGCCAGGACAAAGGCAGAAATTAAACAAATCCTGAATCTACAGAAGTTAAACCTTCCTAAAAACCTTAGTGAAACAGAAATAAGGGAGCAAGGGTTTTTAACAGTAGAACACTCCCAAGATTTGTTGTGGAAAATGAACCAAGTTTTTCCACATACCTTGGCAACGGAAGAGGGAAAAGTAATTGGTTATGCTCTGTCCATGCATCCTAAGTTTGGAAAGGAAATTGAAATACTAAAGTCAATGTTTGCCAAAATTAAAGAGATTTTCATTAGGGATTCCTTTCTAATTATGGGACAGATTTGTGTTGCTAAAACCCATCGGGGTCAGGGTGTGTTCAGGGAACTTTACAGGAATATGCAGACCTACACCCGAAATAAGTTTGATTCAATCATTACTGAAGTGGACGTAAAAAACTTCCGTTCAATGAATGCTCATAAAGCCATAGGGTTCAAGGAATTAGCAAAACATACTTCGGATGGAAGGGTTTGGTCATTGATCATCCTTGAGAACTAAAAAAAGCCACTAAGGAAGTAGTGACTTTATAATAGAGTGCTGTATTAAATTAATCGGCAAGAACAATAACCTTATTGTCTTTCATTTCAATAGTACCACTGGCTATGGCAAGTAGGGTTTCTCCATTGGAGCCTTTAGTGAATTTGTTTTGAAATTCTTCTTTAATTTCGATAGCACCCTGCACCTTTACCTGCCCTTCTTGAAGAAGTGAAACAATTGGAGCGTGGTCCGTCAACATCTGAAACTCACCATTGACTCCTGGCACGGTTACTGAAGTGACTTCGCCAGCAAACAATGTGGCTTCCGGAGATACGATTTCTAAATACATTATTTCGTTTGTCATTCCCGTATAGGCGGGAATCTTTTTAAGTTACTACCAATTATCATTAGATTCCTGCTTCCGCAGGAATCCCATTATGCTTCGGCAAGCATTTTCTCTCCGGATTCGATGGCGTCATCAATAGTTCCCTTAAGGTTAAAGGCCGATTCTGGGAGATGATCCAATTCACCATCCATAATCATATTGAATCCTTTAATCGTGTCCTTAATATCCACCAATACACCTGGAATTCCCGTAAACTGTTCAGCCACATGGAACGGTTGTGATAAGAAACGTTGCACTCTCCTTGCACGTGCTACGGCCAGCTTATCCTCTTCGGATAATTCTTCCATACCAAGAATTGCAATAATATCTTGAAGTTCTTTATAGCGCTGTAACAACTCTTTTACACGTTGGGCACATCCGTAATGTTCCTTACCCAAAATTTCTGGAGTCAAAATTCGAGAAGTGGAATCCAATGGATCCACAGCTGGATAAATACCTAACTCTGCAATTTTACGGGATAATACCGTTGTAGCATCCAAGTGGGCAAAAGTAGTTGCAGGAGCAGGATCCGTTAAGTCATCCGCAGGCACATAAACCGCTTGTACAGAAGTTATCGATCCTCTTTTGGTGGAAGTAATCCTTTCCTGCATGGCACCCATCTCCGTAGCCAATGTTGGTTGGTAACCTACCGCAGAAGGCATACGGCCCAAAAGTGCCGACACTTCTGAACCTGCTTGCGTAAAACGGAAAATATTATCTACGAAGAACAATACATCTTTCCCTTGACCATCGCCAGCTCCGTCACGGAAGTATTCTGCTATGGTCAATCCAGATAAGGCGACACGCGCACGAGCGCCAGGGGGTTCATTCATCTGACCAAAAACGAAGGTTGCCTTGGATTCCTTCATTGCCTTTTTATCAACCTTACTTAGATCCCATCCTCCTTCTTCCATAGAATGCAAGAAGTCATCGCCATATTTGATAATTCCAGATTCCAACATCTCACGGAGTAAATCGTTTCCTTCACGGGTACGTTCTCCAACACCGGCGAATACAGAAAGACCACCGTGCCCTTTGGCGATATTGTTAATCAGCTCCTGAATCAATACGGTTTTACCTACACCTGCACCTCCGAACAATCCAATTTTACCTCCCTTGGCGTAAGGTTCAATTAAATCAATAACCTTAATCCCTGTAAACAGCACTTCCGTGGAAGTGGATAAATCTTCAAACTTTGGAGCTTCCCTGTGTATGGGTAATCCGTTATTTCCAGCTTTTGGGAGGTTGTCCATTCCGTCAATGGCATCACCGATGACATTGAAAAGTCGTCCGTAAACATCTTCTCCAATTGGCATTTGGATTGCACTACCTGTGGCAACGGCATCTACGCCCCTACTAAGACCATCGGTAGAGTCCATGGAAATGGTCCTAACCGTATTTTCACCGACGTGCGATTGCACTTCAAGAACCAGGGTGGTTCCATCAGATTTTTTGATTTCCAAGGAATCGTAAATTTTAGGGATTTCCGTTCCCGATTCGAATTCAACATCGATGACTGGGCCAATGATTTGGGCAACTTTTCCTGTAATTTTGGACATTACTTCAGTTTTTCAATTTATGGTAGTTCCGTTGTAGGAGAATACACTATTAATTTTCGGGCGCAAAGATATGATTTTCCATTGTTTAAAAGAAACTTCGTTTCTTGTTTTTTGATATAAAAAAAGGTGCTTTTAAAGCACCTTTCTTATTACGTTTGAACTGAAGTTTTAAGGATTAATGGTCCAAGACACATAATAAATCGCACCTATATTCCCCGTTCCAAATGCAGTAACATATTCCTCATTGAGAATATTGGATCCTCCCGCTTTAAAAACGGACTTAATACTGGGCACCGTGTAATTGAATTGTGCATCCAGTACACTAAAAGCATCGATATCCCCATCGGCAAAGGAAGCCTCCCAGAAATAAGAATCGCTCCAACGCCAGTTAAAACCAAAACCAAAGTTTTTAAAAAGCTCCCTATTTCCAAAAGACACTTTTACCTTATGTTCCGGAGTGTTGAAGTTTAAACGTAGATTGGAAGCCTCAATGGCAGATTCGTTAACATCTAACTTTGCATAAGTGTAGTTGGCCCCTAAATCAAAATTGCCTAAAATTTTGGTGTCAACACCAATGGTTCCCCCATAAGAATTTACGTCCTCTTCAGAATTGGTATACACTTGGTACGGGAAAAAGTCACCATTTTGCAATGCCAATAGGGAAAGGCTATTATCTCCGGCCTGTCCATAGAACGGCACCAATACGGTTCGAAGGGCTACAAAATCGTCATATTGGTTATAGTAAGCACTTAAATCTATGGAAACTTTACCAAGTTGTGCCCTATAGCCCATTTCATATGCTGTGATTCCTTCTGGTTTTATCAATGACGAATTCACAGCTTCTGGAGCACCTGCGTTTACCGAGCTGAGTAAAAATGCATTTTCATAAGCCTGTCTTCCAACCACGGTTGCCGTGTTAGAACCCGTAATGGCAGCCCCGGTTCCAGTGGGGTTCAAATCAAATGTCCTGACGTCTCGATCCAAGTTGGTCGGCGCAGAACCTACCAAAACGGCGTTACCTACATTTAAGCCAATAAAAAAGTCCTGGGTTGTTGGGTTTCTAAAACCTTGCTGCACCGAAAACCTAAGATTGTGATTTCTATTCTCACCCAAGGTAATCCCTATTGCGGCCCTTGGAGAGAAAAATCCATCTAAGAATTCATTCTTGTCATAACGCCCAGAAAGGGTTAGCTTCAAACGATCATCTGCAAACTTCTTTTGCAATTGTGCATAGCCCCCATATTCATCATACTTAATGGGACCATCAAAATCGGTAAATATGGTGCCCTGAGAATCTAACTCATACTGTCTGTAAGAACCGCCTACCTGTAAATCTGCCCAATCATCAATTAAATGTGCCAAATTATAGTTTCCATTAACATGGCGAAATTTCGTATTATCTATAAACCTAGCTCCTGTAGTTAAATCCCCATCAGAAATTACCCTATTAAAAGCCGATTCAAATTCGGCAGTACCGGGTATTAATCTTCCAGTATCGGCAACACCCCTAGCAATTCCATGAGCCGTGGCCTCATCCAACAACTGTCCTTCAAAACCTGGCAAACTTCCTAACCTTGCGGCAGCAAACGTGTTAAGGTACTCGCCAAACCATTGTGTATCCGATTTCCATTGGCGATTGGTATTTATAGCAGCAAATCTTGTATCATAAGCGTTACCAGAGTTTTCCGCAACTATATAACCTCGAATAAAAAAGTTGTCATTTTTAATTTCCAATTTGTGTTGTTGCATTTTAAATCCATCTACAGCGTACCTATTAGCTCCCTGATAGATGGTGTTTCCACGTCCAATTCGTCCATTGTAGATCAGTTCCAAATCATCCCCGAATGGGCGATAGTTCAAGGACCAATCTGCCTTGACGCTTTGGGCATCATAATTCACCAATTCCCTTTCTTCATATCCCGTTCGTGAAACAAACACCGATCCTAAGGTTCCTGCAGGCAAACCGACGAGAGCATCTAAATTAAAATCATTGGCGACTTCATCACCGTAAACATTCAAACCATTATATCCCGGATCTGCCCTAGTGGCCCCAGGATTGTTAATGTCCTCCGTATTCGTGGCATGCCAATCTTCTCCCTGAAGAAATGAAAAAGTAGCCTTCATTGCGAACTTGTCACTGAAGGCATGGGCAGCTCTCACACCTATATCATAATATTGATTGTTTCCTGCAGCCTCTTGGGAAATAACACCGGTTTTAACATAGCCGCTAACTCCTTGAAAGTCAAAGGGGCTTTTACTTCGCATAAACAGAATACCATTAAAAGCACCTGCTCCATAAAGTGCGGAAGACGCACCTGGGAGAATCTCAACACTTTGCACATCCATTTCATTCATCCCAACCAGATTTCCTAACACAAAATTTAAACCTGGTGCAGAATTATCCATACCATCCAACAGTTGCATGAAACGTACGTTAGCAAAAGTGGCAAAACCTCTTGTATTAATGGATTGAAAGGTTAAACTATTCGTGTTGATATCAACCCCTTTCAAGTTTTGTAGCCCCCCATAGAACGATTCAGCAGTGGTATTTTGGATATCCCTAATTCCAAAGCGTTCCACCGAAACCGGCGACTCAAAAATACGCTCTGGCGTTCTAGAGGCCGAAACTACAATTTCGTCCAAGAACGTGGAGACTTCTGTCAGGATAATGTTAAGGTTTTGGTTATTGGCCGTAACATCGATTACAACTTCCGAATAACCGATGCTTGTTATCCGTAATTGAAACGGCGGTGTCGCCGATGTGCTTAAGGTAAAATTCCCATCAAAGTCGGCCACGGC
>JBCBZA010000192.1:0-6574 GCA_039815575.1 Bacteroidota bacterium | reverse complement strand
GTGGTATCATAGCCCGTAATGGGGATGGTGACCGCTCCCGTTGGCTCGCTGTCCAAGGTAAAGCTAAAGGTCGCGGTTCCCCCGGCCTCCGTCGTTGTGCCAGAGGTAGGGGTCACGTTGATGCCAACAGCATCGTTATCCAAAATTGTTACCGTCGCTGATGAGTTAACCAAATCAATAACGTAGCCAACATTTGGGGTAATATTCCAAACTACAGTTTCATTTCCCTCCGCAAGGAAATCTTGTAATGGTTCCAAATTCACTGTTTCTGCCCCTACGCCTAAAATCAACGGAATATTTACAGAGACAGGTAATATGGTATGATCGACTCCACTGGTGGCGGTACTCGAAGCATCAACATTTAAAAACACCTCCAAATCTGTTAGTAATCCAGCGCCAGCAACTGAAATGGTGTATTCCCCATTTAACAAACCCGCCTCATTCGCATTAGGGGTTGAAGCAGTAATGGAAACTGTTTGCCCAAAACCAGAAAAGCTTATTAGTAGAGAGACTACGAAAACGGCTTTAAGAAAGGTTGATCTCTTTTGAAGAAAGCCAAAACTTTCTAAGTAGGGAATGATTTGTTTTGTTAGATTATGGACCAAAACTATGTGTTGTTCTTTAGTATTTGAGGAACGCCAATATTACTAAAATTCAAAGGATTGCACCAACATTCAGGATTAAATCTAGGTTTCCTTGGATAAAATACCTAATTGCCTGAATATAGGTGTTTAACCTAGTTGCACCGATCTGATTTCCATACTGGAATCTATCTTCCTCACTAAACCTTGAAGCACCTTTCCCGGACCTACCTCAGTGAAAATTTTAGCTCCATCAGATATCATATTCTGAACACTTTGTGTCCACTTTACAGGTTCCGTCAACTGAGCAATCAGATTCTCCTTTATTTCTTGGGACCCCGTTACCCCCATTGTGGTCACATTTTGATACACAGGACAGTTGGGGTCATTGAAATGGGTACTATCGATTGCGGAGGCCAATTCTTCTCGAGCCGGTTCCATCAGAGGTGAGTGGAACGCTCCTCCGACCGGCAATACCAACGCTCTTCTAGCACCGGCTTCCTTTAACTTTTCACAGGCCACATTTATTGAATTGATCTCTCCAGAAATTACCAACTGACCAGGACAGTTGTAATTGGCGGGAACGACAACCCCTTCGGTTTCCGCACAAATCTTTTCAACGATTTCATCTTCCAGTCCCAAGACCGCAGCCATGGTACTAGGTTCCCGTTCACAGGCCTTCTGCATGGCCATGGCACGCTGGGAAACCAATTTTAGTCCATCTTCAAAACTAAGGGTACCATTGGCGACTAATGCAGAAAATTCCCCTAAGGAATGTCCTGCAACCATATCAGGTCGAAATTCTTCTCCTAACACCTTACTTAATATGACAGAATGCAAAAAAATGGCAGGTTGGGTCACTTTAGTTTGCTTTAAATCCTCCGCAGTTCCTTCGAACATAATGTCAGTGATGGAAAATCCCAGAATTTCGTTGGCATCTTCAAATAATTCCTGTGCTTGTGGATGTTTCTCATACAAATCCAATCCCATTCCAACAAATTGGGCACCTTGACCCGGAAAAATATATGCGTTCATTTTGCTAAAATTAAGTGGGCAAAAATAGCCAATTATTTAAACCAACCGCTGTATTTGACATAGTTGTTGGCGATGCGACCTATTTCACCTGAACTCAGTTCAGGGCTGACATCCTTCAACTTTTTTGCAGGCATCCCTGCATAAATGGTACCGGATGGCACATGGGTTCCTTGAGTGACCACTGCTCCTGCAGCAATAATGGAATTACTTTCTACCACACAATCATCCATTACAATGGCGCCCATGCCTATAAGAACATTATCCTTAATGGTGCAACCATGTACAATAGCATTATGGCCAATGGATACATTATTGCCAATAGTGGTCGGTGATTTTTGATAGGTGCAATGTATCACCGCCCCGTCTTGCACATTGACCTTATCTCCCATCATTATAAAATGTACATCCCCTCGAATCACCGCATTGAACCAAATGCTACATTGATCTCCCATTGTTACTTCACCCACAATAGTTGCATTTTCTGCAATAAAACAATCTTCTCCAATTTTGGGTATTTTTCCGTTTACTGGTCGTATTATCATTACAATTGGCTTTAATGAATGGACAATCTACTGAAAGTGTGAAAGCAAGTTGGCTTTTTTGGTAGCTGAAACCGAAAGTTCTTTGCCAATGGACAGCACCACGCTTCCTCCCTTCCCTTTTCTATACTTTACAATTTCATTTAGGTTGACCAAATACGATTTATGGATACGCGCGAATGGAAATTCTGAAAGAGTTTCTTCAAAGTATTTCAATGTTTTGCTAACTACTATTCTTTTATCCTTGAGATAAATCTCAGTATAATTATCGTCAGCCTTACAATAATGGATATCGGAAACTTCCAAAACCTGAAACCCATCCTGTTGTGGGATGGTAATCTTACCTTCCGTTGTTGAAAAATTGGATTTTAACACCTTTCCTTCCAAGGCGTTCTCCTTTTTCTTGATCCCGTGAACATGTTCCACTCCTTTTATAAGTTCATCAATGTTTATGGGCTTCATGAGATAATAGGCAGCATGACTGTTCAGAGCGTCCATGGCGTAGTGATTGTATGCTGTCACAAAAATGGTTTCAAAGGTCCTGTCCGGCACTTGGTCCAATAAATCGAAGGCATTGCCAAAGGGCATTTCCACATCTAGAAAAATGAGGTCTAGATGGTGTCTTTTGATTAATTCAAGACCTTCCTTGATGGTAGAAGCCTCCCCATGAAGTATTACATTGGGACAATACTTTTCTAAATAATTTCTTAAGATTTCCCGGCTGTTCGCCTCATCTTCAACGAGTATTGCATTTAGTTTCATCAGTCTTTTTTAAGTCGTACCACCACTTTTGTTCCTGTCTGATCTGAAGTCAAATCGGAAATGGAAACATCCACTTTATTCCGGTACATTTCATTTAAAATGTTAATACGTCTCTTAATATTTCCCATGCCCTTGGATTTTTGCTTTTTTTGGTTCTCAGTTTTTAATTCAGCTGATTTCCTCCTCCCAATACCATTGTCCAAAATGGTTATTATCATTAAACTTTCTTCAGGTTGGTGTACCTGAATTTTTAAAAGTCCTTTTTCTTCTTTGTACCGCAGACCATGCCAGATAGCGTTTTCAACATAAGGCTGAATGAGCATAGGGGGAATTTCAAACGCTTCAATCCTAACACCATCATCAACCTCAATGGCGTATTCAAACTTTTCGGTAAATCGGGAATGTTCCAACTTCACATAGAGTCTTAAGAGTTCCAATTCCTTAGAAAAGGGAATAAAATCCTCCTCCGAATGCTCTAGGACCGTGCGCATTAAAATGGAGAACTCACTCAAAAAACGATTGGCACTTCTTTCATCATTTTTGGCAATGTAATTGTTTACTGAGTTCAAGGCATTAAAAATAAAATGTGGGTTCATTTGAGAGCGAAGCGACTTTAAGGCCAAAAGGTCATTGTTCAGCTTTTGTTGTTTATTGGTTCTATAGAAGAAAAAAGCGGTGAGTGCCAATAGGGCCATTCCAAAAATCAAAGAATAAATCAACCATTTTTGCCATTTGGTCCTGGTTTCAAATAGTTGCTGTTCTGTCAATGCCAGACTGTATTTGCTTTGAGAAAGTTCGCGTTCTTGTTCTAAACTGGAAATTCGATTCTGCTTAGTAGCAATTTCTCGATTTAATCGGGCCAATCTACTTATTTCCTGTTCTTTTCGGAAATATAATGTATCTACCAGAGTTACATACTCTTGATAGGTTTCATAGGCTTTGGAGAAATTACCTTTGTATTCGTAAACTTCAGATAGTTTTCTTGTAGCCTCCTTTTGAATCAACAAATCATCATCGCTATTTGCTTCAACGATGCTCTTTTGCAGATAGGGTATGGCCTCATTCAACTTGTTCTGGGCTGCATAAGCACGTCCTATTTTGTAATTAATGCGCTGCGAAGTAATTGTATCCCCCCTTACAACTCCTTCTTCCTGCGTTATTACTTTCTCTTGAAGTTCACTTAATTGGCTAAGACTATTCTTCCGTTGTCTAATTTCATCGGAATATCTATTGGACCTATTGTAAAAGTCGGCCACCTTTTCACTTTCTTGTATAGCACGTTTTGGACTTTCCTTTTTTGAAAGCTCAAGGGAACTATCAAAATATCCTTCTGCCTCTATACTTCGATCCTCCATAGCATAGGTCTCAGCAATTTTTGAAGTAAGATCGGTAATTTTTGGGGCAACCTGGTTCTTTTTGGCCACTCGCAACCCCTCCTCATAATATTCCAGTGCCAATGTGGATTGATTCATTCCTTTTTTTACATCGCCCAATAACTCATAGAGTTGTATCCGCTGATAGGGAACCATTTGCTTTTGGTTTTGAAGTTCTTTTAACTCTAGTTCGGCATTGGCAAATTGCTTGTCTTTGAATAAGGCCTCTCCCAACAATAATTGGGCTTTTACGGTTTTATTGGCTTTTAATGCGTCTTCAAGATTACTAAGGGCCAAATCATATTGTTGATGGTATAAATAGATTTCACCGAGTTGGACCAGTGAGTGCGCTAAAAGACGCCTATTGGGGTTTTTCCCTAATACGGATATAGACTGTGCAATAAAATCTATACTTTTCTCGATATCAATTTTCCTATATTGATTCGCGGAATCCAACAGTTGTAAATGTGAGGCGTCCATCGATGTTTTTCTTTTTTGGACAGGTCCTTGATAATCCTTCACAACCAGTCGGATAGCTTCATCAGAGACTATGGTATGGCGTACGGTTTCAAAATCTGGACTCTGAAAAATCAACTCATCCCCTATTCTGGCATTTATTTTAAACTCTCCCAATCCATCAGTGGTAGCATATGACCCATTATTTGTAGAAACTTCCACTCGTGATATAGGGGTATAATTCACCTCTTCCACTACGGAACCTTTTAGAACAATCTCTTGGGATTGATTGGCAATTTGGGCATAGGTAGAAGAATGCACAAATAGTGACAAGATTAAAAAATGGATGATATGGACGGTCTTCACCTTCACAAAGTAAACTTACTCCATTTGCGAACCCTAAAAAAATCGCTTTTATGGAATAAGCGACAATTTACCCTTAAAATAAAGGGCTTTGCTCAACCTAATTTTGACTTGCCTAACTCAAAGGGCGAGTTCGCTCATTGTTGATTTTTTAATAAAAAGTTTGGTTCTAGTTTGGCCCAAAAATCTAAAGGATAAAATCAATACGTTATGAAAATTATTAACAGAATACTTCCCATGCTACTAGTAATGTCCGCAGTAGGAAGTTGTTATGCTTGCCATGCCAAAACCCGTGATTTGGGGAAAGAAGCAATACATACCAGGGCCCTTTTTCCAAGGAAGGAAGAGCCCAGCAAACAATTCGTGAAAATTGCCCTTCTATTGGATACCAGTAACAGTATGGATGGGCTTATTAATCAAGCCAAAGCGCAACTATGGGACATCGTAAATGAGTTTACTTATGCCAAATGCGGAAATGATATTCGCCCGGAATTGCAAATCGCTTTGTATGAGTACGGTAATGACAACCTTTCCTCAAGGGAGGGGTACATCAGACAGGTACTGGGATTCAGCAGTGATTTGGACGATATTTCAGAAAAATTGTTCTCCCTGTCCACCAACGGTGGGGAGGAATACTGTGGAACGGTGATCACTACCTCCTTGAAACAATTGGATTGGGGGAAAAACCCGGATGATTTAAAACTCATTTTTATAGCCGGAAATGAACCCTTTACACAAGGAAAATTAAATTATAAAGAGGCCACTGCGCAAGCCAAAGAAAAAGACGTTGTGGTCAATACCATTTTCTGTGGTAACTATGAACAAGGCATTACAACCCAATGGAGGGATGGTGCTGTACGAACAGGTGGTGACTATATGTCCATTGACCATAATCGGGAAATCGTTCATATAGCAACTCCTTACGATGACATTATCATACAATTAAACGGCAAACTGAACAAAACCTACGTGGGTTATGGAGCGGTTGGAACACAAAAAGCCAGGAAACAGGTTTCTCAGGATATGAATGCTTATGAAATGGAACAGTCCGTGGCCATTAAAAGAGCGGTCAGCAAGAGTTCCAGACTGTATAAAAACTCGAGCTGGGATCTAGTTGATGCTGTTGAGGACGATGAAAAAGCGTTAGACCATCTCGATACGCCATCATTGCCCAAAGAACTTCAGGGAAAGTCAAAACAAGAAATCAAGAAATTCTTGGAAAGGAAAAAAGTTGAACGCACCAACATCCAAAAAGAAATACAGGAAATTAACGCAAAACGCGAAGCTTACATCGCCAAACAAAAAACAGAACAAAGGGGCGAGCTTGAAAATGCTATGGTGAAAGCCATCAAAAAACAAGCGGCAAAAAAGAACTATACCTGGGAGTAGGGTTATTGGTTATTGGTTATTGGTTATTGGTTATTGGTTATTGGTTATTGGTTATTGGTTATTGGTTATTGGTTAT
>JBCBZA010000159.1:0-8672 GCA_039815575.1 Bacteroidota bacterium | reverse complement strand
ACAGGACGCCCAGTACACCCAATATATGTTCAATACACTTAGCGTAAATCCTGCCTATGCGGGTTCCAGGGGGCAATTATCATTTGCGGGTCTTTATAGATCACAGTGGGTAGGATTGGATGGCGCTCCAGAAACATTTACACTTAACCTGCATTCGCCCATCCGTAATAGCAGATTAGGATATGGAATATCCGTAGTCAATGATAATATTGGAGATGGTGTTGTACAGGAGACTTTTTTGGATGCAGTGTTGTCCTATACCATTGATGTTGCTCAAAATGCCAAACTTTCCTTTGGATTAAAGGGAGGGGGAAACTTTTTGAGTTTGGACTTCCAAGGGTTGCGGAATTTTGATGACGAAGTGGTTCAACAAGACAATATTGACAACCAGTTTACTCCAAATTTTGGTTTGGGCGTTTATTACCATACTGACAAGTTTTATGCAGGTTTTTCGGCCCCGAATATTCTAGAGACAGAATTCTTCGACAATAGTGCCAATGATGCAAATTCAGTAAATTTTCTAGCCACGGAAAGGATTAATTTTTACTTCATTACGGGCTATGTTTTTGATTTAAACAGTAATTTAAAATTCAAACCAGCATTATTAACAAAGGCAGTGGGAGGAGCCCCTTTACAAGTGGATGTTTCGGCGAACTTCCTTTTTAATGATCGATTTAGCTTTGGGGCAGCTTATAGATGGGATGCCGCAGTAAGCGCTTTAGCCGGATTTCAGGTCACCGATCAGATAATGCTAGGATTGGCGTATGATAGGGAAACCACTGAACTAGGAGGAACGCGTTTTAACGATGGATCTTTTGAAATTTTTTTAAGACTGGAATTGTTGAAGCGATTCCAGAGAACTGTTTCGCCACGTTTTTTCTAAATACTAAGGGATGCTAAAAAAAATACTTTTCCTTTCTATAACCACTCTTGGAATACTACAATTGGCTTATGGTCAGGAACGTAGGTTAGAACGTGCCAATAAAAAATATAATGAGTATTCCTTTAGTCCAGCTATCGATATTTACAAAAAGGTGTTGGATAAAGGGTATGAATCCGCAGATCTTTTGAAGCGATTGGGCAACTCCTATTATTTCAATGCAAAATATGGGGAAGCGGCTCCTATTTACAAAGAGTTGATTGAAAAGTATGGACAGAACGATAGTATTATTACACCCGACTTTTATTTTAGATATGCACAGACTTTAAAAACGTTGGGCTCTTATGAAGATGCGGATAAAATGATGGCAAAATTTGCTGCCCTTGCCGACAACAGTCGTATTAATGATTCTTTTGAGCAGGATTACCTTGCCAAAATTGAAGAAAATTCAGGTCGTTATGAGATTGAGGGTTTTCCCTATAATTCAAAGCTTTCTGATTTTGCCCCTACATTTTATAAAGATGGTCTTATTTTTTCTTCTGACCGGGATACAGGTAATTTGGCAAGATACCGCCATACCTGGAACTCAAAGGACTTTTTGGATTTGTATGAAGTAAGTACAAAAGATGCGAACGGTGTGGTACAAAAACTTCCGGGGGAAATTAATACAAGATTACATGAATCCACTTCAGCCGTTACAAAAGATGGATTAACCATGTACTTTACCCGTAATAACTTCTTGGATGGTAAAAGATACGAGGATTCACAAGGCACTACGCGTTTAAAAATATATCAAGCCACGCTCGTTGATGGCGAATGGGCAAATATTATTGAACTCCCTTTTAATAGTGATAGTTACTCGGTGGCCCATCCCGTTCTTAGTCCTGATGAAAAACAACTTTATTTTGTTTCCGATATGCCAGGTACATATGGGGAATCAGATTTATGGAAAGTACAAATTATTGGGGACGGTACTTTTGGAAATCCAGTAAACTTGGGAGCTACTATTAATACCGAAGCAAGGGAAACGTTTCCATTCATTACCTCTAAAGACGTGCTTTATTTTTCCTCGGACGGACATCCGGGATTAGGAGGATTGGATGTTTTTGCTACCAAAATTGCATTTGATGAATACGACCAACCTGTAGTAAATGTAGGAAAGGAAGTAAATAGTAAATATGATGACTTTGGCTTTATAATCGATGATGAAACCAAGCAAGGGTATTTTTCCTCCAATCGGGTAGAAGGTAGTATGGGGGAAGACGACATCTATGGTTTTAGGGAAAGTGAACCCCTTCAACTGGATTGCCTACAAGAGGTAGTAGGTACGGTTAGAGACAGAATTTCCAATGAAATATTGGTCGGAGCCACCGTTAAAATTATTGACGAAGAAAACAATGAAGTTTCTTCTACCATTACGGATTCAAAGGGGGAGTACGTTTTAACCTTGGACTGTTCCAAAGGCAATTTTGTTAGGGCTTCAATGGAAGGCTACATAACTTCAGAAGAGTTCCTACCAGCTTCATATGGAAAACCAAGAATTGTTGATTTCTATCTAGAACGTGATGTGGTCACAGGAGGTTTTGGTGATGATTTGGCCAAGCTACTCCAACTGAGCACAATTTATTTTGATTTGAATAAGTACAATATCAGATCAGATGCCGAGATAGAAATTCAAAAGGTAATTGTGGCTATGGAGAAATATCCCAGTTTGAAGATAAAGGTCAATGCCCATACGGATAGTCGAGGAAATGATGCTTATAATTTATGGTTGTCTCAACAAAGAGCAGAATCTACGGTAAATTATATGGTGTCTAAAGGAATTTCCAGAGACCGGTTATCTGGTGAAGGTTTTGGGGAAAAGTTGCTTTTAAATGAGTGTGATGATGGGGTGCCTTGTTCAAGGGATAAGCATCAATTGAATCGTAGATCTGAGTTTATTATATTGGAATAAATTTGTAAGAAAAAGTTTCTATAATATTTTGAATTATAAGGACTTATCGACGAACGGTAGTTGATTTTTAATTCTTCCTTACACCTACTTTTAGGTTGTTGATGTTCGTAATTTGTTGTTACACAACATTTTTTCTTGGTTCCATACCGGCAAAACTACTTTTGGTAGTAATGTGTAAAGAAAAGTTCATATGAAGCATAGGATAATGAAGAATCCCTTCGATCCAGTGCAAAACTTCAAGACTTCTTTCTTTAGTTTGATGACAATACTTTTTATGGTATTCTCGCTGAACGCACAAGTGAATGAGGATTTTGAAAGTGGTTCTGCTACGGGATGGACTACTTCGGGTACAGCTTCAACGGGAACCTTTGTTGTGGCAAACCCTTCCGCTCAAAGTACAAGTGGAGTCACTACCCAGCTAGAAGACGACCATACACCTGCACCTGGGGTAAATGCATATTTTACCGCTACGAATAGCTCGGCCGGTAATGCTGATGTTGACGGCGGAACGGCTATAACCACATCTCCTGTTTACAATATTACATCGACTTCCCAACTCTCAATTTGGTATTTTTTTGGTCAAAGGGATAATGGCGATAACCCAGGAGGAGACTTTTTTCTTTTGGAATATTCCTTGAACAGCGGGGGCAGTTATACTACTTTGGTATCTATTGGTGATGTAACCATCAATGCCAATTGGACTGAGGCAACTGCAACAATACCAGCGGGATCCAATGTTGTTATTAGGGTCACGGTTTCTGATGGGGCCGGGGCCGGAGATATTATTGAAGGAGGTATTGATGATTTGACCATTTCCCCTTTAGCCCCACTTATAACTATCGATGATATAAGCATCAATGAAGGAGCTGGGACAGTTAATTTGACAGCCTCCCATGATGGGGCAGATGCTGCTGGTCCTTTTACTGTCAACTATCAGACCAATGATGGTACTGCCAATGCCCCGGGAGATTATACTACCACCGTTACAACATTAAATTTCGATAGCACATCTGGGGATACAGATACGATTACAATACCAATACTTGATGATGGAAGCGTGGAAGCTAATGAAACCTTTACCGTTTCATTGACTGGGGCCTCCGATGGTTCTATCGATATTTCTGATACGGCTACTATTACGATACTTGATAATGATGGCTTGATTATCTCCAACGGAGTTACCGTGAATACCTGTAGCGAAATTTTTTTAGATTCAGGAGGTATTTCCGGGAATTACGGCAATGATGAAGATATTACGTATACCATTTGTCCAGATACGGCGGGTAGCCTTACCAGAATTAGTTTTACAACTTTTGATGTAGAGAATAGTTTCGATTTCTTGTATGTATATGAGGGAACCACGACAGGAGGGACCCTAATTGGACAATATCACAATGGTGATTTACCACCAGCTTCAATCACTTCTACGGATGCCTCGGGCTGTTTGACTTTTCGTTTTACATCTGATTTTATTGTAACCAATGCGGGCTGGGAGGCTGTGATATCTTGTATTACTCCGAGCCCATCAGTAGTAGTGAGCGATGTTGCTGTCAATGAGACGGATGGAGTGGCCTTATTTACGGTGGTCCATTCCGGAGTTGCTGCTTCAGGTCCATTTACTATTGATTTTCAGACAGTTGACGGAACAGCTTTAGCAGGAAGTGACTATACCAGTACAACCGGAACCCTAAATTTTGATGGAACGCTAGGAGATGCAGACACCATTACGGTCCCAATAACCAACGATGGCATTGTGGAGGGAGCAGAAACCTTTACAGTTCAATTTACAAATACTTCAGATGGCACTGTGGATATTTCCGACACTGCTACTGGGACCATTAATACGCAAATATCTTCAGATGTTCCCTTGACCTTATTTGAAGAATTCCATGGGAATGTGGATTATGTGGTGACTGGCAACACATTAAGAACTGCAGATAATGGAACAGACCCATGTGTGGTTACAAATACCTCTTCTGCAACATTAATAGCTCCTATTCCAGGCACGGGAACTATTAGGAAAGCCTATTTGTATTGGGCACATTCAAGTTCCACAATGGATGCAGATGTCACTTTTGAAAGTCAAGCAGTGACCGCTGAAGTGGCCTATAATGCTAATGGAGCACAATACTGGAGTTACTTGAGTGATGTGACTACTATAGTCAATGGTGTGACCGACCCTTCTACGAACAGTTATGACTTTGCTGATTTATCCATTGACACTACTACAAATTGTTCAAGCCAAGGAATTCTTGGCGGGTGGGCACTTATCGTATTTTATGACGATCCAACCCTTCCAGCTTCAAGTATAAATCTATATCAGGGATTTCAACGACTAAGAAATGCGAGTGATTCGTTCACTTTAGACTCCTTTTATGCCATAGCCGGTTCAGGAGCTAAAGCCACATTTCTATCTTGGGAAGGGGATAGTACGCTCTCAGGAACTTCCGAAAGTCTTTCAATTACCAACCAGGCTTCATCCACTTTTACCTTAAGTGGTGATGGTGGGCAAACCGGCAACAATGCTTATAATTCTACTATTTATGATGATACCCAGGCGACCGTCTATAATGATAATACAACCTATGGTTTGGATTTGGATACCTATGGCATCTCATCCTACATTTCTCCGGGAGATTCGCAGGTCACCGCAAATGTTTCGGTAGCTTCTGATGCAGTATTTTTCAATGCGGTTTTGATTCGGGTGCAATCCAATTTGATTACGGGAACAGTATTTGAAGATGTCAATTACCCAGGAGGAGCTGGAAGGGACATGACAGCAGCAGCTGGGGTAGGGGTGGCTGATGCCACTTTAGAAATTTACGATGCAACGAACACCTTTATCGAAAATACGACGGTTGGTAGCGATGGTGAGTATACTTTTGGGGGCATACCAGATGGAAATTACACTATTCGAGTTGTAAATTCTACTGTTAGATCCTCCAGGGGTGGAGGAATTGGCTGTATGGATTGCGTTCCTGTTCAAACCTATAGAAATTTTAATACCTCGGGTTCGTTTGTCGATGTGACTACAGAGGTAGGTGGTGCCAACCCTTCTCTGTCAGACGTTGCAGCAGGTACACTTATTGGTGCACAAACAACATCGGCTATTACCATTGCAAGCAGCGGAGTTGTTGGATTGGATTTCGGTTTTAACTTCAATACTATAGTTAATACAAATGAGGATGGTCAAGGTTCGTTGGAACAGTTTATCGTCAATGCAAATAATCTCGATGAATCTGGGCTAGACATTGAAGCAAATAGTATTTTCAATCCCTCGGCAGGAGACGATACATCTATTTTTATGATTCCACCCACTTCAGATCCTCTGGGAAGAACTACAGATGCGAACTTTGGAAGTGGTTTTTTTGATATATCCATTTCAAATGGAAGTCCTTTATCAGCCATTATTGGAGCTAATACCGTTATTGATGCTAGAACCCAAACAGCCTATTCAGGAAATACAAATACCGGTACCGTTGGGGCAGGAGGGAGTCTAGTTGGTACTTCGGCCATTGCGCTGCCTGATTATGAACTGCCAGAAATACAAGTACATCGTGATGGAGGTGATGTACTTGTTGTAGAAGGTAACAATGTCACGATTCGGAATGTAGCAGTTTATGCAAATAACAACGCTTCAATTCGTATTGCAAATGGTTCAGCCGCTATTTCAAGCAATCTTTTGGGCGTGAATGCTTCTGGCATAAACGCAGGTAATGTAGATTTCGGTGTGGAAAATACCGGAGGGAATATGTTGGTCGATGGCAACTATATTGCAACGAATACGGATAGGGGAGTTACCATTAATGGAGGAACATCCAATGTGATTCAAAACAATCACATTTTTTCAAATGGAGATAATGCCTGCGATGATAATATTTCAATTGGTGGAGGAAGTGGCATAAGCATATTGCAAAACCTTATTGAAAATGCAGCCTCTTTAGGGATTGATGCAGCCTCTTCATCCGGTGGCCTTACGATATCGGAAAATACAATTAGAGGGTCAGGTCAAGATGGGGGGAATTGTGGCGGCGCTCCAGAAGATATGGGTATTGAGCTGGGCGGAAGTAATTCCCAGATTACCAATAACGTAATCCACTCCAATGGAGGAGCGGGTATAGCTACTGCAGGAAACGGGACTGGAAATTTATTCAGTGAGAATTCCTTTTATGCCAATGGAACGTCAACTGCGTCTCTAGGAATCGACTTGGAGGGTGATGGCGTTACATTGAATGACAATGGAGATGTTGATTCAGGTTCAAATAATCTATTGAATTTCCCTATTATTTCCACGGCATACACTTCAGGTAGCAATCTGGTCGTAAGTGGCTGGTCCAGACCTGGTACTACCCTGGAATTTTTCCTGACCGATATCAATGAGGGAACTGCGGCTACTGGGGACAATCAATTGGGTTTTTCTACGGATTATGGTGAAGGACAGACCTTTATAGCCTCTGCTGTAGAAGGAAGTGGTGCAGATGCAGATACCATTTCTTCAACATATTCTGATAGCGATGGCAATACTGACAATACAGCACGTTTTTCATTTTCATTACCATTACCTGTGGGAGTAACAATCGGTAATATGATTACCGCAACGGCTACGTTGGGTAATTCTACATCAGAATTTTCCCCTATGTCTATTTTAAAGGTAGCAACAGTTATTACAAACCGAAGAATTACTTATAGGGTAAACCCAAATTAGTGAATTTAAGGTATCAAGTGCCATTATTTGCATACCCTTGAACCCTGTTGATTTTATTGATTTCATCGATAAAAAGCACTTTCCTAAAAAGAATTAACCTCATGTTTCAAGAGCTATACCTTAGTAAATCATGCGTACACAACAATTATTTTACTCCCCTTAAGGTAAAGCTAATTTTGTAAGATGATGAAGTGAATTCGGTATAAACCGGTTCAAAATCAAATCATTGTAAACAAAATTTAGATTAAAGCAATGGGGCCTCAGGGCAGTCCATTAAAAATAAAACCTACGATGTTGCACAAAATCTATCCCATGAAAAAGATTCTAAGCACGTTGCTTTTTCTCCTGATCACCGGACTAGTCTCTTCCCAAACAACGGTTACGCTACAGGATCAATGTAATTGTGAGGTCTTAAGCGGAACGGATGTTTCTACACCTGGCTCCACTACACCAACTGGTGCGGATACTGGAGATATATATGTTAATACCAACACAGGGGAGATCTTCTTTTGGGATGGGGATTCCTGGGAGTTAACTTCGTCTGACAATCAACAATTAACGGGCTTTACCTTTAATGATACCACTAATCTCTTGACGCTGGATTTGGAGAATGGCGGCAGTGTTAATGTGGACTTAAGTGCCTTAAGTGACACACTTTCGGATACCAACACAACAATTACGTCATTTGCTATTGATGCTGGTACCAATAGCTTGGTCATTACCGATAGTGATACGAATACTTTTTCTGTTTTGTTAGCTGATTTGGCAGCCGCTATCGACACCGATAACCAAGATTTGAGCCTTAATATTGGAACGAACGAGTTGAGCTTGACGAACGATGCGACACCGGTTGACCTGAGTCCCTACGTTAATGACGACACGAACGAGCTTACGGATTTGAGCCTTACGGGCAGCACCCTGACATTGACCAACCCTGCCACGGGGGGCAACAGTGTGACCCTTCCCAGTGCGGACGGTACGGAGACAGTGGTCAATGCAGGAACGGATATTAGCGTTACAGGTGACGGTTCCGCAGGTGACCCCTATGTGGTCAGCAATACCTTCACGGAAGTGGACGGCAGCATCACGAACGAGCTTACGGATTTGAGCCTTACGGGCAGCACCCTGACATT
>JBCBZA010000152.1:0-9276 GCA_039815575.1 Bacteroidota bacterium | reverse complement strand
CGGCTAAAAGATTTTTTGAATTACGTTCTTTATATACCATAAGCGCGTAACATAATAATTGAAATGCTTTTGCCCGTTTTTCGTTGGTCAAACTCTCCTCCAAATCTATAAGTTCAACTTCGGAACGAGTGGTATTGCCCGTTTTATAATCGAGAATCTGCAAACTCCCATTGCATTGTTCCAACCGATCTAATTTACCTCTTAAGAAGACTGGATGGGGATAGTTAGGAATTGAAATTTTGGCTTTTAACTCTTCTACTAGAGCTATCAAGGTTATTTGATTTGACGAAGTCCTGGAAATATCAAAATCAATAAATGACAAGAGATATTTTTGTACGACGTGAAAAGCTATTAAATTTTGTCCGCTTTCTATGTCCTTTGGCAGAAAATGCTTTTCAAAATACATTTTGCTTATGGAACCAACGTTCTTTTTTAAGGGTTCTAAATTGTCGGAACTGAGTTTTTGACCGACCAATGGTACATAAAGTTCCTCCAAACAGTCATGGACAATAGTTCCAAAAGTGTTGTGTGCAATGTTTTCCCCAACATTATTTACTTGCTTAAGTTGTAGGACATTGCTTTTATAAAAAGTATAAGGGTCCTTTATGTAGTTGGTCAAGGAGGTTGGGGATAAGCCCTTTCTAGTAGATAACTCGCGCAATAGAACTATTAATTCTGGTGTTTTGATTATTTCCTTGGGCGGTTCAATGGCAATCTTAATTTCTGGAGCTGCAGTAGTGTGGCTAATGCTTTCCTTAATCGTATAATCTGTTACTAATTGGGTAATAAATCTACTTTTTTCATTACCCAAAAGAGCATCTGGTTCCGTGTTATAGATAATGTGGAAGTTTTTTGCACGTTGTATGAGGCGATAGAAGTGATAGGCATATATGGCGTCCTTTTCTTTATGGGTAGGTAATCCAAATTCTTTTTTGATCCCATAAGGAATAAATGAATTCTGAGTCTTTCCAGCCGGAAGAATACCCTCATTTACGGAAGTCATGATGACCGTTTCAAAATCCAAATTCCGGCTTTCCAATACACCCATTATCTGAAGCCCACCTAAGGGCTCACCCTTAAAATCAATCTTCTCTATGGAAACCAATTCGGTAAACAAGAATTTCAAGGCTTTTAATGAATTCAAAACGGGTTTGGAATCCAAAATGGAATTCAATTGATTAAATAGTTGAAAGAATCCATAAAGTTGATGAAGTTCATTTGGATGGGATACTTCATATTCCTTTCGTAGTTGTTGTACTAAATACAGGCAAATTTTGATAAACTCCTTACTGGAAAGATGATTTGGTCCAAAAAGTTCTTTTAATAAGCCTGACGTCGAAAATGGTTTTTTCCCCAGCAGCCCGTAACTCACAAAAAGGATGTTTTTTTCCTTGATATAGCTGTATAATTTGGTAGCAATATTTTCTCCTGAGGTTTGGAACAGTTGGATGCAATATGGATTGGAGAATACCTTAGTGACATCCTTATAAAACCAGCCATTGTTGGATTTCTTTATATGTAGGTCAAAGAGCGAATCAAAAAAATCAAATAATGTTGTTTTCCTCAAAGGGAGCCCCATGGTTATATTGACCTTTTTGACCTCCTCTGGAAGCGAATTTAAAATAGGTGGAAGTAAGGTTTCATCGGATAAAACCAATGCAATATTTTGCTCGTTGTTTGTGCTAAGGAGATTTTTTAAAATGTTGCCGGTCAATTTTGCCTGGGATATGGATTTAGGAACACCCGTAATTTCAATTTTTTTTTCTTCTAGAAAGGAAGATGCTACACTTGATATGTTTTTGGTAAGAGGCCATTTTTTTAAATAATCACGAATAAAGAACCCAGCCTCATGGATTTCATCTTTAAGGAAGTATGTATCAATATCCCACCAAACGGTTGATTTTCCATATTCCATAAAAACTTGAAAAATATGTTCTTCCGCGGTATTAAGGGCATTAAATCCTATGAAGTAAAAATTTTGGGAAGCATGATGGCCTAGATAATGGTCTACCCTTTTTACGGCCTCCCTGTACAATAGTCCTTGATAGCCAATTCCCTGTTTTATTAAATTAGATTTAAAAGAAGTATATACGGTATTCAGTTTCCCCCAAAATTTTACAGTATTTGAAATAAGAGGTGTGGCCCTCTGGTCAGCCCCCCAATTTTTTAACCGTTGATTTGCTGTCAAATAATTGAATAAAGCCTCGGAATCAACTAAATTCCTGTCAATTTCATTAAAATCAGAGAGTAGCGTATTCCCCCATGAAATAAATGAATCAAAAGGTTTCTCTTCATCTTTTAAATGGGGAAGAAATGCTTCATAAAGCCCCAATAGCAGATTAAGGTTAGGTGCGGTATCCAGTCCTGAAATTTCAGCAACCAATTCCTCAATACTATAGATTTTTGGACTAAAAATGGGTTTGTCCAGGAATTGGGCAATATGGTGCTTCAAGAAGATTCCTGCTCTTTTGCTAGGAAGAACGAAAACGACATCATTGAAGCCTTTATGCTCTTTGTGGATTTGTTCAATTACTTCCTTGAGAAAAGTTTTCATAATAAAAAAAGCCCCTGACTATTGTCAGGGGCTTTTTGGATAAAGATTTACTCCTTAAACTTATTTAACAAGGTTGATTTCAACCCTTCTGTTTTGTGTTCTTCCTGCTCTAGTGTTGTTAGTGGCAATTGGCTTTTCTTCTCCATATCCAATAGCAGTTAATCTATCTGCTCCGATTCCTTTGTCGATTAAGAAATCTCTAACAGCATTAGCTCGCTTCTCAGAAAGGCTCTGGTTCAATTTAGCACTACCTACACTATCGGTGTGGCCTTCAACAGTAAACTTAGCTGTTGGGTACTCATTAAGGATTTGAATAATGTCCACCATTACAGAAGTAGACTCTGCTTTGATACTGGATTTGCCGGTATCGAACAAAATAGTTCTAGCGTAATCGTTCAATTGCTTTTGAACTTCTTCAGTCACTTCTGGACAACCATTATTAGCTACAGTACCAGCAACTTGAGGACATTGATCATCTTTGTCAAGTACGCTATCACCATCTGAATCTGGCCAAGGACAACCATTGTTTTCGGCAGGACCAGCCTCGTTTGGACATTGATCTTGACCGTCAGCTATACCATCACCGTCAGCATCAGGACATCCGGCTAAGGCTGCAAGTCCAGCTTCATTAGGACAAGCATCGTCTTTGTCAGCTATACCGTCACCGTCAGCATCAGGGCATCCGTTCATTTCTTTGGAACCTGCTTGGTCAGGGCAGCTATCCTTACCATCCTCTATGCCGTCACCATCGGAGTCAGGACAACCATTGAAAGCTTCCAAACCAGCTACTTCTGGGCAGGCATCATCTTTGTCATAAATGCCATCACCATCAGTATCCGTTCCACCAAATTTAATATTAAGACCTCCCAAATGTTGGAAGTGGGTGACACCATAATCTTCGAAGGCATGCTTGTATTGTGTTTGCAATACCACACCTACATTATCACTAAACCAATAGTTCAAACCAATACCTCCATTGAAGGTACCAGCTCCAACCTCATCAACCCAGGTATAACCACCACCAACTTCAACAAATGGGTCTAGTTTTGTATTTTTTAGAATGTTATACTTGATTGTACCATCAACAGCATAATGAGAAACATCATCAATAATTACATCCCCTAAGTTTTCAATCCTATTCAAGGAACCTCTTGCCCCAACGGAAAAACCGTCACCTATGTATCTGGAGACAGCAATGTAGGATACGGAAGGTATGATGTTCCAGTGGTCGTTGACATTAAGGTATTCGTCAAACAATCCACCTACGTTGTGCGCTGGTAAGTTTGTACTTGTCAAGTTGTCGTTAGTAGGATAAACGTCAATTGCGTTTACACCAAAGCTCACCTGCCAAGGATTATTTTCGTCTTGCGCTTGTAGATTGTTAAAGCCCAATACTAGTAAGGCAACAACAAAAAATTTGCTTAGATGTTTCATGTTCAAAATTTTAAGTTTAAGTGTTTATCAGCTGCAAATGTAAGTTGTTAAGAATTATTAACAAAATCAATTTCTTATTTTTTTTGGTGCATTACGTGGATGAAAATGTACCGTTAAACGATTTTTAAAGCTTTGCCAACCTTAATAAAAGCATTAATTGCCTTATCCAAATGTTCCTGGGTATGGGCAGCCGATAACTGAACCCTTATCCTTGCTTTTTCCTTAGGGACAACGGGGTAGAAAAATCCAATTACATAGATACCTTCATCCAATAACATATTGGCCATTTGCTGGGATAGTTTTGCATTGTACAGCATGACGGGAACTATAGCGGAATCACCGTCAACAATATCGAAGCCTGCTTCTTTCATTCCTTTCTTAAAGTAATTCGTGTTCCATTCTAGCTTGTCCCTAAATGAGGTGTCATTTTTGAGCATGTCAAATACCTTTATTGAAGCCCCAACGATGGCCGGGGCAAGGGAGTTGGAAAACAAATAAGGCCTTGAGCGCTGCCTAAGGATTTCAATAATTTCTTTTTTACCTGTGGTATATCCGCCCATAGCCCCTCCTAGGGCTTTTCCCAGAGTACCCGTTATGATATCTATTCTATCCAAAACCTTTTTTTCCTCTGGCGTCCCTCTCCCTGAAGCACCAATAAAACCAGCGGCATGGCATTCATCTACCATTACCAAAGCATCGTACTTTTCTGCCAAATCACAAATTTTATCCAATGGAGCCAATAATCCATCCATGGAAAATACCCCATCCGTTACAATTATCTTAAACCTGGCCCCTTCTTTGCTGGCTTCAATAAGCTGCTGCTCCAAATCGGCCATATCGTTATTGGCATATCTGTAACGCTTGGCCTTGCAAAGGCGAACCCCATCAATAATGGAAGCATGGTTGAGGGAGTCAGATATGATTGCATCTTCCTTTGTAAGCAAAGGCTCAAAGACCCCTCCATTCGCATCAAAGGCTGCGGCGTATAAAATGGTATCCTCTGTACCATAAAAATCCGCTATTTTTTGCTCCAGTTCCTTATGGATGTCCTGCGTGCCGCAAATGAACCTAACTGATGACATTCCAAAACCATGGGTGTCCAACGTGTCCTTTGCGGCCTGGACGACCTCGGGGTGGGAGGATAGTCCCAAATAATTGTTTGCGCAAAAATTGATGACCTTTTCCCCAGTAGAAATTTCTATCACCGCATTTTGTGGCGAGGTAATGATACGCTCACTTTTATAAAGACCAGCTTCCTTTATGGATTCCAATTCCTCTTGTAGATGTTCTTTGATTTTTCCGTACATGGTTTAAATGAAAACAGGTTCAATTTCATCTCCAATGTAAACTAAAATTTGATGAGTAACAACAAAACCTAGTTCTTCAAGAATAGAAGCGTAAGTTTTTAACTGTTGGTTATGTTCTGGTCGATTATCACCGGTCTTGTAATCGATTATTACCACTTCGTTATCATGGAACACCAAACGGTCCGGTCGAAATAGGTCTCCCTTGGAATTCATAATTTCAGCTTCATTTTTGACGTTGCTTTGCTCACTGTAATAGATGGATAATTTAGGATGATCTACAATGGAATGTATAATGTTTCCAACAGTTTCAGCAGCTTCTACAGAAATGTCACCTCGATTTGTGGCATTATGCAATGTTCTTTCAAGGTCTGCAAGGGAACTTATTTCAGATAATAGGCTATGAACAACCTTACCCCATTCCAAAGATTTGTGATTTTCTTCTTGCCAATAGGAATTTGAGTTTATGGCCAATTTTGTGGTGGTGTTGGGTTGGGTACATATATAAGGTATGGGGTCAATTGGAGTGTCCTTGGATTTTTCTCCTAAATTTTCTGAAAAATCCCCAAAAATAAAACAAGACGTATCCGCAGTCCACACCCCTTTTTCAAGCAAATAGCTTTTAAATAGTTTGCCAAAGGATTCCCCATATGATTCTTGAGTGACTATAAAGAGGCCGTGGATGGCCCTTGTCATAGCTACGTAAAGCACATTGATATCATCTAATTCCGAAAGATCGTTTTCTTTGGTATATATTTCGTCCGAAGTTTTGGAATGATATTTAAGTTCTGGGGAGGCATTGGCAAGAAGCCTATTGAAGTCCAGTCCAAATTGTTCTTTCAAAGGCACCCATATTTTTTTTTCTTGCATTCTTGATTTTAGTGCTCCCTCCGCAAAGGGGAAAATGACAAATGGGAATTCCAACCCTTTAGATTTATGAATGGTCATTACTTGTATGGCATCCTGGTTAAGAGGCGCTGAAATGGCCAACACCTCTTTTTTTATATCCCAATAGCTCAAAAATTCATAAATGCCCACTCCAGATTTCACACACCTCTCTAGGGCCACATCCAAAAAATGAAGTACATGGGCACCACATTTGTCTCCAGGAAAAAATGTAAAAATAGCCCGTTCCAAGACATCCAACAAGGGATGGGTTGCTTCCTGATGACTATCATAGCGGTATTCCGTTTTTAAAAACCCGGATAGATTTCCAAGTTGCTGTACGATTAGGTCATGCTTGTATTCTTGTTCTTTGAACAAATACTCAAGCACATCAAACTGGTAGTTGTTTTCCGTGGGATGATCCAAAAATCGTAAAAGGGAAACCAAAAATTGCACCTCCGGATTGTTGACCAATAATAAAGCCTCCGAAGATATGATGGGAACGGCGTGTTCCACTAGATAGTTGGCCAACAGGATTCCTTCCTTATTCTTTCGGACAAGGATGCATATGTCTTTAAGGGAAAAGCCTTTATCCAAGATGTCATCTATGGTTTCCAGAACCTTCTCGCAGTAAAAAAGGTTCACTTCTTCTACATTTCCAGGAGCAAAAGTTATTTCCACATAACCTCCCTTTTTACCATTGGTCCGTTGTTGGGATTGTTCCAGATACAGGTTTTGGTAATTGGGGTCCTTTAGGTACTTGGCGGTATGGGCAAAAAAATCATTATTGAAGTTGATGATGGTTTCAAAACTTCGCCAGTTGGTATTTAGAGCACTAATTCTAGGTTGGACCGTGAATGGGCGGAGTGATTTATCACTGATATCCAAAAATTGCTTTGGATCGCCGCCCCGCCATCTATAAATGGATTGCTTTACATCGCCCACCAAAAGCAATGTTCCCTTTTCTCCATGTAGGTTTTCGGTTTCCAAAGCGTTTCCAATTAAGGGAATTAGATTTTTCCATTGCATTTTGGATGTATCTTGAAATTCATCTATGAAGTAATGCCTATATCGTTCTCCCAATCGTTCATAAATGTAAGGAGCAGGTTGATTGCTAATTTCTTTGGAAATAAGCTTGTTGAATTCTGAAATATGAAGGTTTTCCTTTTCCTTTTGAATGTGTGAAACCTCCTTTGAAATCTCATTGAGCACCGTCAACGGCAAGACATTGGCGTAAGCATTTTTGAAAAATAAGTACTCATAGATACTATTTTTTATTTCCAAATAAATGTCCAGCAATTGAATAAAGAGTTGAGTGCCGTCTTTTTCCACTCTTTTTAGAAGTAAGGAACCACTTATTAATCCGCTTTCCAGCTTGTTTTCATATAGTTTTCTCGACCTTTCGCCAGCTATAATTTTTTTGAAATGATTGGGTAATGTCTGTCTACTGAAGTCCGTATCTTCGAAATTATGGTTGTACATGGTATCTAGGGCTTTCTGTGCTAGATTTGAAGCTTTCGAAAATAGGGTTTGGAGTCTTTTTAATATGAATCCTTTAAGCAAACCAAAATCTTTGATGGATTTGTTTTTTAGATAGTGTAAGTGGTCATGGTGGTTCTCATTAAAGATTAATTTCCCAATAGTCGTTAAGTCATAAACGATATTCCAACTTTTATCGGCATCAACTTTTTCCAGGGAAAAGTCAATCAGCACTTTCTTTAGACGCTCATCTTTATCCAGGTTCTGCAAAAGTCGTCCTATAGCCTCTGCAAGTAGGATTTCATAATCTAGTTCAACCTCAAAATTTTGTGAGATTCTCAGGTCCTTTGCAAAAGTTTTGATTACCCTGTGGGTAAACTTGTCGATGGTCGAAACTTCAAAAAAGTTATAATTATGCAACAATAACTTTAAGGCTAGAGAAGATTTTCTTTCCAGTTCTTTATTGGAAAAACCGAGTTCAACAGCTAACTCATGGAATAAGGGGTTATTGGTCTTGTCGCTATTTGGATTTCCAAAATCGTGTAGGCTGTCCAATATCCTATTTTTCATTTCTGAAACAGCCTTATTGGTAAAAGTCAAGGCCAGTATTTGCCTAAATTTCTGGACAGTAGTATTTGTAAGAATAAGTTTTAAATAGGATTTGGTCAATTGGTAGGTCTTTCCAGAGCCTGCCGAAGCATTAAGTATTTCAAATCCAGATGGCAAAAGTTGTTTTTTCACAAGGTACATAATCTTACCATCTTGTTAACATTGTCAAGAGTTCATTTTGTTTACGAAAACCTTACTTTTGATGAACAGAATACAAACTTTAAAATAAAGATTATGGCTTTTGAACTACCTAATTTACCCTATGCATATGACGCATTGGAACCACATATCGATGCTAAGACCATGGAGATCCACCATACCAAGCACCACAATGGATATACCACAAAATTAAATGGAGCAATCCAAGGAACGGATTTAGAAGGCAAATCCATAGACGAAATCCTTACAGGTTTGGATATGAATAATGGAGCCGTTAGAAACAATGGGGGAGGATATTACAATCATTGTCTTTTCTGGGAAGTAATGTCCCCAGGGGGAGGTGGCCATCCATCAGGAGAATTGGAAGCAGCTATCAACGATGCCTTTGGCTCTTTTGAAGGGTTCAAGGAGAAATTCAGTGCTGCGGCTGGAAGCCGTTTCGGTTCTGGATGGGCTTGGTTATGTGTCAACAAAGGGGGAAGGCTTGAAATTTGCTCGACGCCCAATCAAGACAATCCCTTAATGCCTGGAGTTGGGTGCGAAGGACATCCTATTTTGGGATTGGATGTTTGGGAACACGCTTACTATTTGAACTACCAAAATAGAAGACCGGATTATGTAGCCGCATTTTTTAATGTTATCAATTGGGAGAAGGTAGCTGGGGAATATACCAACAATAAATAGTTGGTCAGGTAAATCATTAATAAAAAAAGTGTGGGTCAACCCACACTTTTTTTATTTAAACAGTCCTATATGCAATAGAAAAGGGCAGGAAAGCTCCTGCCCTTTTCGTCCCAAATCTTACCATAACCTTAACCTACTTATGCTATGGCAAAACTAAATTACTGGTAT
>JBCBZA010000027.1:0-32775 GCA_039815575.1 Bacteroidota bacterium | reverse complement strand
TTTGTCTGTTCCTTTATTTGTCTATCCAGTTGTAGTTCTGATGACGATGGAACACCAGAAGAAGAAATGGCACAGCCGGAAGAAGAAGTGCTCGATTTTTCATTATTGGTAGATTCTTGGCAAGCAAGTGATTTTGTTTTTGAAAACGCCAACACCTCCCTTCCCGATACCAATGTGCTAGGGCTTGGAGCGACTGTAACCCTTGAGGTTAATGATAATGGGGCGTTTACCTTTACCTTAATGTTTGAAGAACCTCAAGGAACCGTTATGAATTCGGGGGAGTTTAGAATTGAAAACAACATACTCCAAGCAAAATTTGAAAATAATGCAAATTACAATGACCTAGAAGCGGAAATTGAGGAAGAGTCCCTTAGCCTTGAGGGATTAGGTATTTTTGATTTCAGCGGTGAGGGTTCCAACGTACCCCTTCGCTTTAGAGGTAGGTTTTTCCGCGATTAGTAATAGCAATTTTTTATTTGGAAAGTCGCACCCATTCTCGGGCCAACTGTTGTGAAGCACTAATGAACACCAGTAGGTTGGTTAACTTGGCAGTGTTCACTTTTTTAAGATGATGATATAAGCGCGATGCCCCGAACCCAATACCGCATTTATGTTATAGAACTTTCGAAAAGGGTATTTACAGAACACCGCAGGTTTCGAGAAGCCAACCCTCAATTTAATGGCGTGTTGGAATGTTTATATGTGGGCATGACCGCTAAAACTCCAAAAGAACGCTTTCTGCAACATAAGACAGGGGCTTTAAATAAAAAAGGACACAACCTGTCTTCCAGTATCGTAAGAAAATACGGAAGTTATTTGCGTCCCAGTTTGTACAACCATATCAAGCCTTTAACCAGTAGGTCGGAAGCCCTAAAATTGGAAGAAAAACTAGCTCTTGAACTCCGCAGGAAAAGGTATGCGGTTTGGTATAATTGAAATTTACTGGGGCTCATATACCTTTCGATCCAGTTGCTGATGAAAAATGGTAATCCCTATCTAAATTCGTCCCCCCATTTTTTAATCCTTTTCTAAATAGGCAAAAACGTAATCCTTGTACGTACCCCCTATGGGTATCTCCAAAGCACCAATCTCAATATCTTCCGCTGTGTAAGCTGTTACTTTGGTCGTATTGATAATGTAGGACCTATGGACCCGTATGAAATAAGATGGCAAGTGTTCCATAATTTGACCTAACTGCATTTTTACCAATAACTTATTTTCGGAAAGATGTATATGTATGTAATCTTTAAGGCTCTCGATATATAGGATATCTTCCATGATTACTTTGACCTTCTTTCTATTTATCTTCAAAAACAAATACTCCTTGCCTTGCGCTTCATTTTGGGGCATGGACAACTCTTTTTTTTTACGCAAAAGTTTGTTTACGGCTTTTAAAAAACGTGAGAAAGTAATTGGTTTAAGAAGATAATCCACCGCTTCAAAATCATAACTCTCTAGGGCATATTCCCTGTAAGCCGTGGTAAATATAACATGAGGTGGATTGGCAATGCTCCTTAAAAGTTCCAGGCCTGTCAGTCTTGGCATCTGTATATCCAAGAGAACAAGGTCAATTGTCTCTTTTGCCAGAAATTGGTTTGCCTCAAGTGCATTTTTAAAAGATCCCATCAATTTCAAATAGGGTACTTCGGCAATGTGCGACTCCAATAAAGAGCGTGCCAGGGGTTCGTCATCCACTACAATACATTTAATCATAGGCTGAGGCTGTGTCAATTCTCAATTGTACGTGGTAAAAACTACCTTCATCCTTATTCTCAAAGGCATAATTTCTGTACAACCTTTGTAATTGTAACCTTAAATTTGTAGTTCCTATACCCTGTCTTAAGCTACTATTTATATTGGCGTTACCCATTTCCTTTGAATTTACTACATCAAAAAAAAGTGAATGGTCTTTTACCATTAATTGTATTTTAACAAAAGGGGATTCCAATTGTTGGCTAGCCCCATGCTTAAATGCATTTTCTATAATTGGCAGTAACAATAAAGGAGCTATCCGTAGCTTCCCTTCTACATTGATATCATAATCAAAAGTACTCTCTATACGTATGGTATCTTCAAATCTAAGGCGTTCTAAGGCTATATAATTTCTAATCAACGCTATTTCATTGGACAATGGAACAAATTTATCATTGCATTGGTATAAAACATAGTCCAACATAAAAGATAAAGATTCTACCATTTTTGGGGCATTTTCCGACTTTTGCACGGTTAAGGCGTAGAGATTATTTAATGTATTGAAAAGAAAATGAGGGTGTATCTGGGCTTTAAGGGCATGAAGTTCAGCTTTGTTTTTATCTCGCTGTAATTGGAGTGTTAAACGTTCCATTTCGTTTTTTTTGTGTACCACTAAGGTGATATTCATCGCAAAAGTGGCAATCAACAACGGAGACAAATAGGTAGTAAGAAGAAACGTAACATCACCCAATATTTGCCAAATGGATTCTCGTATAAACTCACCTTTCCTAAAAAGGGGCTCATAAATATGCACATTTACAAATCTGTCAAAGGCACTCGCTAAGTAGAAAAGAAGAATACAACCTACTATAAAGTAGGCATATTTTCTTTTTCGATAAAAGAACGGAATCAAATATAGATTAAAGGAATAAACCGCAATGAGCATGGCAGGAACCCGCTTTAGGTTCTCCAAAAAAAGTAATCCCAAATTTTGGTCATTGCCATCTTTGAAAAATTGTATCAGGGTAAAGCTTCCGAGCAGCAGTATCCAGAACAATAGATGGAAAGAAGGGTTCAGTTTCTGTAGTCGGTTCTTATTTAAGGCATTCATTCCCATCTATAAATCAAAATTAGAAATAAGATGCCCCTCTACCCCGGTTTGTAGACCAATCTTTATTTGCAGATGCCAAATTGGCCTTTTTTGTATATAAAACTAGGCTGAGGTCCTTTTAGATAAAACCATGGGCACTACTACCCCATTCGTCTACTTTTTGATTTGCAGTTTTGTACAATTTTCATCTTTGGCAGATGATGAAAATAAAAACAAACAAAATTACGCGTCGCCTATTTCGGACCATGGGAAGCGTTTTAATGGCATGGGGTATTTGGAGCTTTTATTATTACAGTACCTGGACAAAGTTCCCCAAATCTACTTATCCCGTTACCCATGACTTGCAGGATAGTAATTATAGCAAGCAGGTCAACGCCGCCCAAAAGTTATTAAAGGGCACGGCCAAAAGGTTGGGGGTTCCTTCTTTTTCGATTGCCATAGGTCACAACGGACGTGTTATCTGGTCAGCTTCGGAAGGATACTCCAATATGGCAGCGATGTCAAAAGCAACGCCAAAAACCCAATATCGGGTAGGTAGTACATCAAAAGCAATTACGACAACAGGTGTTGCCAGATTGGTGGATGAACGAAAGCTGCACTTGGATAGCATCATAGGGGACAGTATTGTCAATTGGACTAAGAAAAGATGGGATTTTACGATGAGGGAATTATTGAGTCATACCGCAGGATTTGGAAATTACGAGGATTTTGGTATTGCTTCGGGCAGGTATACCCTATGTAATTGCAAACAATTCAATACCGCATCTGAAGGACTGAAGGTTTTTGATGCTTATGAATTAATATACCAACCTGGAACGCAATTCAAGTATTCGTCGTTTGACGTCAATCTTGCCAGTGTCGTTTTGGAGCAGGCAGCTGCTTTACCCTTTCTAAGTTATATGGACAAAGCGGTTTTTGAGGAATTGGATATGGAAAATACCTATGCCGATCATTCAAAACCAAAATCGGAACACCTTGCTACCTTCTACCAAATTGAAAAGGGATACTACAGGGAACATAGGACTTTTGGCATAAAGCATGACGTAAACCTTAGCTATAAATGGGCTGGTGGGGGCTTTATTTCAACCCCAACCGACCTCGTAAAATTGGGGAATGCCTGGGTAGCTGATAGTTCATTTTTATCAACACAAACCAAAAGGGAATTTTGGTCACCAGTAAGGTTGACAAACGGAGCCATTAACGAACAGGAATATGCCTTGGGGTGGCGTTCATGGCTACGCTATGAAAATGAATCCCTTGCAGATGGCGAAGCTATTTGGATGGTTCACCATGGAGGGATAAGTAAGGGCTCCATGAATTTCTTGGTGCTGTTTCCAAATTATGGTCTAGTTGTTGACGCATCCATCAATGGGAGATTGGAAAATTTTGGGAAATTCTCATCCGAAGTAAGAAAGTTTGCAAACCTCTTCTTATCCAATATCCCTAAAAAAGAGTCGAAACTATATAAAGAACTGATAGCTTCCTATAGAGACCTTGAATAATAAATATCCTTGTTCCTTCTACTTACTTAAATACATCTTTCTGCGTGAATACAGATTGTAAAATTCGTCATCCTTTAGGTCGTCAATAAACAAAATACTCTCTCCCGTGCTCTTCATTTCCGGCCCTAAATTTTTGTTCACATTTGGAAATTTGTTGAACGAAAAGACCGGTTGTTTAATGGCGAAACCTTCTAACTGTGGATTGAATTTGAAGTCTTTGATTTTCTTCTCACCCAACATTACTTTGGTAGCAAAATTTACATAGGGTTCCCCATAGGCCTTTGCTATAAAGGGCACTGTGCGCGAGGCCCTAGGATTGGCCTCTATAATATAAACCGTGTCATCCTTAACCGCGAATTGAATGTTGATGAGCCCAACCGTATTCAGGGCTAGGGCAATCTTTTTAGTGTGGTCCTTTATTTGTTGAATTACGAACTCCCCTAAATTAAAAGGCGGCAGCGTTGCGTTTGAATCCCCGGAATGAATACCACATGGTTCTATATGCTCCATAATCCCAATTATCTGAACATCCTCCCCATCACAAATGGAATCCGCTTCCGCTTCAATAGCCCCGTCTAGATAATGGTCAAGCAGTAATTTGTTATTCGGAATTTTACGGAGTAAATCCACCACATGGGCCTCCAAATCTTCCTTATTGATGACGATTTTCATTCCTTGGCCACCCAAAACATAAGAGGGCCTAACTAAAAGTGGGAAGCCGAGTTCATCAGCAAGCTCTAAGGCTTCATCGGCACTTTCGGCCACACCAAACCTGGGATAAGGAATATCATTCTCTTTTAGTAATCTTGAGAAGCTACCGCGATCTTCTGCCAAATCCAAGGACTCAAAACTAGTTCCAATGATATTGATATCATACCGGTCCAACTTTTCGGCCAGCTTCAAAGCGGTTTGACCACCCAACTGTACGATAACGCCCTCAGGCTTTTCATGTAGGATGATATCATAAATATGCTCCCAGAAAACAGGTTCAAAATAAAGCTTGTCGGCGGTATCAAAATCGGTGGATACGGTCTCTGGATTACAATTGATCATAATGGTTTCGTAGCCACATTCAGAAGCAGCCAAGACGCCATGGACACAGCAATAGTCAAATTCTATTCCCTGTCCAATTCTGTTCGGTCCAGAACCTAATACCACTATTTTCTTCCTATCGGTTACCTGACTGTCGTTTGCTACAAAACGTTCCCCCCCAACAGTTTCAATTTCTTCTTCAAAAGTTGAATAATAATAAGGTGTCATAGCCTTAAACTCGGCAGCGCAGGTATCTACCAACTTATATACCCTATTGATGTTTTGCTCTTGGCGTTTTTTATGTACCTCGCTTTCATAACAGTCCAGCATGTGTGCAATTTGACGATCGGCAAAGCCCTTTTGTTTGGCCTCCAGTAATAATGCTTTTGGCAAATTGGCAATGGTATACTTTGATATCTCTTGCTCCAACAAGTACAATTCCTCATACTGTCTCAAGAACCACATGTCAATTTTAGTGATGTCATGAATTCTACTTAGCGGAATTCCCAATTGAATGGCATCATAAATGACAAATACGCGGTCCCAACTAGGAACCGTAAGTTTTTGTATAATGGTATCATACTTGGTATAGCCCTTTCCATCAGCACCTAAGCCGTTTCTTTTTATTTCCAAGGACTGTGTGGCTTTATGTAGGGCCTCTTGGAAGGAACGACCAATTCCCATAACCTCTCCAACGGCCTTCATTTGTAGCCCCAGTGTACGGTCAGAACCTTCAAACTTATCGAAATTCCATCTTGGTATCTTTACGATGACGTAGTCCAGGGTGGGCTCGAATAAGGCCGAAGTAGACTGGGTAATCTGATTCTGTAATTCATCCAAACTATAACCTATGGCCAATTTGGCCGCGACTTTGGCAATAGGATATCCGGTTGCCTTTGAAGCCAAGGCCGAAGAACGGGAAACACGGGGATTGATTTCAATAGCTATGATTTCCTCTTCTTCATCGGGGCTTACGGCAAACTGTACATTACATCCTCCAGCAAAATCCCCTATGCTTCGCATCATATGGATGGCCATATCTCGCATGCGTTGGAACGTTCTATCCGATAAGGTCATGGCAGGAGCTACGGTAATGGAATCTCCTGTATGAATACCCATAGGGTCCATATTTTCAATGGTACAGATAATAACCACATTATCATTCCTATCCCTGAGCAATTCCAACTCGTACTCCTTCCACCCCATCATGGCTTTATCAATCATCACCTCATGAATCGGGGAAACTTCCAACCCATGGCTCAAAAGATTGTCAAAATCCTTCGGATCATGAACAATGGAAGCCCCAGCCCCACCAAGTGTAAAGGATGCTCGAATTACCAAAGGGAATCCAAACTCCTGTGCAATTTCCTTTCCCTTTAAAAAAGAGGTGGCCGTGGCCTGCGGAGCCATTCCCACCCCAATTTTGGTCATCAAGGCCCTAAATTGCTCGCGGTCTTCGGTGATGTTAATAGCATCGATATCCACACCAATGATTTCAACGTCAAAATCTTTCCATATCCCTTTTTCGTCAGCCTCAATACAAAGGTTCAGAGCCGTTTGTCCACCCATAGTGGGCAAAACTGCATCAATCTCAGGATGTTTCTTGAGGACCTCTATAATCGATTTGGTATTCAGCGGTTTTAAATAGACATGGTCCGCCATTGAGGGATCTGTCATAATGGTAGCCGGGTTGCTATTGATCAAGACGGTTTTAATACCATCTTCGCGCAATGAGCGCAATGCTTGGGAACCAGAATAATCAAACTCACATGCTTGCCCAATAATAATGGGGCCAGAACCAATTATCAAAATCGATTTTAAGTTGTCTCTTTTAGGCATTCTTCTGAGTAATTTTTTTTTAATCGTTAAAAATAGGTCAAAAAAAAGGTGCTGATTTTAAATACAGCACCTATTAATTAACTAGTTATTGACAGCCCATCTATTTTTTGTGTCTTGGTTCAGATGAAACTGTAAGTTTTTTTCTTCCTTTGGCCCTTCTACTGGCAAGAACCTTTCTGCCGCTCGCCGAAGCCATACGTTCTCTAAATCCGTGTTTGTTCCGTCTCTTCCTTTTTGAAGGCTGATATGTTCTTTTCATTTTGAAGGTATTTTAGAAATCCTGTAAAAGGTTCAAAATTTCTGGGCGCAAATATACAAAGAGTTTTTACTTTGACAAGCACCTAAAACAAATTGTTTCAACTCTTTTTGTTACTTTTGTCTGCCCTTAAAAACGACCTCACAACCTCAAAAATCGAATCAAAATCATGTTTAATAAAAATATAAAACTGGTCCTTGCAGCATTAATAATTGGTTATGCCGTATATCAGTTTGTTGAGGGGTATATTGGAAATGGAATTTTTCTGATTTTGCTTTCCCTCATTTTCATTTTCCTTTATTTCCGAAACGAAATTATTTTATTGGCCTTTTTGAGAATGCGTAAACAGGACATGGAGGGAACTGAAAGATGGTTGTCAAAAATTAAGAATCCGGAAAGTGCACTCGTAAAAAAACAACAGGGGTACTACAATTACCTACATGGAATCATCTATTCCCAAAAGAACTTAACGCAGGCAGAAAAATTCTTTAGAAAGGCCCTGCGCCTTGGGTTGAATATGGGGTATGATGAGGCTATGGCCAAAATGAGCCTAGCGGGAATCGCCATGCAAAAAAATAGGAAACAAGAGGCTACAAAACTACTTCAAGAAGCCAAAAAGCTAGATAAAAATGGCATGCTGACCGATCAGCTGAAGATGATGCAACAGCAATTGAAAAAAGGCCCGCAACAGGTAAGGACCAAATACCGCTAAGGCCTACTTGGTTTCCCGATAATATCCCTTATTGGGAATTTCAATGGCATATTTTTTTCTTGAGGCATTATTTAAATGTGGCTCCCGCAGCCACGGATTATGCCTTTTTAGAAGCTTATAATTGATTTCGTAGCGTTCGGCAAAATCTGCCCAATCCCCCACCGCAGTATCCACCTCGACAGTAAACGTGGGTACTTTTCGATATAAATCCTTTACCCCCATCTCAAATCCATAGTTACCTGGATGGGATAATATTTCCTTTATAGCCAATATCCGAAATACATACCGTCCCGTTTCCTGCCCCAAAAGCAAGTCATAATAATCATTTACTTTTTGGATACCCATGTATTTTTGAATTCCCCCAGGACCGGCATTGTACGCAGCGGCAGTGAGTGTCCAAGTGCCAAATCTGTTCTTCCATTTGTTCAAGTATTCACAGGCCACTTGTGTACTCTTTTCAATATGGTATCGCTCGTCTACATTATCATTGACTTCTAAACCATATTCTCTACCCGTGGCTTTCATAATCTGCCAAAACCCAGTGGCCCCAGCTGGGGAAACAACGTTTTGAAGTCCGCTTTCGGCCACAGCCAAGTATTTGAAATCATCTGGAATATTGTTTTTGGCCAAAATAGGTTCTATTATGGGGAAGTATTTGTTGGCACGTTTCATTAAAAGTAGGGCGTTGGATTGCCAATAGGTATTGACCAGAAACTCTCGATCAATCCGCTCCATAATTTCTGGATCTTCCATGGGGACGGCTTCCCCGGCAAAATTCAAATCGTCTGGAATATCAATGGCACTGATTTGATAGGTATCTGCTACATTCTTCTCTTTTTTGGGGGCCTCTGGAGTATCTTGCTCTTTATTCACCGCCTGCTGTTGAACCGCATAGATCAAACTCCCCAAAACAAACAAAAAACCTATCCCAGCTAAAATATTCTTAAGATGCTTCATTTTGATTTGAAATTTACAGCAAGATAGCACTAAAATTATTCGTGAAGATCTAAAAGGAGTTTTGGCAAGTGCTCATTGAACCACTTGGAACGATGAATAATCATGGTATGGGTACCATTTTTTACGGTAATACATCCTTTAACATTGGCAATGGGAAAAACAGCATCTTTTTCTCCATGAATGTGAACCAGATTTTTGGGAGGTTGGGTCTGATTCCAGCTCACAATCTGGTCAATGGACCAGTCAATATAGTGTTTATCCCTAATCCCAAGATACCGCTCATATAAATCCAATCTTTTGGATACCGTTTCTCCAAATGCGTATTTAGCCAAAAGTTCTACATTGTTAATTAGACCAGTTGGCAACAATTTATGGACTTTGGTATATTTTGCAAAAAGCATTCTCTTAGGTAGCTCATACTTAGTTTTAACACATGATACGGCAATGGTCTTTTTTATTGGCAGGTGCTTGGCCATTTCCTGTACGAGCATCCCACCAAAGGAAACACCCAATAAGATAGGGGTTGGGTGTTTGATATACGTACACATTTTCAAGGCATATTCACGTAACGTCATGCCCTTATCAGGTAAAAACCAGTTTAAGCGATGGAGTTGGAAACGGTTTTCATCCAAGTGTATCCCGTCAAAAATAGTGGGACTGGCCGCCATTCCAGGCATTAAATAGATATGGGTTCTAGTAGTGTTCAATAGGTGAAGGCCTTAATCCTGGTAGGAAATTAGGGAATTTTTAACTATCTTTGCCTCCCGTTTATGTTTAACCACACACATTTCATAGACAACAATTGTCGCCAAACCTAACGTAGTATCATTTAGCACTTGCTTTATGGTAGGTGACTTCGTAAAATCTTAACTATATGAGAGAAATGGAAATTAAGGACAACAGCTTCCTCCGTCAGTTTGAGACGAAAATCGATGGCCACTTAGCAAAGATTGAGTACTCTTCGCAAGAGCGTAAGGTCTTTTTGACCAAACTGGTCATCCCGGAAGAAATACAACAAGAGGGATTCAAGGAAGACTTTATTAAAGAAGTTTTGCATCATTTGCAGGAACAAAACGTTCGTGTTGTCCCTACAAGCCCTCACATTGCAGGTTTCTTAAGAAAGAACAGGCAGTATAAAGAAATGCTTCCAGTAGGAATACGCATCTAACCAGCGAATCAAATTATATGGAAAGGCCCTGCGTTATAGCAGGGTTTTTTTATGCCAAAACGTTGGCTGCCATAAAGAGGAAACGCACCAATCCATCTTCGTCAATTTCGGTCAGCTCCACTTGATGTAACGTATTCACCAGTTCTGGATTCCAGGGTGTTTTCACCTTAATATAATTTTCGGTAAAGCCATGAATATATCCCGACTTATTTTCTCCTTCAAATAGGACCGTAAATTCCTTGCCCAATTGACTTTCATAAAAGGCCCTTCGCTTTTTGGCTGAGAGTCCCCTAAGCATTTTGCTTCTTTTGGAGCGAATATTTTTTGGTACTACCCCTCCCATTTCGGCTGCCCGGGTATTATCACGTTCAGAATAGGTAAAAACATGTAAATAGGAAATTTCCAGATCATTCAAAAAATGATAGGTTTCCAGGAAATCTTCGTCGGTCTCTTCAGGAAATCCAACAATGATATCAACGCCTATACATGCATGGGGCATCACTTCCTTTATTCGCTGCACCCGATTCTTGTACAAATTGGTTACATACCTCCTGCGCATCAGTCGCAAGATCTTATCACTTCCACTCTGTAACGGAATATGAAAATGTGGCACAAAAGCATTGTTTTGAGCAACAAAGTCAATGGTTTCATTCTTAAGCAAATTGGGTTCAATGGATGAGATACGAATGCGGTGAATGCCTTTTACCTGATCTAAGGCCTGTACCAATTCAAAAAAGGTATGCTGGTGTTTTTTATTTCCAAATTCCCCTTTGCCATAGTCCCCTATATTAACCCCTGTCAGTACAATTTCCTTAATGTCCTTTGACGCAATTTCCGCAGCATTCTTCAAGACATTTTCCAGAGAATCACTGCGTGAAATCCCTCGGGCCAATGGAATGGTACAATAAGAACATTTATAGTCGCATCCATCCTGCACTTTCAGAAAAGCCCGAGTCCTATCACCAATGGCATAACTGCCCACATAAAAATCAGCCTCTTCTATTTCGCAAGAATGTACTTCCCCCTTATCATTTTTGGAAAGATCGTTTAGGTAGTCCGTAATTTTGAACTTTTCGGTGGCCCCCAGAACCAAATCTACCCCATCTACGGCAGCCAGTTCTTCGGGTTTTAATTGCGCATAGCAACCTACGGCAGCAACAAAAGCCTGGGGATTAACTTTTTGGGCCTGTTTAACAATGGTCTTAAAACGCTTATCCGCATTTTCAGTAACTGAACAGGTATTGATGACATAAATATCTGCCTCCTCAGAAAACCCAACACGCTGAAAACCTTCACCTTGAAAGTTTCGTGCAATAGTGGACGTTTCTGAAAAATTCAGTTTGCAACCCAGGGTATAAAATGCAACTTTTTGCGCCATAAGCCCTTGAAAATCGGGACGCAAAGATAAGGTTTATGAAAATTAGGATAGCCTGAAAGTCATATCAATCCGTTGGTAATTCCTCAATTTCCATGAAAAATCACATTTAAAACCATTTCGAAGGAATAATGGCTTAAATTAATTATGTACCTTAAAGCAAAAAAAGCGTTATGAAGTATTTCTTTTGGGGCGTATTCGCAAGTGTTCTTATTTCTTGTGGGTCGGATGAAGGCTCGGACCAGCAATTGAATTCCGATAAACGAATAACAGGTTTCTCCATTCCTGATATTACCAGCACAATTGACGAATCTACTAGGACCATTACATTAATGGTTTCCAACAGAAGAAATTTAAGTTCGCTGACACCTACTATAGCTATTTCAAGCGGCGCATCTGTAAGTCCTGCATCAAATACCGCTCAGGATTTTTCCAACGGGATAAATTATACGGTGACTGCCGAAGATGGAACAACATCACAATATTCCATTCAAATTGAAAGGTTTTACTCCTTTTCCTTCGACAATCATTTCTATGAGGTGGTTTTAGATAACAAAAGTTGGGCGGAAGCTGCCTCTTTTTCTGCGAATCTAGGAGGTTACTTGGTTGAAATAAATAATGAAGCTGAACAAAACAAAGTTTTTGGCGAACTAAGCTTTAACTCAGGGATAATTTTTGAAGATACCCAGAATGAATTCGGGAATAGTGCTGTCTGGCTTGGTGGAAATGATATTGCCACGGAGGGTGCGTGGATTTGGGATGGGAACAACAGTGGGGAAGGCAGCCAATTTTGGTCTGGCGGTTTGGATGGTACGCCCGTTGATAATTTATACAATAATTGGGGCAATGAGCCAGATAACAGCTCCAATCAAGATGCTCTTTCCATTAGTATGGAAACCACCCAACGCAATATGGCTGGGGAATGGAATGATTTGGATGGGGGAAACAGACTATACTATCTGATTGAGTATGACCAATAAACCGATCTAAATTTTGGCCCTACTGCTTACGACACTTTTTGGTCAGCCCAAAAACATGCTCCATAGTGGCCTGTTCTTTTTCATAAAAGGTTCTTCTTCAAAACATCACTATCTCGAAGGACTCAAAAGTAGTTGTAAGGTCATACCTCCAAAAATCGATGGTGTAGACATTTTCGTTGAACCCAAATCTGCCTCTTCCAGAAACGTCTTCTGACTATTAGATTTTAAATTACCTTCGTTAAACCTAGGGCGAATAAATGGAAGCCCTTTTTATATTGCCCAAATCTATCAACCCAATCGGTGCTCATGAAAATTTTTACATTTACACTCATTCTTCTATTGTTAGCAACAACTATTCACAGTCAAATACCCAATAAATCCGAGTCCGTTTCAGTTAACGGAAAAAAAATTTATTACGAAAGATATGGCCATGGTGAGCCTGTACTTTTTTTTCACGGCTATAGCCTTTCCTCCCAATCATGGCGTTCATATGTATCTGATTTTGAAAAAGAATATGAAGTTTATCTTATTGATTTAACGGGACACGGAAAGTCAGAAATATTCAAAGAGGATTTGTCAATAAAAGCGGTCGCAGAAGACGTCTATGGTTTAATAAAATATTTAAAATTAGACGAGATCAAAGCCGTTGGATTCAGTTTTGGTGGTGATGTACTCTACCAACTTGCCCTATTAAAACCAAGTCTTATCGCGGCAATGATAACCATAGGCGCAGTAGGAACCTGGGATGTCAAAGACTTTCCCCAATATCAGAAAGGCTATACTTATGAAAACAAGGATAATTTCCCTTGGTTACAATCCTCGCACGAAACTGACGATCATATACGAGGTTTAATGGATCAGTTTAAGAATTACACTGTTCGCCTTAGCGATCGGGAGCTTCAGCAAATTCAACCTGAAGTACTGATCATCATGGGTGACGATGATGAGGGAATGAATTTCGATGAGGTGGCCAGAGTAAAAAAACACCTCTCTAAATCAGACGTTTGGATTTTACCCAATGTCTCCCATGGCGCCCATCAAAATGAGAATAAAGAAGAGTTTGTCTTACAGGCCAAAAGATTCTTTGCAAAGGCCGAAAAAATATCAAGCGGAAATTAATAATACACCGACCTAAGGTGTGATGAGTGCCAATAAATTGATTGTTATTAAAGGGCCCTAGGGGCTGGCAACTAGTAATTGCGCCACTGCTCAGTAAGCTCAAAAACATGCTTCATAATAGCCTGCTCTTTTTCATCGAAGGTCTTACCTCGCCTTGCCATCATAACTTCTGCCGTTTCATAGGCACTTCTTAGATTGTAGGTTCGGAAGCCTGAGGCTCCGCCCCAACTAAAACTTGGGATAAAATTCCTTGGAAAACCGGGTGTATATACGTTCACATTAACGCCAATAACCGTACCCGTATTGAACATGGTATTAATAGCCGTTTTACTATGGTCTCCCATCATTAGTCCGCAGAATTGAAGCTCTGTACGATCAAACCCTTCCGTATCATAATTCCATAAGCGCACTTTCGCATAATTGTTTTTTAGGTTGGAGTTATTGGAATCTGCCCCAATATTACACCATTCGCCGAGTACGGCATTGCCCAAATAACCTTCGTGCCCTTTACTGGAATAACCAAAGATAACCGAGTTGCTTAATTCTCCACATACCTTACTATGGGGACCAACCGTTGTAGGACCATAGATTTTAGCTCCCATTTTTACGATGGCGTTCTCACAAAGGGCCAAACCACCACGTATCAGGCTTCCTTCCCAAATCTGAGCCCCTCTTGCAACGTATATCGGGCCATCGGTAGCATTTAATAGGCTATACTCTACTTGTGCTCCCTCTTCTACGAAGATGTTATCAGTATTGATCAACTGATTTGTTTTGGAAATCGGGGCACTAGATCTTCCCTGGGTAATCAAATCAAAATCGGCCTGCAAGGCTTCACCGTTCTTTGAGAAGATATCCCAGGTATTCTTTACCGTAAGGCATTCCCCCTCAAAAGAGATTACATCAAAAGACGACCTCCTGAATTCCTTAGTAGGGTCCGCGGTCCTATAAGCAATAATGTCATCCCCTGCAATAATTGCCTGATTTGGTTTTAACGAAGCAATCATGGTGACCAAGGAAGTACTCGGTAAATAAGAGCTATTGATAACCGTATTATCGTCTTTAGTCACCAAGGGAAATTTGTCTTGAAGGTAAGCTTCCGTAAGAAAACTCAAATCCGTATTTAGATGTTTCCCCCACTTTTCTGCGATGGTCAAAATACCTATCCGTATTGCAGCAACCGGTCGGGTAAAGGTGAAGGGCAGTAATGCCTTTCTCGTTGTACCATCTGAAAGAATGTAATTCATGACTTCATTTAGGTTTGTTTAAAATAAAAACGCCTTCGTAAAGGTAACGAAGGCGTTGTTTCTATATTTCCTTAAAGCAAGAATTTACTTCTCCTCTTTTTTAAACTTTTTGTACTTGTTCTTGAACTTATCAATACGCCCGGCAGTATCCACCAGCTTGGTCTTCCCAGTGTAGTAGGGATGTGAAGTTCTTGAGATTTCCAACTTTACCAAAGGGTAGTCCACACCGTCTACAGTGATGGTTTCCTTTGCCTCAGCAGTAGACTTTGTTATAAACACGTCATCATTGGACATGTCCTTAAAAGCTACCAATCTATAATTTTCTGGGTGAATTCCTGCTTTCATCGCTTTACTTCAATTTTTCGGATTGCAAATTTAGATAAATTCTATTTACAAACAAGTGGTTTTGAGCAAAAAACAAAAATAGTACTTTTAAATTGTAACATTTTGTGAGTTACATCAACAAACAACTGGTAATCAACTTAAATAGATAAAATTATGGAGGGTAATCAACCTAAAATTGGAAAGTTTTCATTGAACTATGGCTTAGTACTTGGCGCCATTGGCGTCGTTTTTGGCGTTATGCTTTACTTACAGGATATGCACACTTCGCAAAGTCCGGCGATTATGGTAATTGGATTGGTTTTGGCAGCTGCCGTCACTTATTTCGGTATTACTAATTTCAAAAAACAGAATGACGGTACACTAACGTTGGGCCAAGCCCTAAAAATAGGTACGGGTATCGCCCTAATTGCTGGTATTATTTCTGTAGTGTACAATATTGTCTTGGTAGAATTTATTGACCTCAACGCTAAGTCCGATATCATGGATGCACGTTTGGGACCCCAGCTTGAAAGTGGTCAGTTAACCCAAGAACAGTTTGACACACAAAAAGAGCAGAGCATTAATTTTTGGTGGATGGGTTATCCATTTATCATTATCATTAACGTTTTAATAGGTCTGGTATTTGGATTAATTTTTGGCCTTATTTTCAAAAAAGCCAAACCATCGTACTAATAAAAATTGGGTACTTTTGGGGAATTTCCAGCGATAGCCAATGCAATTATCCCTTGTAATTCCCTTACTCAACGAAGAAGAATCCATACAGGAACTCTACGATTGGATTGCATCCGTGATGCGTTCCAATCGTCTTTCTTTTGAAATTATTTTTATTGATGATGGTAGTACCGATACCTCATGGGAAATTATTTCAAAAATTGCCGAAAAGAATCAAAACGTCAAGGGCCTTCGATTCTTAAAAAACTTTGGCAAGTCACAAGCATTACATGCTGGTTTTAAAGCGGCCCAGGGAGACGTAGTTATCACTATGGATGCCGATTTGCAGGACAATCCCGAGGAAATACCAGAATTGTACCATTTGATTTCCGGTCAGAATTTTGACCTTATTTCCGGATGGAAAAAGAAACGATTTGATTCCATCCTTACGAAAAATCTACCTTCCAAATTATTTAATTGGGCCGCAAGACGTACTTCTGGGGTTAAATTGCACGATTTTAATTGTGGCTTAAAGGCATATAAAAAAGAGGTGGTCAAAACCATTGAAGTATCTGGAGAGATGCATCGGTATATTCCGGTCTTGGCTAAAAATGCTGGTTTTGGGAATATCGGGGAAAAGGTAGTAAAGCATCAGGCAAGAAAATATGGCGCCACTAAATTCGGTGCCGACCGATTTATCAACGGATTTCTGGATTTGACCACGATATGGTTTGTATCCAAGTTTGGTAAACGGCCTATGCACTTATTCGGTGCCTGGGGTGTTTTTATGTTCATTATCGGATTTGGTTTTTCCGTCTATCTTGGCGTGGATAAACTATTCCTCAATCCCACAGGAAGATTGATAACCAATCGACCCCAGTTCTATATCGCCCTAAGCTGCATGATTATAGGTTCGCAACTTTTCTTAGCTGGATTTTTAGGGGAACTTTTTATCCGCACCAAAAAAAACACGGATAGTTATGTGATACGTGATACCGCCAATATTAGCGCTTTAGACTAAAAGTTCCCTTAACAATTCTTCCATCTGCCAACTGTAATGCGTACCAATAACTATCCGAAGGCATTTGTCGATCATTGTAGTTTCCATCCCAACCACTATCATTCCCATTCAATATAGCAAGCAATTTTCCATATCTGTCAAAGATGGACAGGGAGGCCCCCGGAAAAAATTCTGGATTGTCCAATGCCCATAGATCATTTGTGCCATCGTTGTTTGGGGTAAAGAAATTTTGTATTCCCCCAACCACAACTTCCTTTCCAAAAGTGATGCATCCATTATCCAAAAATAGGGAGTACACTCCCGGAGTTAGGTTATTGAACGTATTTGTTGTTTGCACGTTTAGCCCACTGTCTATGGAATACAACATAGTATCCGGATTTTCATTTGGACCAATATTGATGGTTATGGAATTATTTTTTGCAAAATCATTGATTCGTATTTCCTCAATCTCAATTTCAGGGGTAGGCAATACTTCAACGGTTTGAACATAGGAACAGGTTCCAGTGCTAAAAACAACATCATAAATTCCTGTTTCGAAAACAACCGAATTCCGTTGTTCGGCCCCATTGGACCATAAATAGTTTTCAAAACCTTCCAATGCCGTTAACTCAAAGGAACCATCACATAAATTTGCAGTAATATTCTCCTCAAAAAAAGGAGCTTCCAAAACCACAACTTCCACCTTTCCGATAAAGGCACAATCGTTTTCATTTTCAATTCGAAAATATACCATTCGCATATCCTGTCCATCAAAGGTATAATTCCGCACCGGCAAGACATTTAACTCCAGGAGCGCATCGGTTTGGCTTTCGAACAATAGAATATCGCTCCCATTGAAATCCTCCTCGAGCTGCTCAACAATTACCCTAAGGTTAGCCGTTGCCCCAATATCTGAAATTACGCCGTCACAGACATAAAGCGTATCATAAAGACCCAAGTAGGACATAGGTTCCGTACGCAAGGTGATCTCCACAATACTAAAACACTCAGAATCTCCAACTACTCTTGCAAATACCGTTTCATTGGAAACTTGGTTGTTATAGCCTATGGGTTCTATGGGTCCATTTCCCAAAATAGCTTCAGCCTCCGACCTGAAAAAGCTTACCCTCAAAGACGGATTTCCATTGCTAAATTGCGGAATAGATTCCATGAGGTTAAAGGTGGTGATACCATCATCAATGCCATCAACATCACATTGTACCAATTCTGCGTGGGACGCCACATTGGGGGGAGCATTTATTTCCACCTGCTCAATAAACTGCCTTACGGCAGTACTGGAATACGTTACATCAATGGTAACAATAAATGTTCCGGTGGAAGTGAATTCATGTTCACCTATCAATGTATTGGAAATATTATCGCTTCCTGAATCAGGATCACCAAAATCCCACGAAATACTTACGATGTCGGTGGTATCCTCTGGAGTAAACGTAGTGGTTTCTCCTAAGCAGAGATTCTCAATACTGAAAATCGTTTCAAAAAAGGATTGTATAAATGGTGGGAGCCCTAGGGTAGCCCGTCTGCCCCCTAATTCAACTTCGAACTTTGAGGCATTGACAAAACCTTCATCACCATTAGGGTTTTTAATTACGGAAAGTCGGGTGTTAAAAAAGGAATGATAAATCCGCTTATCCAATCCGATCTGCAAGGCTCCTGCTACAAATATTTGGGAGTTGGGATAACTAAGCACTTTGGTTTCATTCGAAAAGAAATTCGGAGTTTCCAAATCAAATTGGACCACCTCTACGTTACTCAGTGTATTGTTTGTATTATAGTTGACCCCAGAGGCATATAGCTTTTTAGAATTTGAAGAGAATTCCAGACCATAATAGGCCCGACCATCTTTTGGGGCCGCAATGGCATTACTCACTATCCCTGTATTTGCATCAAAATCAAAAAGATGTAAGCTTGTATCAAACCTCGGCGCTACCACAAGATAGCTCATTGCAATTTTTGTGGCATTGGGGGCTATCTTTAAACTTCCCCGTCCATTTGCAAAATTATTTTCAGTAGGTCCCACGATGGATACCGTAGGGTTGGGATCAACTCCATTCCCATCAACGCGATAAGCATAAAAACGATCTACAAAATGTGTAATGACCCAATAAAAATTATTGGCAAAATTTAATACCCCAGTAACTTTTTCCGAACCGACTGACAATAGATTGTTGTTCTTCTCTACAATATCCCCATTTCCATTATCCAAGGTCATATCCACCACCGAATAATTGAATCCATTAAACTGACCGGAATCGGAAAGCAAGGCATCATCCGTAGTAAAAATATAATAGAGGTTAGCGTCCACTGGATTGGGAACAATGAAAGCTGTTTGAGTTCCTGAAGGACTACCCTTTAATTCCTGTCCATTGGGCATCAACTCATGGTTCTTATTCCAAACCATTACACCATCTGTGTAGAATAAGAGATTACCGTCCGTATCCGAAATTGTAGCACTTCCCTCAATCGTCGTCAATTGACCATCCAAAAGGGGTTCTGGGGTCCCCCTATTGAATGAAAGCCCAGCGTTTTCCCCAAAGTACCAATTAGCAGCTTCACGCTGTGAAAATCCAAAAGCACCTGTAAGTAAAAATAAACCACATAGTATCGCCCTCATAACCGTACAACTTACTAAAAATCACAATCATTACCCAATGGTATGGATATTTTAAAATTTTTCAGGAAATGGGGATTTGAGGTAAGAAGAAACTGATGTAGCTTTGTAGGGAACTTAAATAAATTAGGATGGAGGCTTTTTTAACCACTGCGAAATCTTGGTTATCTGATTTTTTTGACACCCAAGTACAAAAGGAGGTACAACAATTAATGGACTCCGATCAGGAAGAACTTAAGGAACGTTTCTACAAAAATTTGGAGTTCGGAACAGGTGGTATGCGCGGTGTTATGGGCGTGGGGACCAATAGAATCAATAAATATACACTCGGAAAAAGCACCCAAGGGTTGGGCAACTATCTTAAGAGAACCTATCCATCAGAAGAGATTAAGGTGGTCATAGCCTACGATTGCCGGCACAATAGTGATACCCTTTCACAAACAGTGGCCGAAGTACTTTCCGCCAATGGAATTAAGGTGTACCGTTTTTCAGCCCTTCGCACAACGCCAGAGCTCTCCTTTGCAGTTAGGTATTTAAACTGCCATGCCGGCATTGTATTAACGGCATCCCATAATCCACCGGAATATAATGGTTATAAGGTCTATTGGGGCGATGGGGGACAGATTGTTCCCCCACAAGATGGAGAAATCATTAGAGAAATCGATAGCCTTTCTTTTGAAGACGTCAATTTTGAAGCCAATCACGACCTGATCGAAGCTATTGACGACAAAGTAGACCAAGCCTTTTTTGATGCCTCGGTCAAGACAGGAAATTTTAAGGCCAAAGGAAAGGACAATTTCAAAATTGTTTTCACTTCCATTCATGGAACCTCCATAACCGCTATTCCAGAAGTTTTGAAAATGGCAGGTTATGAAAACGTGACCGTTATTGAAGAGCAGGCGACACCTGATGGAAATTTTCCCACGGTAAAATCTCCAAACCCTGAAGAACCTGAAGCACTTGCCATGGCTTTGCAAAAGGCCGAAGAGATTGGAGCTGATATGGTGGTAGGTACGGACCCAGATAGTGACCGCTTGGGAATAGCCGTGAGAAATCTTGAAGGCAAGATGGAATTGCTCAACGGGAACCAAACTATGGTTTTGATGACCAAATTTCTTTTGGATCAACATAAAGCAAATGGTTTTAAAGGCAATGAATTTATTGCCACAACTATTGTTTCCACACCTATGATGGAGCAGATGGCAAAAGCCTATGGCGTTGAATTTAAGACGGCACTCACCGGCTTTAAGTGGATTGGTAAAATGATCAAGGACTTTCCTGAATCCACTTTTGTAGGTGGTGGGGAAGAAAGTTTTGGTTACATGGTGGGTGACTTTGTGCGCGATAAAGACGCGGTCACCGCTACCCTACTGGCATGTGAGGTAGCTGCTGAAGCGAAGGCAAACGGCAGCTCGTTCTATGAAGAGTTGATAGATTGCTATGTACAGTTTGGTTTTTACAAAGAGAAACTGATTTCCCTTACCAAAAAAGGAATCAGCGGAGCAGAGGAAATCAAACAAATGTTGAAGGATTTTAAGGAAAATCCTGTCGCCTCCGTGCAAGGTTCCAAAGTGGTTTGGATTGAGGATTACAATACTTCAGTCGCTAAAAATGTGGTAACAGGTGATGAAAAACCCATTCATTTACCAAAGTCCAACGTTCTGATCTATGAAACGGAAGATGGAACACGGATTGCTGCTAGGCCCTCAGGAACAGAACCTAAAGTTAAATTTTATATGAGTACCAACACAACTTTGGCAAATCCTACAGATTTTAAAACCGTAAATTCGCAGTTGGATGCCAAACTGGATGGCATTGTAGCGGAACTGAATTTAGGTTGATGAACAACATTTTGCGAAAATTGCTGCGGTTTGCCCGACCGTATAAATTTTATGGCATGCTCAACATTGTATCCAATGTTTTGTATGCCTTTTTTAATGTGCTTTCCATTATCATTTTTATTCCCACATTAGGAATATTGTTTGACAAACAAGAGGAGGTATATGACCGACCTGTTTATCAAGGTTTTGATAATTTAAAGGGATATGCGGAGGACTCGCTAAACTATTTTCTTACCCATAAGGTTACTGAAGATGGACCTATGGCCGCTTTGGTATTTATTTGTTTGGCGAGTATCGTAATCTTCTTTTTTAAAAATCTCTTTCGATACCTAGCCATGTATTTTTTGGCTTTTTTGAGGACTGGCATGGTCAAGGATATTCAAGATGCGCTTTATCATAAAATAGTGGATCTTCCCATTTCCTTTTTTTCAGAAAAACGAAAAGGGGATTTACTAGCCCGAATGACGTCCGATGTCAAAGAAGTGGAGGGTTCCATTATCAACTCATTGGAAGCTTTGGTTCGTGAACCCATTACCATCATTATCGTACTGATGTCGATGTTATTGATTAGTGCCAAGCTTACCTTGTTTGTATTTATTTTTCTCCCCATAACTGGTTTTATTATCTCCGCGGTTGGAAAACGACTAAAGGCGCAATCTTTAGAAGCCCAGAAGGAAAATGGGGTTTTCCTTTCTTTTCTAGAAGAAACCCTAGGTGGGTTAAAGGTCATCAAAGGTTTTAACGCAGAAGGTAAATTAGCTCAAAAGTTCACAGCCTCCACTAGCCGTTTTAAAGAAATCATGACCTCAGTACTACAACGAAAGGGCTTGGCTTCGCCTTTAAGCGAATTCCTTGGAGTCGCCGTTGTCATTACCGTACTATGGTATGGCGGAAGCTTGGTTTTTGATGCTAACAGTACATTAAAACCTCAAGACTTTATGGGGTATATAGGCCTTTTTTACACCATCATCAATCCTGTTAAAGCCATTACTACGGTCAACTACAATATTAAGAAAGGTAATGCCGCTGGCGAGCGTATTTTTGAAATACTGGAAACGGAAAACAACGTCAAAGAGCCTCAAAATCCTAAAACATTGACCTCCCTTTCCAATGACATTGCATTTAACAATGTTTCTTTCAAGTATGAGAATGAAAATGTTTTGGAAGATTTCAATTTAAAGGTTAACAAAGGCCATACTGTGGCCTTAGTGGGGCAATCGGGAAGTGGTAAAAGTACGGTGGCCAACCTGGTCACTCGATTTTATGATGTAAACAAGGGAAGCATAGAAATTGATGGTATCAACATTAAAGAGCTATCAAAAAAATCCCTTCGCGGGCTTATGGGATTGGTCACCCAGGACTCCATCCTTTTTAATGATAGCGTAAAGAATAATATTGCCTTGGGTAAAGAAGATGCGACCGAAGAAGAGATTATGGAAGCCTCAAAAATTGCCAATGCCCACGATTTTATCATGGAATTGCCCTATGGTTATGACACTAATATTGGCGACAGCGGAAATAAACTCAGTGGGGGTCAAAAACAACGGTTGTCCATAGCACGGGCAGTTTTAAAAAATCCCCCTATCATGATTCTGGATGAGGCCACCTCAGCCTTGGATACCGAAAGTGAAAAACTGGTACAAGATGCCCTGGAAAAAATGATGCGAAACCGAACATCAATTGTCATTGCGCATCGACTGTCCACCATACAGAATGCAGACTCCATTGTGGTCATGAGCAAAGGCAAAATTCAGGAGCAGGGCACACATGAAGAATTGATGCGCTCTAAAAAAGGTTATAAAAAGCTGGTGGAGTTACAGACTTTAGCTTAAATCACGTTGGTATCAACACGATAACCTCACAGTTTCTCCCTTGACTATCCCGAATCACGGGTTCTGACAATTCTATACCATCAACAAATACTTTTAAGGTGTCTACCTTTGCATCCTTTTTCATGCTTATATGGAACCGACCTCCCCTAAAACTCCGTTCCACTTTAATAGTATCCCAATCCTTTGGTAATTGGGGGTTGATATGGAGTCCATCAATATCTCCCCTAAGCCCAAACAATCCATCAATCAAACAACGATAGAACCAAGAAACCGTTCCCGTATTGAATAATTGGCTGGATCTACCGGCTGTTCGGGGGAACTGTCGATAAGCGCCACGATAATAGTTTGGAATAAAAACAGGCAATTGGCCACGCTGAACGAGGTCTTTCCCATCAGGGTCCGGCAACATTTTTCGCAAGATTTCGTACGCTTTTTCTGAATATCCAGACTCATAGAGTCCAAAAATGTAAAACGCAACGGCGTGGTTATAGACCGATCCATTTTCTGCTGAACCGGGATATTTTTGGGTAACCCTTCCTACATCTTCTCGCATTTTTGTAAAAGCTGGGGCCATAAGCTCAACCCCATAAGGGCTTTCCAATTGTCCTTCAACAGCGTCCAATAGGCTTGACTGTTTTTTGCTGCTCGCAGCGCCACTTAACAAGGCCCATGCCTGAGGGTTTAGGAAAATCCTACCCTCTTGATCGTCTTGAATTCCGAAAACGGTATTGGTATCCGTAATGCCCCGCGCGTACCAATTGCCATCCCAAAGATGTGTATTGACCGCATGGTTTACCTCTTGTGATTTGGAGCGAAAATCTATGGCCAAATCATTCTTTTCCTGACGTTCACATATTTCTGACCATACTTTCAGGGCATATGCGGTGGCCAAAGACAACCAGCCAGATACGCCCCTTCCTTCAGGGCCAACCATATTCATAGGGTCACACCAATCGCCTTGATCTATAAAATTCAATCCCCGATAATCCCTGTTGGCGTACAACCAATTCATTGCCCTACTAATATGTTCAAAAACGGACGTAGGGGTATTACCAGTAGCGAAACGAACTTCTTCATTCAATATGTTATAATCATTGGTCTCATCCAAATACGCCTTCAAGCAAACGGGCAGCCATACGCAGTGGTCCGTGTGGGGTACCTGGTTGATATATTTTAATTGCGCCTCGGGATGAATTAAGATACCATCGGGCATGGCTCCACTTTCCTCTTGTTGACTAAGTGCAGTAATATAGGTTTGTCTCGCAATTTTGGGTTCTATATATCCCATGCCCATGTTGTCCTGCAAATAATTTCGGGTTTGTGGATCGGTACTCAACCGATTGGTTTCACCGTGATAATGGATTTGCCTGGGCAACCAGTGATTTACATAGTTATTCAAGACCGTATCTGGAGTCTTTATTTTCAAAACCCCGGTCCCTCCTTCAATATATTTCTTGTAGATGATCGTGCTGGATTTAAAACCCTCACCATTCGTATCGAAGTAACGGGACCTAACATCACGAACCTCCTTCATATCCAAAGCTGGGCCAAATAAGAAACGGTAGTCTTCTTGTTGGTTGGCCGATAATGATATTCGATATTGCAATACCGCAGCAGGCGTTTCATATTGGGCCGCTCCCCTACCCAACTCCGCTTTTACGATGCCATCGGGGTAGTGCAGTCCTCCTTCTCCTTCAAAATCCATTTGATTGACCTCCCAAGAGGTAGGCCTTCTTTCTGCTAAGAAAAAGGTCTTGTCCTTAAGAGTTCTTATATGCTCGTAATCCTTATACTTCTGATACGGCGTAACCGAAGAACAGACGATGCCAAAAAGGTCTTCATAATATTCCCCTGATTGGTTCATCCAAGACATATACCCCACTGGAAAATAAGGGTAAACACTAAGCCTTCGTGGGTGCCCTGTGGTATTCTTAATGGAAAAATGCCATTTCTCCACAATGTCGTCCTCCGTAAGTTCCAAACACATTTCCATATACAGGCCCTTATGATCTATTTTCCAAAGGATGTCATTTTTACCTACCGAAAAGGTAAAGGCATCCAGCTCAGACTTCACTGGCGCATAGGGCAAGGAAAAAAAATTCCCATTTTCTTCGTCTTTTATATAAAAAAAGCGGCCCGGATGATGAGCGTAATAAGGCTGCTCAGGCTGCATAAAAGTTTTCGCCTCCAAATTTGGCGCATGCGCATACTTGGCTGGTTCTGGTTGCATAAATTGGGCCACGGCATATCCCCTACAGTTCATATGAACCATCATCTTTTTGTTCCATAAAAACGAGGAGGCGCCGGGTAATGCTATGGGAGTATTCAGCTCCACTCGCGCTCCATTTTCAACAGCTTTGATCATAGGTTATTCTTGGGACTTTCGTTCTCTCAATTCATTTTGGACTTTTGTAAGCAAGGCTCCGTCCAAGGTGTAAAATCTCATAATATAGGCTGCCAACAAGGCAATTACACCTGGGATAATACTTATGGTCAGCACTATTCCTGTTTGAGAGGCATCTGACTGGGCTTCTTTAGCAACGTACCCCATAGATGCCAGCACGGCACCTATGGCAAAAGACGCCAATGCACCCCCCAATTTCTGGGAAAAAATTGCAGCCGAAAAGGTCATTGCGGTTGCCCTCCTGCCAGTTTTCCACTCGGTATAATCGGCAGTATCAGCATACATGGAGAAGGCCAGCGGGGATTTTGGTCCCAAACAAAGGCCTATCAAAATATTTACGGTAAACAGCAACCAAATGGCATCAGCAGGAATAAAAAAGAAGGCAATGGATAACACTCCCGTCAATGCCATTAACAACATCAACAATTTTTTCTTCTCCATAAAGCGGGTCATAACCGGCGTTAGGGCAGCACCCGCAGCCAGTGCCAATCCATAGGTTGTCAAAAAATCATCGACCAAATCAGGTTGTTTTACATAATATTTAATATAATAGATAGCCGCACCAGCCCGCATCGTTATGGTAATCATGATAACCAGCGCCAAACTGAATAAAACCAACCACGGCTTATTTTTCAATAAATCCTTTAAGTCGTTAATAGGATTTGTTTTTTGATTTGGCGGGGGCTCAATACGTTCTTTTGTAGTAAACGTCACTATAGCGAATAGTATGGCAGCCACCAGTCCATACACCAACATGGTCAATTGCCAGCCCAAAGCTTCATCGCCATTCCCCAAAAGTTCTACCAAATCCAAGGTATAGTAATTGACCAGGGTCGTTCCAGTAAATGCTGCGATAAAACGAAAACTGATTAAATCCGTCCGGTCTTGACTCTTAGCGGTAATAACACCCGAAAGTGCGGAATAGGGAACGCTCAACACGGTATACATTAGCATCATCATAGAGTAGGTTCCATAGGCCCAAAACAATTTTCCCCCACTTTCCAAATCTGGTGTGGTGTAGGTGAGTACTGCAGCTCCGGCCATGGGAAGGCCACCCAGGAGCAAATAAGGCCTATATTTCCCCCATCTTGATTTGGTTCTATCCGCAATACCCCCCATTATAGGATCAGTAAAAGCGTCAACTATTTTAGTTACTAAAAACATGGTGCCGGCGGCGGCGGCGGAAATACCGAAGACATCGGTATAGAAATACAGTAAAAAACCGGAAATATTGGCCCAGTAAAAGTTGAAACCCAAATCCCCCAGACCATATCCAATCTTCTCGCCTAATTTAATTGGGGTCAGAATGCCATGATTACCTTTCGTTGTTTCTTTCATTGGTTTGGTGGTGTTTGTTCAAAAATGCCAAAGAAAATTATAAAAAGACAGTTTTCGTTATCATTTTAAGATAAATTTCCCCAATATTTTTTCCACTTCCGCACAAATAAAGTAACAGAATTGGTTGTTGTCGTAAAATAGGTGTTTAAACCTTTCATTATTTTTATAGTCCAATCACCAAAACGCCCCTTTTGTCGACTGAGGAGACACTGGTTTTAGAGTTAAAGAACAAAGCCACACAGGCTAAAGCTTTTGAGGTATTGGTGGATACCTACAAAGAACGTTTATATTGGCATATACGACGTATTGTAATGGATCATGACGATACCGATGATGTACTCCAAAACACGTTTATTAAGGTGTATCGAAGCATTGAAGGATTTAAGGGGGAAAGCAAATTGTATTCATGGATGTATCGAATCGCAACCAATGAATCCTTGACATTTTTAAAACAGAAATCCAAAAAATCTGGGATTTCGAATGAAGAATTGCAACAAAGTCTGGTAGAAAATTTAACATCTGATGTTTATTTTGAAGGCGATGAAATTCAATTGAAACTACAAAAGGCACTAGCCACATTACCTGAAAAACAAAAATTAGTGTTCAATATGAAGTATTTTCAGGAAATGAAATATGAGGAGATTTCTAAGGTTTTGGAAACCTCAGTCGGCGGATTAAAAGCGTCGTACCATTTGGCAGTAAAAAAAATTGAGTTGTACCTTACTGATTCGGATTAAACCTTTAAGGAGCAAATGAGTCCAAGTATATGAAATGAAAAAGAACCACAAAAATAAATTCAAAACCCCTGAAGGTTATTTCGAAAGCTTCAATGAGCGTTTGTTTGAACGCCTGGAAGAAGAAAGTAACATGCCTTCAATTATTCCTAAAGCTGATGGCTTTGGCGTGCCTGATGGCTATTTTGATTCCGTATATGACAAAGTAGCCAGAAAAATGGGGGAAAGACCTAGCAAGGTCATCTCCTTAAAAAGATATCGGCCATTTTATTATGCCGCGGCCGTCTTGGCAATTCTTTTTGCCCTGAGATTGGGATGGGAGCAAAATCAGGAAGTAAATTTTGAGAACCTTGCCAGCGCAGACATTGAGGCCTATCTTGAAAATGGCGATTTAGGCCTTTCTTCCTATGAGATTGCAGAAGTCGTAAATTTGGAAGATATCTCTTTGGACGATATAACAGAAAAAGGCTTTGAGGATGAAACCATTTTGGAATATTTGGATGAAAATGTAGAAGATTTGGACGATTTAGACTTGAACTATGAAGAACTGGAATAACATTATACTATTTATACTGTTCTTGTCCATGGGAATGACACTTTTCGCCCAACGGCCCGCACAAGAGCGCATAAAGACTTTTAAGGTAGCATTTATAACGGAACGATTGAGTCTTACTTCCGGAGAAGCAGAGAAATTCTGGCCTGTGTACAACACCTATGAGGAAGCAACGCAAAAACTCCGTAGAAAGGAAGGGCAACGTTTTGGGAGTCAGCTACCCTACCTGGACGATCTTTCAGAAACCGAAGCTTCTAAGCTACTATCTGAATTTAGAACCATTCAGGTTGAAAAGCACGAACTTGAGCAACAGTTCCTACTTGATTTGGAAAAAGTACTACCAGCAAAAAAAATAGCTTTGTTGCTCAAGGCTGAGGAAGATTTCAAAAAAAGACTTTTACAAAGGTTACAAAAACGACGAAATGGGGGTTAAAGACCTTAGTTTCGATGAAATGAACAAAAAAGAAGCCAATCGGCTTCTTTTTTTATTAAACCTTCCTTAAAAACTAGGGTCATAGAACCAGAAACCCAAATAAATCAATTGTTATGAAAAATTTAAAACTTATCCTTTTAGCTGTATTTCTCTTTAGTGGAATTTTGGCAAGCACAGCACAAAGAACAGTTGTGCGTGTATATCCAAAACATGGCACAGTGGTCACTACCATCAAGAGACCAAAAGTCTTTGTGCACAAGCGAACCAACTTTTATTTTGCCAACGGTATTTGGTATAAGGCAAGGGGAAGAAAATATATTGTTGTAGGTGCACCAATTGGAATTAAAGTAAGAAGTCTACCCCGAGGAAACAAAGTGGTAGTCGTAAACGGCAGAAAATTATACAAATACAAAGGTGTTTGGTATAAAAAATCAGGAAGAAAATATATCGTGGTAAACGTATAACCTAAATTAGGATCAGTTAGCTTGTTAGTTAAAAGAGCGCTTGGACACTGAGGAAACTCGGAGTGCAGGCGCTCTTTTTTATTTAAATAATAATCGGGCTATTCTATGCTTTCCCGCAGCATAAGCTACAGAATCGTTTAAAAAATGTAGGGTATAGAACCCTTCTTCGCTCAATGGCTCCCATGTGGTTCCGCTATCCTTGGAGTAAGTGATTCCTGTAAAGCCAACAGCGACCAAGTCTTGTGCCCCGGCATTTGGGACGTAACGTACACAGCTTTTATATCCCGGTGGGTTACCATCAGCAACTAAAGACCATGTTTTACCGCCATCAACCGTTTTCATCTTATTGGAATCCTTTAATTCTGGTTTGCTGAAATCACCGCCAATCCCAAATCCATTCATCGCATCATAAAAATCGATTGAATAAATGCCTTGATACCTCTCTTGAATTTGAATGGGTGCCTCTATGACCTCCCAAGTCCTTCCCTTATCCGCAGTGAACAATACCTGTTCTTTTGATGTCATTACCCATGCCTTATCATCTATAATGGCAATATTAGTGTTACTAGCCGCATATGCCCCAGTGTTTTCTTCCAACTCCGGGATAAATTCGCACGGCAATCTATTCCATGACTTACCTCCATCCCTAGTAGCGATAATGGCAAAACACCCGCTATTAAAATCCCCAATGGCAATTCCCTCCTTGTCATTCCAAAATTTCATAGCATCGTAGAATACGCCTTGCCCCTCTTCTTGGTAGACCAATTCCATTTTTCCTTCAGCTCCGGTTTTATACAAAAGTGCCGGACTACCTGCTGACAACATAAAGAAATCCGTTTTGGTGTGTGCAACAGCCCGAAACTCGGGAGTAATGGAATCGTAATTTTGAATATTTGTCCTCACCTTTCCTAAACGTATATCCACCGTACCATAGATACCCCCACTTCCAGCAAAAGCCAGGGTATTTCCATCCAAGAAAGTTATTGCGCGAATGCTTACGGAATCTTCGAAAACAGTTTTTATGCCAACCGATGAGAAATTATGCGAGGTTTCCTGATTTGAACATGCCATTAGAATGACCACTACCCCAAGAAAAAAAAGCACTCTTTTCATGAATTAATGATTTCTTCAAAAGTAGCGATTAGAATCTCCATGAGTTTAAGGTTACCTTTGCTCCCTTAATTTTAAGTATGCGCCTTCATAGAAATTTGGTCTTTGCCGTAATTGACGCCCTAAATCTTATTTTCAATGAAAATGAATATGCAGACAAGGTCATTGAAAAAGTGTTGAAGTATGATAAGCGTTGGGGTGCAAGAGACCGGGGATTTATTGCCGAGACCACCTATGGGATTGTACGATACAAGAGACTGTATTCCGAAATTTCTGAAGTAAACGAACCCTATTCCCGACCCAACTTGTTTCGCTTATTTGCCGTTTGGGCCGTTTTAAGGGGGATTCACTTACCCGATTGGAAACAGTTGGAAGCAACACCGGTTAGAAGAATAAAAGGTCGTTTCGATGAACTTTCCAAAATCCGGAAGTTTCGGGAATCCTACCCTGATTGGCTGGATCAATTAGGCGAAGAGGCCTTGGGAACTGATTTATGGAACAAGGAAAGCGCAGCTTTAAATGCAGAGGCCACAGTGGTTTTAAGAACCAATACGCTAAAAACCGACAAACATAACCTACGACGGTTGTTGAGAGATGCCGGTATTGAGACAGAAACAGTTTCTGGAGCAATAGATGCCCTTAAATTAAAGGAACGCAAAAATGTATTTACCACGCAAGCTTTTAAGGATGGATTATTTGAAGTACAGGATGCTTCGTCACAATTGGTGGCTCCCTATTTAGACGTGAAACCTGGACAGCGGGTGGTTGATGCCTGCGCGGGAGCGGGGGGGAAAACCTTGCACTTGGCTTCACTAATGCAAAATAAAGGGCAGCTGATTGCAATGGATATTTACGAAAGCAAATTAAAAAAATTAAAGATTCGTGCCAGGCGAAATGGGGTCCATAATATGGAACCCCGAATCATTGAAAACTCCAAATCGATTAAAAAACTTCACGATAAAGCCGATCGCGTTCTATTGGACGCCCCATGCTCAGGCCTGGGGGTTATTCGCCGAAATCCTGATAGTAAATGGAAATTACAACCGGAATTTTTGGAACGCATCAAGGGAGTGCAGCAAGACATCCTTTTCAACTATTCCAAAATGGTCAAACCCGGCGGGAGATTGGTATATGCCACCTGCTCCATCCTTCCTGAGGAAAATTCACAACAGGTGCAGAAGTTTTTAAATTCCGATAGCGGTAAGGATTTTTCATTTATCAAAGAACAAAGCCTCTATGCCTCAAAGAGCGGATTTGATGGGTTTTATATGGCCTTGTTGGATCGTAAAGCATAGTACGCGGACTAGAAATAGACTTCGTATTTCTCAGCTAAGGTATCGAGGGGGATAATCTTGATATCCTTATAGAATATTTCTGCAGCTTCACTTTGTAGCTGGATTTTGCCCTCAATCAAAGGAAATGTAGCCCCGGTAGGGTCTTTGTATCGGGAATTTTTAAGTACCATAACGACTTCCCCATTGACAATATGTAGGCTTTTACCTTCATAACATATTAACTCCACTGTATTCCATTCATCATTTGGCTTTTCATAATTGCCCTTGCGCATGCAATAATATTTTACTTCCTCATCTTGGCCAACGGTAAGGTAACCTTGACTTTCATGTGCCAATGCTGGGATGACAAACTCAGGAATATAGGCCCTTATGTCAACTAAAGACACCCCAAGTTCAGGACGCCCTTGGGTAAAATAATCTCCAGTATGGCCCTCCATGACCTGAAGCTCCTGTGATAACATCCAAGAACGCCAATAATCAGCCCCCATGTCACCTATAGAGTGGTACAACACGCCCGAATCCTTTAATTTTTGTTTTCGTGGTTCCCATATTTTATCACCCCATTTGTATTGCAATTGTAGGTGATAATTTCTGTAGGCTTCTTTGGTGATAAGGCATCCGTAAATTTCACCACTAATTGCTATCACAGTATCATTTTCCATGACCTGTGTGGTAAAAACATCATAACCCTTTTGGTTCAGGCCGATAGGGGTAATTTTATTGCCAAGACTATCCTGAGGCTCGGTACCGTCATATCCATTCTTATGTCTATAACTTAGATATTGATCCCAGTGGGAAAGATTGGTGTCTATTAAGTTGGTCCATTGCACGGTTGAATTAGAAGTTTTCTCAGGTGTTTCCACGCAACCAAAAAACGAAAACAAAAGTGCAATAAATGGCAAATAAGCATATTTCATACTGAATCCCCTTAAGATGTAGAAATATATAAAAAGTATGGTTCTATGAGGAGGTCTTGTTCTATTTTTAGTCTCCTTAAGTCGAAGGATTCTTGTTGTTGCCCCAGACCGTTGCAAATAAAGGATGGTCTTGGCTATTGGAAACAACTTGTCGGATGTAAAAAAGCATCCTTTGTAAAGTCAAAGGAGTTAGTTGCCGAGGGATGATATTAAATTAAAACGGGTTCCTCTCCAGG
>JBCBZA010000064.1:0-21079 GCA_039815575.1 Bacteroidota bacterium | reverse complement strand
CCCACCTGTGTTAAGGTGGCGCAAATCTCACAACCCTAACATACCTCGCAATCCAATCGCACTACTTAATTTTAAACAAAAAATGTTTTCAGGATTTTCCAAGCATTTTCGTAAAACCTCGAGTGAGGATAGGGTAATTGCCCAATCTACCAAGGAAGATGCTGAATATATTATACTGGTCGGTTCAGAAACTGGAAATACAAAACGGTTCGCTGAAGGGTTTTTAAATGGGTTGGTTTCAAAGGGTAAAAAAGTCTTTATGGACGAACTGGATAATTACTCCCCCTATCCCAAGGCAGAATACCTTGTTGTTTTTACTTCTTCATTTGGGGACGGTGATGCCCCAGGAAATGCCACGAATTTTGAGGAGGTATTCAATACATTGATCCCATTAAAAAAGTTGCAATTCGCGGTGGTAGGATTTGGTTCTACGGTTTACCCTAACTTTTGTCAGTTTGCCATTGATGTGGACACGTGGTTAGAAAAACACAAGAGCTTTACCCGTATTGCCCCTTTGGTCAAAATCAACGAACAATCCCAATCAGAATTCAGAAGCTGGCTATCCCTTTGGAACCAGTCTACTCAAATGGAGGTGGAACTGCGCATGGCAAAGGAGAAAAAGAAGCGTTTAAAGTATGTTCCCTTCGAGGTTGTTGAAAACAGTGCGTTAAATATAGATGATACCGCTGTCATCCGACTTCATCCACAAAAACGGGTAAAGTTCAAATCCGGGGATTTGTTGAACGTACTTCCCAAAGATTCACAACGACCACGCTTATATTCCATTGCCAAGGTTGACAACGATGTCCTGCTAAGTGTTAGAAAACACCCATCTGGACGCTGTTCTTCCTTGCTGTGTGAGTTAAAGCAAGGGGATACGATCGATGCGGCCATTGAAAAAAATTCAAAATTCCATTTTCCGTCAGAAGCCCCAGCAGTTTGGATGATTGCCAACGGAACGGGAATAGCACCGTACTTAGGAATGCTAAAGGAAAATAGTGGGGCTTTGGTACAGTTGACGTGGGGCGGAAGAACCAAAGCATCTTTTGATTGTTATAAGGGATATATCCAAGAAGCTTTTGACTTTAATCGATTGGAGGAGTTCGATGTGGTCCTTTCCAGAGATGATAAAAAACAATACGTGCAAGATAGATTGGCAAATCAGGAGGAAAAGGTAGCACAACTTTTTGAAGACGGGGGAACCGTTATGATATGTGGATCGATGACCATGCAACAAGAAGTTTTAGCCGTTATGGACCGGATTACCCTAAAACATTTGGATCAACCTTTAAGTGCCTTCCAGGAAAATGGACAGCTACTGATGGATTGCTACTGATTCCTAGCGCCAGGTGTTACCTTGATATAGGTAGTTTCTAATTTTTCCCTTCCACCAAGAAGTTGGTTAAATCGTATAAGAGAGGTCCTGCAGTATTGGCGTTGGTATACATAATATAACCACTGTCCAAATCATCATACATCTCAAAAATACATCTAAAATCTCCATTGTTTCCACCATGTCCAAAGACCAGACCATGCGGGGACTCCCTAAGGGCCACCCCCAACCCATAACCGGATTTATAGCCATTTCTCCAATTCTCTTCTTCTTCTAGGGTATGAAAACGGAACATTTTTTGAGCCTGATCATCCGTCAATCCTTTCCTATTTAAGAGCGCCAGGGCAAAGGGAACGAAGTCTTTTGCCTCGGTATGCATACTGAATGCCATTCCTGGCCAATCTGGACAGTCATACATACTGGGAATTCCATTGAAGTGCCCCGCCACTTTAAGGTTAGGAAGTTGGTCATTACACATAAAATAGGTGTTGGTCATCCCCAAGGGTCCTAATAGTTCTGTATCCAAATACGATTGAATAATTTCTGGTAGATTGTCAAAATCTCCCTTCGCCAAGACTTTTTTTAAGTATTCAAATCCCTCTCCGGAGTATCCGTATGTGGTTCCGGGGGTATTAATCATTCGTTCGCCCCAATTAGGGAGCCCGCTTACATGGGTCAACACATGTCTGCCCGTCATTAATTTATATTCAGGAAACTCTTCTAACTCAGGAAAAGGAAGGGTTTCATAAAGGGGTTTGTCCAAATCAAATTCCCCTCGTTGCACTAGGCGATTCATTACATAGGCGAACGCCAATTTGGTAATTGATGCAGCTTCAAAAACAGCTTTGTCCCGCAGGGTTTTTTTGGTAATGTTGTTTTCCACCCCATAACTATTATGGTATACCAGTTGGCCATTTTGGATAAGTGCCAGGGATACCGCTGGTATGTTGTAGTAGCTTTGGTAAGCTTCCACAAAATCATCCACTTTTTTGGAAGCAGTTTTGTCGAATTGGGTATGTAAAATACCTTTTGTAGGTATTAAATTAGGTTTGTTCGCAACCATAACCGAAATGGCATCCACAACCATGACTTTATCCTTGATTACCGAGACAGACGGTAATGACTCGGCCCCTTCAACTAAATCAATCTGGAACCAACGATTCATTTGCCAAGAAGGGGTAATGATAATATCATAATTCCCCTGAGGTAATTTTAACTCGTATTGCCCCAAGGAATCTACACTGGCATTCACGAATACATCAGGTTTGTTGGCATTTACAAATTGTATGGATGAGGGCCAGTGGTTGGCAGGCTCACCTTTCCATTGTAAAGCACCTTTTACCGTGGCGGGTTGGTCTGAAGGCCCCAAAAGCATAACATCACCAATAAGGTTGGAATTCGTAAACTTATTGCCGCCAGTGTTGCCCCAGGTAAGCATCACATGGTCTTCATCCGTATCCTTATCAAAGACCGCATAATCAAATCCAATCACCCTACCGGGGTTCAGGCTACCCGAAACTTTAATTTTCCACTCATAGGTGACCGTTTTTCCGCGCTTTTCAATAGCGATTTCAACTTGGTCAAAACTGGCATTCTTTACTTGAGAATAGAAAAACAAGCCTTCCTGTTCCACTATTTTTCTGTGGTCCTCATCCAGTTCATAGGCGATAACACCCGACCCTTTTTTTGTATGCATAGGATCGATGTAGAGCACCTGAAAATCATGACTGGAGTAATGGTTATTATCTGGAGTTTTTACGTAATCATTATCTGCCATGGTCACTAAAAAATAAAGATGGCCAGATGTAGCGTCATACCCCCCACGCCATAATGCGGAACCGTCCTCGGGTCCCGTAAGTCCATTGCCATAAAAAATATGGGATAACGGGTACGTTTTTATGGATGCAGGCCAATCTGCTCCGTTTCCATCAATGGTAATATTGGATATAGGATAGATATAAGCCAAAGCACCGTTGTTGGCATGTAGGCCAAGGCTTGAGAAAAGGAGTAAAACAAGGAAGGAAAATGACGAACGAGTTGTGGATTTCATGATGCGTTGGATTTGTATGCAATAAAGACTACGGGTTTTGCCCATAGTTACAGTAGAATTGTACTTTTTTCCCAACAAAATATACATTTTAAAATTGGACCTCATATAGGTGCGACTTTACCAAAAAAGGATTGGAAACGTGTTATCAACCGAATACCTATCTTAGTCTAGGTGATTACATTGAGAGTGCTTTAAAAGTAATCGTATTTACATTTTTTGCCCGCCACCAATATTATGCGTCAATAACACAATTAGGATATGATAAAAATTGCTTACATAGGTGCAGGGAGTTTGCAGTTTGGGCCTATTATTGTCCAAGACATTCTGCTAAGCAATGCCCTATGTAAAAATGGTCTTGAAATCCATCTAATGGATATTAAGGCATCCCATTTGGAACATGTTACTGCGCACGGCAAGTATGTTGCGGACAAACTCAAAAGAAAGGTGACCATTGTTGCTACTACCAACAGGGAAGAGGCTATCAAAAATGCCAATTTTGTAATATGTGCCTTAGAAAAAGACCGGAATATATATTGGTCACAAGACTTTCACATCCCTAGAAAATACGGTTTTAAACAAGTATATGGAGAAAATGGTGGAGTAGGTTCCCTATTTCATGCGCTTAGGAACATTAAGGAAATCATGGCAATTGCAAGGTCTATGGAAAAACTTTGTCCTGAGGCCCTATTACTGAACTTTTCGAATCCTGAGCACAAAATTTGCGAAGCGGTCACCAGGTTGACAACGATTAAGGCTATTGGTCTTTGTCATGGTGTTTTTATGGGAAGGGAGCAGCTTTCCAAGCTTTTAGCAGTTCCGCTTGATGATTTACAGACCAAAGCGTGTGGTATCAATCATTTTACGTGGTTTCAAGAAATCAAACAAAAGTCTTCGGGTGGGGATTTATATCCCAAATTAAAAAAAATAGAAGCTGAAGGTGATTGGCTCGCCCAATGGCATGAATTGGCTTTGGGCCGCATATTATTTAGACGTTTTGGACAATGGCCCTCACCAGCCTCAAACCATTATGGGGAATATCTCCGTTGGGCAGATGAATTTGTCATTCCCCAATTGCAGTTTTTTTATGATCCCTATGACGGCCATCCATGGGAGAACCATCAAATTCCCGAAGGGGTTTATACGGTGGACCGTGTGAACTATGATAGGGAATGGGCTAAAGACTGGAGCAAACCTCTATTACCCGTGGGTTCGGTTGAAGAAGTACAACTTGAAAATGACGACGGCACTTTTAAAACTTCGGGCGAAATTGCTACGTTGATTATGGAGTCGGTAATCACTAATGAAAAGCAATGGCTTGAGGCCGTAAATGTCCCAAACGAAGGAGCCATCCCCAACCTACCTGACCATCTTGTTGTAGAGGTGCCGGCCTATTGTGATTCAAGTGGCGTCCAACCCATCCAAATGGAACCCCTACCAGAGGGAATAGCCGCGACAATTCGGTTACATGCCAGCATACACCAGTTATTGGTAGAGGCCTATAATGAACAATCAAAGGATAAACTGCTCCAGGCTATCCTTATCGAACCTACGGTTAATTCGTATCGCAATGCCATAGACATGTGTAATGAAATGTTACTACTTCAAAAGGACGTTTTACCAGAATTGAAATAACAGTTATGTGTCCCACAATTTATAACTATAAATTCTAATGGACCTAGAGACTCTGGATGGAGCCGTCATTGTCCTGTACCTTGTAGTAAGCATAGGTATAGGGGTTTTTGTGGTAAAGCATAACTCTAAAAACATTACGGATTTTTTTGTTGCCGGGCGCAATTTACCCTGGTGGTTATTGGGTACTTCCATAGCGGCCACTTGGTTTGCAACGGATGCTCCTTTGGCGGTTACCGCCTTGGTGCGCACAAAAGGGATTTATGGTAATTGGCTCTGGTGGTATTTGGGAGCAGGTGTCATGATGATGGTCTTTTTTTATGCGAAATATTGGCGCAGAGCCGAAATCTTGACGGATGCCGAAATGATTGAAATGCGTTATAGCGGAAAGTCTGCTTCAATTCTTCGTGGTTTTACTGCAGCATTTTTTGGTGTTTTTAAGAATTGTATTACTATGGGATGGATCATGCTTGCCATGCTCAAATTCTCAAATATTATGTTGGGCTGGAGTGCGGAGCTGGCTTTAGGCGTCACCTTAGCTTTCGCATTGGTACATACCTTGAGTTCTGGAATAAAGGGAATCGTTATTTTGGACATGTTGCATTTTTCGGTCGGAACTATTAGTACCATTATCCTTGCCGTCTTTATACTGGTGCAGGTCGGGGGACCTTCGGATTTAGCGGCCCAAATAGCGGCCCGTACGGACGCTCCGGCCGGTGTTTTGGATATGCTCCCCAATGTGTCACATATCGGTCCTGTTGAGATGCTTGGTTTTGCATGTTTGATCGGTATTCTATGGCTAGGTCAGGCACAAGGTGATGGCTATATCGTACAACGGTTATTTTCGGCAAAAAATGAAAAACACGCTGTTAAAGCATCATTGTGGTTTGCGGTGGCTGGTGTGGTCATTCTGACTTGGCCTTGGATTGTGGTGGGTTTGGGGTCCATAGTAGTTTTGCCCATATCAGAGGCTTCGGCTTCACTACTGGCCGATCCAGAACTGGCCTACCCAATGATGATAAATGAAATATTGCCTTCCGGATTAAAAGGGTTATTAGTAGCGGCATTTATGGCTGCTTTCATGAGTACCATTGATACCCATCTTTGTTGGGGAGGATCTTATATGGTGGATGACATTTACAAAAGATTTATAAAAACAGATGGGGAAGAAGAACACTACCTATTGGTTTCCCGTTTGAGCATCGTTATTCTCCTTTTTATAAGTGCGGTTGCCGCTTGGCAAATGGAAAGTATAGCTGGAGCGTGGATCTATATCATAGAAATTGTTTCAGGTATCGCCATAATTACCATGCTACGTTGGTTTTGGTGGCGTATCAATGCGTGGTCAGAGATCGCCAGTATGCTTTCCGCCCTTATTCTTGCCAATGGATTTATTTGGATACAGTGGCTTCACAACTTTGGACTTATAGATAATACCGTTTTAAATATGGTCAAGGGTTGGTATCATGAAGATGTGGCACTGCTACGCGCCACTGTACTCTTATTTGCTTGTACCATAATCGCTATAATCGTCACCTTGTTGACCAAGCCTGTAGACAATGCTACCTTATTAAAATTCTACAAAAAAGTAAAACCCAAGGGGTGGTGGGATCCAATTGCTAAGCAAGCACCTAATTTGGTTGAAAAAGGAAATACGGGGAAATCATGGATAGGGTTTTTATTAGGGGTAATTTTTCTCAATAGCCTATTGTTCAGTGTAGGACATGCCGTTTTGGGCAATTATCCTATTGCCCTGATATTATTGACTGTCGGTGGAATATCAGGTTGGCTTACTGTACGTTTTGCGACCGCTTTAAAAACAGAGGACATCCATGCGGATAGCTGAATTCGAAAACAATAGGTCCATGGCATTGATGGCCGCATCAATGGTCAAGAAAGAACTCAAGAAAAACCCAACCCTTTTACTATGTGCAGCCACAGGAAACTCCCCCTTACCATTGTATAAGGAATTGGTGTCGCAATCAAAAAAGAACATGGGCCCCTACCGCAACATCAGGCTAATCGCATTGGATGAGTGGATCGGTTTGGATACTTCCAAAGGCTCCTGTGATGCTTATCTAAGGAAATATCTTGTTGAACCTTTGGGCATTTCAGAAGGACGTTATCTTGGATTTAATACAAAGGCCAATGACTTCCGGAAAGAAAGTACGCGCATGCAACGGCAATTGAACCAAGAAGGCCCTATCGACCTCTGTGTATTGGGGCTCGGTTCAAATGGGCACTTGGGCCTTAATGAACCTGCCGATATATTAAAGCCCCATTGCCATGTGGCACAATTAGCTCCCGAATCACGTAAGCATGGCATGCTTAAAGAAGCAACATCCATCCCCACTAAAGGATTGACTTTAGGCATAAACGATATTTTATCTTCAAAGCGAATTCTAATAATAATTTCGGGCAGGGGAAAGGGAAAAACCAAGCGTGCCCTTTTTACAAGAAAAATTGACCCAAAACTCCCTGCTTCCTATTTATGGCAGCACGATAATGTGGATTGTTTGGTAGTTCAATAGTACAAGCTTCCCAGTCAAGAAATTTGAAATAAAAATCACAGCAGTTTGCCAACGATTTTATGGAAATACCTGTAAGCATTTGTTATATTTAGAAATGTATATAAAAGAACTATATGAAGACAGCTAGTTACCCTTATTTAATGGTGTTATCGCTATTAAGTTTTTCTCTTTTTCAGAATGAATCAAATGCACAAGACAGCGCTAAGTCAATGTACAAATCACTGCAATATCGTCCCGTAGGCCCTGCCAGAGGTGGTCGGGTGACCACTGTAACAGGCATTGCAAAGCAACCGGGAACTTTTTATTTAGGTGCTTCGGGTGGTGGCGTATGGAAATCAGAGGATTATGGAACTACATGGAACAATGTATCCGATGGTTTTTTTGATACGCCATCCATAGGGGCGATTCAAGTTGCTGAAAACGATCCAAATATTGTCTATGTTGGCACAGGTTCTGATGGCCTCCGAAGTAATATCATTAGCGGAAAGGGTGTTTATAAATCGATTGATGCGGGAAAAACATGGGAACATATAGGACTTAAACATGTAGGGCAGATAGGCGCTGTAGAAGTTGACCCTACCAATAGCAATGTGGTTTGGGTAGCGGCCATTGGCAATGCTTTTAAAAGCACTCCTGAGCGGGGGGTGTTCAAAACTACTGATGGTGGTCAAAACTGGGAGAAAGTACTTTTTGTTTCTGATAAGGTAGGTTTTTCCGATATTGAATTATTGCCAGGTAACCCCAATGTAATTTATGCTGCAGCTTGGAAAGCAGAACGAAAGCCTTGGACGATTATCTCTGGAGGCAAGGCGGCAGAAGGAGGCATCTATAAATCAGTAAATGGAGGAAAGGATTGGACCAAGCTTGAAAACGGATTGCCACAAAATACCATTGGTAAAATAGATTTAGCGGTTTCGCCTGTGGATTCAAGTATTCTTTATGCCATCATTGAAGCACCGGAAGGCGAACAGGGACTTTATAAATCAATGGACCAAGGGAAATCCTTTCAACATATTTCCGACGATATTAGATTGGTCAACCGGCCATTTTACTACATCAATGTAGCATTGGATCCTACGAATCCGGATATTGTCTATTCCAATGCCAATCCCCTTATCAAGTCCGAAGACGGTGGAAAAACCTGGAAGGAAATGAGCGTTCCACATGGGGACAATCATGATATTTGGTTGAACCCCAAAAACCCAAACATTTTGATACAGGCTAATGACGGTGGTGTCAATGTTAGTTTTAATGGGGGCAAAACTTGGTCCACACAATTCAACCAACCTACTGCAGAACTTTATCAGGTAGAAGTGGATGACCAATATCCCTATTGGCTGTATGCGGGACAACAGGACAATTATTCCACCATCGCCGTACCCAGTTTTCCACCAAGCGCAGTTCAGAACCCAGGTACGGCTTGGATAATCAATACTGGGGGTTGTGAAACAGGACCGGCGGTTCCCAAACCCGGAAATCCGAACCTAGTCTACGCAAATTGCAAAGGACGTTTTGGGGTCTTTAATAAATTGACTGGGGTAGAAAAAAGTTATTATGTAGGTGCCAGTAATATTTATGGGCATAATCCAAAGGATTTGAAATACCGTTTCCAGCGCGTAGCACCGGTACATGTATCACCACACAATCCGGATGTTGTATACCATGGTTCCCAATTCCTGCACAAGACGGATTCTGATGGTTTTGATTGGGAGACCATCTCGCCGGACTTAACAGCTTTCGAGGCCGATAAACAGGTGATTTCAGGAAGCCCCATTACACGGGACATCACCGGAGAAGAGTATTACAGCACCTTATATTCTATTCGAGAGTCCCCGCTTGAGGAAGGCGTGATATGGACAGGTTCCAATGACGGGGTGGTTTCCTTGACTAAGGATGGGGGTAAGACCTGGCAAAATGTAACCCCAAAAAAGCTACCCAATGGGGGGAGGGTGGAGTCCATTGCAGCCTCACATCATGACATAGCAACCGCTTATATTGCAGTAGATCGGCATTTGTTGGGTGATGAACGTCCTTATTTATACAAAACCAATGATTACGGGACCAGTTGGACCTTGTTGAGCACGGGATCCAATGGCATTCCCAATGACCATACATCGCGGGTGTTACGTGAAGATCCCGTGAAACCTGGATTGCTCTATGCTGGAACGGAGTATGGTGTGTACATTTCCCTCAATGATGGTGCAAACTGGGAATCGTTTCAACAAAACTTGCCCATAACCCCAATAACTGATATCAAGATTTTTAGAGGCGATTTGGTATTAAGTACCATGGGTCGCGGTTTTTGGATATTGGACGATATTACTGCCCTACGGGATGAAACCATAAGCAAATTGGATGCCGTGCCCTATCTTTTCGCACCAGATAATACTATCAGGTATCGTTATCCCAAGGTACGGTCTGGTGGTACTTTTCCCAAATACCCGCGGACAGCGGTTTATATCGATTACTATTTATCGGAAACCACCAAGGGTTTGAAACTGGAAATCCTGGATGAAAACAAAAGAAGTATTGTTACCATACTAAGCGACAGTACTTTGTTGAAATCCACTACGGAAGAAGTAGAGGATATGGACTTAAGCACCACTTTTCGCTACGTCAATACCAAGTTGGAAACTAAAAAAGGACTCCATCGTTTTGGATGGGATTTACGTAAAAAAGGACCATGGCACAAAAATGAAAAAAGACGTTATAAAAATGGACCCATGGTGTCCCCTGGCAGCTATATCGCTAAACTCACCGTGGCCGACAAAAGCATTACCCAAGGGTTCAAGGTTTTAATGGATCCCCGGGTCAAAGCGGATGGAATCACAGAAACCATACTTCAAAAGCAACAAAATACACAGGCCAAAGTCATGGCTTTGTTGAGTGAAGCCCGTTTATTTCAGGAGAGTCTGGAGAGGGAATCCAAAAAACTGGAAGATAAGGAAGATGAAGTGAGTAAGGATAGACTGGAAAAGCTAGAGTCCATATTAAGACAACTTAAAAATGATGAAGGGGCCTATCCTCAGCAAATGTTGGTGGCACAAATCTCCTACCTCTTTAATATGGTCAATGGAGCGGACCAAGAAATTGGAACCGATGTTCAACTCCGTTTTGTAGAACTTGAAAAACAACTCGCTACTCTGAAAAAACAGGTCTAATACCTAAAAACTAAGGGGATGTTTCGAAGGTATCCATAGATTCCGCAAACAAAAAATACGGATAATTGATTCCGCTGTCGGTGCGGAAGTCATTTGTAGGGAAAAAGCTCAGGCTTTTGCCGTTCGATGCACTGTAGTTCGTCGATTTTTTATTAACTTGTAATAGTCTCACATTCAGATTATTACTTTTTACAAGATGAAGCAGCTACGCTTGCCTATTTTTAATTCCAACATTAAGTATTATAATCTTAGGATTGTGCCGCCAGAGGACGCGTTTGACCGTATCATTGAATTTAAAAAACTGTTCGAATTTGCCTACGGAAAACAACCGCTTTCGGGGTCAAAACCACATATAACCCTGGCAAGTTTTAAAATGAATTCAAAGCACCAAGATGTACTTATTCAGATTCTGGAACGCTTGTCACAAAGAGATCGATTTGATTTAAATATCAACGGGTTTGACGTTTTTGAAACTTCAAAAACCTTGTATTTGAACGTCACCAAAACCGGAGCCATTAAAGAATTACATGACGAAATACAGAGGTTGTATAACAATGGTTTTAAAAAGAGATTGAAATCATTTTTAATTTCTGAGACCCCGCACATCACCATTGCGAAAGCCAATGGAAGGCGCATGCTACATGATAGTCTAAGATATTTTCAAGAAAATCAATATCATAATCAAATTGAAATTGACCATCTGACTTTGGTGTCCCGATTAAAGTATCGCACATGGGATTGGGAACATCAAATTCCTTTGTCTTGAATTAATGACCCAAAGTGTTTCGCGCAATAGCGTTTTCTTCCAGGAAAGGCTTAATCCCAGCGTGATTTGTAAACCTATCTAGTCCAATAAAAACAACACATGGATAGGTTTTCCAATTAATCTCAACGGACTTGTAGGAATAGCAGTATGAAATAGTATAAAAACCCCAGACTTTTTGAGGTTTTTATGTAGTTGGTTTTCACAGCCAATTTCTAAATTAAAGGGCTCCAAACCATTGACTTACGACTTTTTGGTTTTCCCCCCCGGAAATACCCAATCGTAGGTATTTTTTCTATCGCTTTAGTACGTAATTTAACGAAATCAAAATTTGAATCAATGGCTTTAAAGGTAATCGATCTCCACTGTCATTCTACTCTTAAGCCCTATAGCAAGAGCTTTAAGGTTACCAAGGAAGGGGGAATGAATTCTAAGGACCCCAGGAAGTCACATAGCGTTTGGCACCGAAAACGCCCTACTTTATGGGACAAGGTGCGGAATTCCGTTTTAACGGTAACGAAATTCACACAAGCAGATTTTACGACCAGTTTTAGGGGAGGGGCCAGGGTCATTATAGTTTCCATAGATCCCATGGAGGTTGAACTGGTACTCAACAAAAAGGGAGAGCCCCAGACATTTCTGGGCAAACTTATTAAGAATTATATCATTGGTATTGGATTGCGAAGGATTGACTATCTAACAAACAAAATAAAAGGAGACTATTTTTCAGATTTGGTGAAATCAAGGGATTATCTTCTTCGTCTTTCTGGAGAGGGGAATACTTCAGATGAACGATTGAAATATGAAATATTGACCCATTACGATTCACAACAACTGCAAACGAAAAGGGTCAATGCGATTTTTAGCATTGAAGGTGGACATAGCTTGAATACCACGAAACCCTATGCTTCAATCGAGGAAAAAAATCAAGAGGTGCTCCATAAAGCAGCGCAACTAAAAAATTGGGATGCTCCTCCGGTCTGGTTGTCTTTGGCACATCACTTTCCCAACGGTCTATGTGGGCATGGTAAGAGTATGACCGGAGTTTCGGAAAAGGTATTTGACCAAAAGTTAAATCCGGAGCAGGCCATGACAGATTTGGGAAGAAAGGTGTGCAACGTGTTGTTGACCCCATCGGAGAATTTTCGCCGGGTTCTGATTGATGTAAAGCATATGAACCTCAAAAGTCGATTGGAATATTACGATATCGCCAGAGGAAAGGGGGTGCCGATTGTTATTAGCCACGGAGCGCTTATGTTCAGACGCCAACCTTCCAAAATGACCAGCGAGCTCAATTTTTATGACGAAGAGTTGATTGAGATTGCCTGTTCCGATGGCCTATTTGGGGTACAATTGGATCAACGACGGTTGAAGTATGTAAAAACCAATTCGGATGCCCCGGAACCTCCAAAGCTATCCATCAATAGGCAATTCAAAAGGGCATGGAAAAGAAGAACGGGAAAACGATTTAAAAAACGCTTGTACAAAAGGGCGTATTGGGTCTGGAAGCAAATCAGCCACTTTGCTGAACTACTGGATCAGACTCCTTGTGGGCCTGTAGGCAGTATTACGCAGTTCAATGGCAAAATATGGGACTACGTGGCTATTGGATCGGATTTTGATGGAATCGTAGATCCAATGGATGGCTTCTGGACACATCAGGATATGGAACGTTTGCGCGATTATGTGGAATTAAACATTCAAGAATATATAAAATCCAAAGCCTATGGGAGATTAGATCCCTCCAATAAATTGGGTGTAGAAATCATAGCGGACAAAGTGTTCTTTGAGAATGCCGATCGGTTTTTGGATATTAATTACAAACCTAAAAGGCAATAGAAAATGAAAAAGAATGCGAACGGGAATCGGTATTGGTTACTGACCATATTTACGGAGCTAGGCAACCATGCCTTATCGTTGTTCTTTATATTCCTTGTTTTTATGCTTCTGTGGAACGTTCCTCAGATCAATGACCTTATTTTGGTCATTAATCAAGGGAACCATTGGCTTAACGTCCCAATTTTTTATGCCGTACTTATTGTTTTTGCTTTTTTGATAAGTCACATCCAAAACTTTTTTAACCCAGATGCTGAGGAAACCGATTCCGTTCAATTCGATGTGAACAGTACTTTCGAGGAAGAGGAATTGCCCTCTTTGTTTAGGATATCTAGAGATGCCAAGGAAAGGTGGTTGGAAGAACAACATCGACAGGGTGATGCAACGTATCTGGAAAATCAATTCGAGGAGTCTCAGACAGGTTACATTAAACGGATGTTACCAAAGATGCTTGGGACCATTTTTCTACTGATCGCTGCTTTTGGGGTGAACGAAACCTATGGGGCAGTGCACTGTGAAAAGATTATCTCAACTTGGTGGCTTTCTGGCGCGGTGGTACTTCTAGTTGTTTCCTTGAATAAGAATGTGGCACGCATAATACGTGAGGTCTTTTCAAAAATCCCTAAATCAAAACATTTGCCTTTGGCATTGGCTATCGGGTGCTTTTTGTTAATTGTGCTGTTAGGTACAATGAATGAAGGGGACGGTACAAAAGATATCGCCTACTTATTTATTTCCATGCTTTTATTGTCAATGCTCTTTCTTTTGATAGTTACCTCATATGATCCTTATATCCTATGGGTAAAGAATGTCATTGGGTTTCGTTTAATTATGTTCCTTTTGATTTTTACGTTCTTATTGTATTTGGTTTTGGTAGCGGCTCCCTGGGTACTCAGCAATAGGATTTCCCCTTTGGATATTGTTATGGTCTGTGTACTTGGCTTTTTTCTTGTTGTCAACGTTTTTAAATTCATTGGGTACCGCTTGCGTTTTAAACCTTTGTACTTGATATTGATTGCAGTTGGGGTTTTGGTCTCGGTAATCACCGCCAATCGAGGTAAGAATAGTCATTATGAAGTCCCGTTAGTAAAAACCAAATTCGAGGCTGAGGATAGAATGCACCTTGATATTTTTATAAACCGATGGGTAGACGATCGCCGCTCGCTTATTGCGGAACATGACTCCATTAATCCCTTCCCCATTATCCTAGTCTCGGCAGAGGGTGGAGGTTCGCGGGCAGGGTTATGGTCTATGTTGGTCCAAAGTTACCTTTATCATCGTAATCCTATGTATTTTGATACCTACCTTTTCTCCATTTCTGGGGCATCAGGTGGGGGAGTAGGGAACAATATGTTCTATACCCAAGCATACATGAAGAGCGAAAACAAAAGTTCAGTAGGGTTTACTTACGGAAAGTCGCATAAAGATTCCCTTAAATATAGGGCAAGTACCATTTTTAACAAAGATTTTCTATCAACTTCGGTGGCCAGCCTCCTAGGTCGCGATTTATTTAAAAACGTAACCAACCTTGGGGATTTTAAGGATCGGGGCAAGCTGTTGGAAATAGAATGGGAAAGGGCCTTCAATCGTGTTTTTAAATATGATGATAGTGTAAATCCTTTAGGACAGTCCTATTTGGAACTACGGCCCAAGATGGAAGATGGCAGGATAAAACCTTTATTAATAACCAACACGACCCATTTGCAGTCCGGTCAGCGAGCTGTGATCAGTCCGGTAAATCCCCAATTGGACACTTTGAATATGGGTGTCTTTATGGATTTGTTGGATTCGATTCCAACGCGTGGTAAAACGCTCAAACGTTCCACGGCCATGTCATTGAATGCCCGTTTTCCTTATATCAGTGCCGTTGGTAAAGTGAGGGGTGTCGGTCAATTTGCCGATGCAGGATATTATGACAACATAGGTGGGTCAGTCACCTATCGCCTACAAAAGGCGTTACAGAAAAGATTAGCGGAAGACGATACTTTAAATGGGAAATTCAGGATTAGAAACTTGATCATTACCAATTATGCACCGGCATGGAATGAAAAAAGCAACTTTTGTGATGCTGATAGCGATTCCCCTTTTGAAAATATTAATTACCGCAGTCAACTTATTGCCCCAGCATTGACCATCTGGAATGCCACGTTCGCCCATCCCATTGAAATGGAAAGAACGTTGTTGGACACTATGATTGTTCGATCAAGACGAAGACCAATTGGCAAAAGTGGAGAAGTGGTAATTACTCCAGTTATTCCCTTGGGAAGGTTCTTGTCCATGGATGCGGCAAGGTCCATGGAAGCCAGCCTGGATTCCGTTTCCAAAACTTTGGACAATCTTATACCAAGCCATAAATGAAGTCGAAGCATTTGGGCGAGTCATAGGAATGTTCGGTTCGAATAGGCAAGATGAACAACTATAATGAGCATTACGGATCGTCAACGTAATCCACTACGTACTATTGCGCGACGGTTTTCCAAATCTAAACTGTTTAATTATGGGTAAGATGCCTTCATTTCGCGAATTGTTCAGCACTGAGCTCTTTTTAGTGCCAATGAAGCGTAAAACGCCCATGGTCTTAGAGCCATTTTGCTTTTAGGTCTTTGTACTTCGTTCTTCCAATAGGAATATGTTCTCCATTTTTTAACTCGGCCATATACTTGCTTCCGGATGCCACACTGATTTTACGTATTTCGGACAGCTTCACCAAATATGACTTATGGATACGTTCAAAGAAAGGCCATAACAACTGTTCTAACTTTTCGAGCGATTTATCGTGCAGTTCTTTTTTACCCCCGCTAAGAAATAATTCGGTATAGGAACCTGCCCCTTTGATATAAAGCACCTCTTCAACAGACACGAGAGCTACCCGCCCTCTTTTTTTAATCGCCAAAAATTTGGTCTTGTTGTTTTCAGCTATGGCCCTAGTATTTATTCTATTAAAGGCCTGCGCCAATCGCTCTTGGTCAAAAGGTTTGGGTACAAAATCCAATACCCCGTATTCAAATGCTGTAATGGCCTGGTCCTTATAGGCAGAAATAACAATGGTATGGAAGGATTTGGAAACAGCCGTGCCCAACAGATCAAACCCATTGTCCCCATTAAGGTTCAAGTCCAAAAGTACTAAATCTAAGGGGTTTGCTTCAATAAACTGTAAGGCTTCTTGAAAGGTGTCTATACGTTTTAGGGATTGCAGGTTGTCCCCAAAGATATTTCGGGTCATTCCCTCAATTCTCTTGGCGATTCGGGATTCATCTTCAACGATTAAAATGTGCATGCGTCTCAAGAATAGATTTTGATTGTACTTTTCCAGCCTTCAGATGTAGGTTCAGAGATAAAATTCCATTTATCCTGATACGATTCCCTTAATCGTGCCTTAATATACTTGAATCCTGTACCTTCCCCCAGAACACCGGATGCTGATCGCACACCGGCAGCAAAGGTCAGAAAGGTATAGTTTTTAAAGTTGGGGGTCACTTGGTATATCAGCTTAAATCGAATACTATTATCATCACCCGCTATACTATGGGTTATACCGTTTTCCAATAAGGTATGTAGGATGCCTGGGGGAATCTCTTGTGTTATATCCAAGCCTTCTTCTTCCCATACATAGTCGATCTCTTTCCGGAACCGCATAATTTCCATATGGTTATGGCAGATTTCAATCTCCTGTGCAATGGGAATTAGGGTTTTACTTTCGATTTGGTTAAAAAGGTCAAATTCTTTCGCCAAAGCTTCTATAAAACGCACTCCTCTTTTAGGGGATTCCTCTATCCAATCGATCAAGGAGGTCAAGGTATTCATAAGAAAGTGGGGCTGGATATTTTTTTTGAGCAGTTCCAATCGCAAACGGGTGGATTGCAATAAAGAGTTTTCATAAGCCAATCGTTGTGCTTTAGTTCGCTGGTATTCCAAATACAGGATACCCAAAAGCATCAAGCTAAAACCTGCATAAAGACTGATACTAAAACTAACCGTATACTGCAAACCCAAGCAGAGTAACAGGATCAACACCACCAAAAGAGCGCCTTTTGCCCTTTTGAATGCGCCAAATAAGGCAATGCCAAAAGAAAATAACCATAGTGCCACGACCATTCTATAAATAGAAAATCCAAAGTAATGGTGGTTGGCAATGAAGAAATACAATAGTATACCTGCATAAATACTTAGAAAGAGCTTCCGTTTGGGAAAGGGAAACTGTAGGGATAGGAATAAGGGAATCAAAAATGAAATACCAAACATAAGACTGGATATCACTTCCAATCGAACTACGTGCCACTTATAGTGTATGGGAGCTGCTGTGCGTACAAACCTGGTCATAGTGAGGGCGAAAAACAGAAAACAGCTGGCACTGACAATGAGTATGGGATATTCCTTTTTGTTACTAAAAAATAAGAATAGGAAATACAGGGATGCCATAAGAAAAGCCCCAGCAAATATGTGCGTATAAGAAGTTTCAAAAAGCCGATCCGTGACCAGCTCTTCATAGTTGGCAACTTCAATTCTATAACTTCCCACATGATCGGGAAAGTAATAGTTGCTCAAGCGCAGTGCCATAAGATGTTGCCCTTTATTGGTTAAATGCTTGGGGATGTTAAAGGTGGTCCATAGTTTCCCCTCGGGTGATAAATGGGCTTCCTGTCCAGGGTTCCCATTTTTTCCGATCAACACCCCATCCCAAAAGATTTCATATTCACCATAAGCTTCTAGTCGTAGTCCATAAGGTTGATGGGATTCTGGAGCTTTTAGGATATCTATTGGGGTTCTGGACCAGAAAACCTTCCCATCCGCAACATATGCCATTCTCCTTTTTATCCAGTCATCATCATTCCAGTTTTTACTCGCCCATTGTTGCTGGTCACCTATTTTGTATACCGTCCGATATTCCTTAAAAACAGGTTCTGGGTCGTGGGAACAAGAAGTTGCCAATGACAGCATGCACATCAAAAGAAAAGACAGTAAAAACCGGGGTGTCATAAATGATTTGGTTATACCACTGCAAACTACGTATTTGTGGACGGCTTTTGCACATCTGTTGGAGCAGTTTGTACAAACATAGAGCAGTTGACAAGTTTAACGCTAACCCAGGCTTAAGTTGGGTATAAATTTAGAAGTATGAAAATCCCTTTAGGTTTATGAGAACGGCTCGGTTATTACCCTTGTTATGTTTAATGATAGTAAATACCTTGTTTGCACAGAAAAATAGTAAAAAGGATAAAGCCCAAGCTTTAGAAAATTCTTTTCTAGAAGTATCCAAGATAGAAGTAGTTCCTATAAAAGATACAAAGAATGACCGGCAATATGAGCTCTACATCAAGCTGCCGGAGGGATATTCAGAAAATAGTTACGTTAAATATCCAGTGCTTTATTTTACGGATGCCTTGTGGCACATCGAACTATTATCAGGCTCAGCGGAATATATGCTAAAAGATGCCATACTGGTGGGCGTTTCCTGGGAAAAAGACCTAAAAGGGGAATTAGCGGAATTTGGAGCACATGCAAGTAGATTTCGAGATTTTTCAATACAACCATCTAGCAACCCGGAGGCTCAGGCAAGATATCAATTGGGACAGGCCAATAATCACCTGGATTTCATTCGTAACGATGTTATTACGTACATCGAAAACAACTATCGAACTATCCCTGGTAACCGTAGCTATTTTGGGTATTCCGCTGGCGGTAAATTTGGTACGTATATATTACTCACACAACCAAGCACTTTTAAAAACTACATTCTGGGCAGTCCATCGCTTTCAAGAGGGGGGAGGGATGTTCCCATTCTTTCCGAGCTTGGAGCTAATGAAGCATTAAAGGCTAAAGGGCTAAATGCCAATGTTTTTATTTCCTATGGTGATTTGGAAAAGGATACAAGCCCGTATACCGATGAAATTATTGCCATGCTGAAAAATAAAAACGACGGGCGTTTATTGCTCAAGCATGAAGTGATTGAGGGTACCCATGAAACAGCGTTTCCGATGACGGCAGTACGCAGTGTGAAATGGTTGTCTCAATGGTTATCACCGGTGACTGATTATCCACTTTTAGAGGGGCCTTATCTTGGACAAAAGCCTCCTGGTTTAACCCCTGAAGTTTTCGCCCCTGGTATCGTTTCAAAAGGACATCGTGACTGGACCGGTAGGTTTACACCGGATATGAAAGAATACTACTTCACTAGCAATAACAGTGAGAGTGGAGAAAGTACTAAAATCGTTTTTAAATCAGAGAAAGATCAATGGCACGAGGAAGTATTGGACCCAAGCATGGGCGGGTCTATCTCCCCTGATGGTAAAACGATGCATTCTGGCAATACATATAGGGAGCGTACCCGGGATGGTTGGTCGGAGTTAAAAAGTCTTGGTTCCCCGTTTGAAGACATCCCCATCATGGTCCTTACGGCTTCCGCAACCGGCACCTACGTTTTTGATGAGGCAACAGAGGTGGGCACTATTAGGTATTCCCGATTGATAGATGGGAAAAGGGAAACACCAAAAGCATTCGGGAAAGAAATCAACTCTGGAAAATGGACAGCGCATCCCTTTATTGCCCCGGATGAAAGTTATATCATTTGGGATAGTGAACGAAAAGAGGGGTACGGTGACAATGATTTATATATCAGCTTTCAACAGAAAGACGGCTCATGGTGTCCCGCCATCAACTTAGGGGGTACCATAAACACGGACGGTCCGGACACAGGGGGGGTAGTATCACCAGACGGAAAATATTTTTTCTTTAATAGAAAGATTAGCTCGGAAGATTCCGATGTATTCTGGGTGGATACGCAAATTTTTGAGGCACTAAGACCTAAATAGGAAAACACTTAGACCCTTTGCATTCCTATGGGACTTCAATAAATGGGCCCTCTGGAAAATTTTGAAGCTGACAGGTGGAGTGGAATTCTGCAGGGTGTAGATGAAATCAAAAAACGAGAACATATGAAAACAATGAAATTATTTATAGTGGTAAGCTTTATTTCGCTTAACACGGTTTTTACACAAGAAAAAGCAGAAAACAATTTGGAATTTCAAGCTGTGTCAGAGCACAGTGAGCCCGCTGTAAGCTTAGGCAAAACAGCTTCATTTCAATCAAAAGTGCTGAACAAAACCATTCCGCTATCCATCCAACTGCCGGCCAACTACGAAAATTCCCAAAAAGCTTATCCCGTGCTGTATATGATGGATTCAGATTACAGATCTCGCTTCGCCATGTTGGCTTCTACTCTGGACTATATGGGCGAGAACGGGCAAATTCCTGAGATGATCCTGATTGGCATAGATATCCCTGAAGGAAATAGCATTTTGTTACCCACAAGAGCCAATAAAGACACCACAATTCCTGATGGGTATATTGACTTCTTTGAAACAGAACTGATTCCGTATGTTGAAAGTACTTACCGGACGGCTCTGTTCAAGGTGCTCAATGGTTCTTCCAATAGTGGTTTTTTTAGCGTTTACACTTTGCTCAACAACCCTCTTCTGTTTAACGGCTACTTCGCAAGTAGCCCATCCCTTAGACACATACCTAAGGAGATGCAACAAAAAATTAAAGCAGGCCCGTTAAAAACGCTTACGGAAAATAGGTTCTTACACATCATTTACAGCGATGATGAGGGATTAACAAACTACGTTTCAGAATTCTCTGGTCTACTAGAGGAACATAAACCAGAGGGTTTTACCTATAAAGTGGACGAATTGGTGAACCAGGGCCATGTTCCGGCAGCGGATTTTGTCCAATTTCTTCTTGCCTTGTATCCTGATTTCAATCCCATCGAAGACTTGG
>JBCBZA010000268.1:0-2779 GCA_039815575.1 Bacteroidota bacterium | reverse complement strand
ATAAAGCAAACGCAAATAGTCATAAATCTCCGTCACCGTGCCCACCGTAGAGCGTGGGTTGTGCGACGTAGACTTTTGGTCAATCGAAATTGCCGGGCTTAGGCCCTCAATCGCATCCACATCAGGCTTGTCTACCTGGCCATTTTCGCGTAGTATCTTCCTCATCTTCCCTTGCATTGGACCTTTCATCAACCACCCCATAATACCCTGCAACTGCATGTTCACATGCATCGTGAGCAGCGTTCCGTCTTCTTGGTCCGCGTGGGTCCATGTATTTGTGGCCTTTTTGACCATACCCGGGAGTCCTGCTATGATTTCATAGGTAAATTGATGATTTTCAGGTTGGTAATCTGTTACCCGTTCGGTGGTCTTTTTAAAGCCTTTGTAGCTCGGTTCGCATTGTCGTTCGTTACAAACGGCCCCCAATTCGCTGGTGCCATAACCTTTAGAATCAGTCATCCCAGCACTCCAAAGACCAATTTTATCAAATTGCAATGCTGTAATTTCCCAAAGCTTCTCCCTTGGGATTTCGATGATAATGGATTCTTTAATGGAAACATTTTGATTTGCCATAATTCGCTGATTTTTGAGAATTTGTAAAACCCCATCCTATTTGGAGATTTACCACTTGTCCTTTAACCATTTATAGCAAATTTCAGTAGAAAGGAATTTTAGGTATTAGCCTCAAAGGCCAAAGATTTGTCGGTAAGGTTCAAAGCGTTTTTTTGTATTCTGAAGGAGCGATACGGTATTTTTTAGAAAAGGATTTTGAAAAGGTACTGAGACTATTAAAACCACATTCAAAGCATACTTCGGTTACCCTTTTGTCCGTAAGCTCCAATAGTTCCGCAGCCTTTTCCAAACGCTTATTGTTAATATAGTGTGCCGGAGTGTCATTGAATACCTCCTTGAACCTCCGTTTAAAGGTGGAAAGGCTCATATTGGCGAGAGCCGCATAATCCCGTACCTCCAGCTCTTCAAAAAGCTGTGCTTTGATGATGGATTTGAAGCTTAGCGCAACAGGGTCAAACATACTTTGCAACAATTCCCGAATATTGCCATAATTAAGATGGTGTAAAAGTAGTATGAGTTCCTTGGCCTTTAGGATAATAAGTTCTTCGTTGATGAGCGAGGGATGGTCAAAGTAAAATACCAAACTTTTGATGTACTCGTCAACGACGGTTTCCTTTGAGATTTTAGTAAAAATAGATGTGCTCTTACTCCCTTCGTTGCGAAGAAATTCAGGAATCTTATGTCTGTAGATGTACTCAAGGATTTTTGGTTTGATATGAATTGCAATTACCTCGCAAGGCCCACTATTTTTTTTGGCCTGCCACGCGTTCAAAAATGAGCCACACTTCATAAAAACGCTCTCTTGGGCTTTCATGGTATCACGCTCCAATCCGCCATATAATGTAGCATTCCCTGCCAGCGTGTATATAAAACATGCTTCTGCGTCATAGGTCGTGGAAGGCCTAAAAGGAGTCTGAAAGGTCAATCTTTCAAAAACTGGAAAATCCAGCAAATCGTATGATTCATATTTCAATATCATATTCAACTCATTATAGGGGAATTGCCTGTATTGACTTGTAAATCGAAGTTAATCATATTTCGATTTATGGTTTTTTGGATGAAAAAAGTTTAGTGCCATTTCTAATTGGGAAGCCCAGTTTTCGAAATTATGTCCGCCCATGGTTTTTTTTGTTTGCACCTTGTGGTTGTTTAAACGATATATTCTTTCCAAGGGAGTCACATAGTTTTCCGCGTCATTTATACCCGTCGAGATGAAGATTTTGAGTTTTTTTCTTTCGGAAAATGCAATTTTGGAAACGATATCCGGACAGGGATATGTGATAGGGGAGAGTAGCGCAAAATTTTCGAATGCATTGGAATATATTGAAAACCAGGCACTATTTAAACCTCCAAAGGATACACCAAATAGGGAGCGTGCTAAGGGTGGAAACTTCTTTTCAAGGGTTTTTTCAACCTCAGGTATTAACTCCTTTTCGAAAAAGGAGACGTAATCGGGATTACATAAGAAAAAGTCATTTCGCCTGTCCGTTCCATCATTTAAATCTACCGAGCTAACAAACACGAGATATGTTGGTGAAATTTTGTTGGCCTTGTAAAGTGATTTCAAGGTTTCCATAAAGCCGGCGTCCAGAAGTTTTTTGCCATCAGTGAAATAAATGATCCTTTGGGGAATGGCCGCTTTACACAAAGTGAAGATTTTGACTTCCGTTTTTGATTTGAGGACGTCACTGTCAATTTCTAAATGAAACTCTTGACTTGGGCACTTCTGGGCCATCAAACTGACTAATATGATGAATAAATAAAATTTCATTTTTTACAAATGGACCCGAAGCACCGGTTCAAGACGCTTCGGGTATTATGACTAAAAGTAGGTCCAAATCACATCTTCTGGTTATGGAGCTCATACAACTTGGACATCATTTGGTCACTGGCACTATTTAAAAACCCAAGAAATTGTTCTTTGTTCATTTGTGGATTTTCTATGAATGTCCATCCGCTTGAATTCCAAACCACCATGCATTTGTGGTACCCAAGGTCAACTACTTTAAAGGAGTTGAGCATATTCTTGGCCGGAACGCCTTGCACCACGTAGGAATAAAAACGCTTTTCGTCATCAAATTCCACAACGGTTTCAGTGTATGCAGGTTTATCTGCGGTTTTTCTTGTTTGACCAGCGATAGGCTTGCAACAGGATCGCAGGGCCAAGGAACTTGTCCGAGTTCCACCAATAGCTCGGGCACGAGGT
>JBCBZA010000090.1:0-15918 GCA_039815575.1 Bacteroidota bacterium | reverse complement strand
GGCCGACGTCTCTACGCGACACCCGAACGTTGGTGAGGAGGGCGATGGACAGCAGAGCTCGGACGGTGGCCCGCGAGAGCGTGGTGGAGGTACGGGAAACCAACGTTTTGCACCCTTAAATTCTTGGCCCGACAATGCGAGCTTGGACAAGGCGCGTCGTCTTTTATGGCCTATCAAGAAAAAATATGGAAATACCGTGAGCTGGGCAGATTTGCTCATTTTGGCCGGAAATATTGCCTACGAAAGTATGGGTCTAAAAATGTTCGGTTTCGGATTTGGAAGAGAGGATATCTGGCACCCGGAAAGGGACACCTACTGGGGTTCTGAAAAGGAGTGGTTGGCGCCCAGTGAAAATCGTTATGAAAATCTAGAGGATCCATCAACGCTGCAAAATCCTTTGGCCGCTGTCCACATGGGATTGATTTATGTCAACCCAGAAGGGGTAAATGGAAATCCCGACCCTTCCAAAACAGCTTTGCATATTCGTGAAACCTTTGCAAGAATGGCCATGAACGATGAAGAAACGGTAGCACTTACCGCTGGTGGCCATACCGTTGGTAAAGCCCATGGTAATGGTGATGCAGATGCCTTAGGGCCCTCACCGGAGGGAGCATCCATTGAAGAGCAGGGCTTTGGATGGACGAGTCCAACCGATGGCAAAGGGCGAACTGCTGTTACTAGTGGCCTTGAGGGTGCTTGGACAACCCATCCTACAAAATGGGACAATGGTTATTTTGAAATGCTCTTTAACCATGAATGGGAATTAAGAAAAAGCCCCGCAGGAGCACATCAATGGGAACCTGTAACTATTGCTGATCAGGATATGCCCGTAGATGTGGAAGATATGACTACGCGATTGAACCCCATAATGACCGATGCAGATATGGCCATGAAAATTGATCCTATCTACAAAGAAATCTCATTAAAGTTCAAAGGCGATTTTGAGGCTTTTTCAGATGCCTTTGCCCGTGCTTGGTTTAAATTGACCCATAGGGATATGGGCCCAAAAGTCCGTTATTTTGGTCCTGATGTACCGGAAGAGGATTTGATCTGGCAAGATCCCGTACCTACGGGAAAAAAGGACTATGATATATCTGCAGTAAAGGCTAGAATAGAAGCTACGGACCTAACTGCCTCCGAAATGGTGTCAACGGCGTGGGATAGTGCGCGGACCTTTAGGGGTTCTGATATGCGTGGAGGTGCCAATGGAAGTCGTATCCGACTGGCGCCCCAAAACTCTTATGAGGCCAATGAACCTGAACGATTGAGTAAAGTACTTGGTGTTTTGGAACCCATTGCTGCCGAATTTGATATCAGTATTGCGGATATCATCGTACTAGCAGGTAATCTTGGGGTAGAGAAAGCTGCAAAAGCGGCAGGGTACACTGTTGAAGTACCCTTTGCGCCAGGTCGTGGTGATGCAACAGCTGAACAGACGGATGCCGATTCTTTTGAAGTATTGCTTCCATTTGCTGATGGTTTTAGAAACTATCAAAAGGAGGAGTACGCTTCCACCCCTGAAGAAATGTTATTGGATCGAAGCCAATTATTGGGCCTAACAGCTGTTGAAATGACCGTTCTGATTGGGGGTATGCGCGTAATAGGCACCAATTATGGTGGAACCAGACATGGGGCGTTTACCGATGACCTAGGGGCATTGACCAATGATTTCTTCGTGAACCTTACCGATATGGCCAATGTTTGGAAACCCGTTGACAATGGAATTTATGAGATACGTGATCGCATGACGGATGACTTTAAGTACTCGGCTACCCGTGTCGACTTGGTTTTTGGTTCCAATTCCATTCTAAGGTCTTACGCCGAAGTGTATGCGCAAGATGATAGCAAAGAAAAATTTGTAAATGATTTTGTGAAAGCTTGGGTCAAAGTAATGAATGCAGACCGCTTTGATATAAACTAGAATACGGATTGCTATGAAAAGGAAAGCGTCCGCCATTGGTGGACGCTTTTTTTATTACGACGCTTCGGTCCAAATGGCCAACTCGTTTCCAGAAGGATCTAAAAATTGAAAGCGTCGCCCTCCGGGAAAAGAAAAAATATCAACGGAAATTTTGGCACCCAAACCCATTACTTTTTCTTTAATAACCTCCAGATTTTCATGATGCAACACGACCAGCACACCATTTCTTATGGATTCTTTGGTCAATTCAAAGCCACCTTCCAAGCCGCTTTTTGAAAATGCTGTATAGGTGGGCCCATAATCCGTAAATTCCCAGCCAAAGGCCTTACTGTAAAACTGTTTGGTTTCCTCCAGATTGATGGATTTGAACTCAATGTAATTGATAGGGACACTCATAATTTCTTTTGAATTTTACAGGGATTGCCAAAGGCCAAAACATTGTCAGGGATGGATTTGGTTACCACACTTCCCGCGCCTATGGTCACATTGTTTCCAATAGTAACTCCTGGAAAAATCACTGTGTTTCCACCAATCCAAACATTGTCTCCAATGGCTACCGATTTGCTTGATGTCAGATAACGTGTGTCTTCTTCCAATTCAATAATCCGTTCTGAAGCCTTCAAAGGATGTTCAGCGGTGTAAATCTGAACATGTGGACCTATTAATCCATTATGACCAATGGTTATGGTATTGTTGTCAATAAAAATACAATTGGCATTGATAAAAGTATTTGCGCCAATGGAAATATGTTCCCCATAATCACAGAGAAAAGGAGTTTCTATCCAGACACCATCCCCACAAGTATCAAAAAGTGATTGAAGAATGGATTTACGTTCTTGGAGTTCATGGGAATCCAAGTTGTTATAACGTTTTAAAAATGCACGGGCCTTATGGTATTGTTGTAACAACTCAGGGTCTCTTGAGTTATAGTTCTCGCCATTGAGCATTTTCTCTTTTTCCGTCACTTTTTTGCTAATGTCTGAGTGGAAGTTAACCATATTATGATTAAATGCGATAACGTGACAAGATATACCCCATATTTTCCACCACCTCTTCCACATTGTTCCTGGTAAAGCACATTGGAGGTTTACTTTTGATAACGTTATCCGCTGGACCATCCGTGCTGACCAGGATATGCCTATCACGCAGCGAATTTTTAAGATGATGGGCCAACTCCTTATCCGGTAGCGTGGTTCCTGGTTTTACAATATCAATACCAAGAAAAAGCCCTGAACCTCGAATATTCCCAATTTGGTCGTACTGTTGTTGCAACTCATTCAAACACCTCTGATAATAGTGCCCTACTTCATACGCATTTTCCTGAAGTCCTTCTTGTTCCACAACCTCCAAAACGGCCATTCCTATGGCACAGGAAACCGGATTGCCTCCAAAAGAACTGAAGAATTCTACCCCTTTTTCAAAAGAAGCGGCTATCTCATTGGTTGTCACTACGGCACCAATGGGATGTCCATTGCCCATAGGTTTTCCCAAGACTACGATATCAGGAACCACACCTTGTTGTTGAAATCCCCAGAATACCTCTCCTAGACGACCAAAGCCCGTCTGTACTTCGTCACTTATGCAAACACCTCCTTGGTCACGGATGGCTTTATAGATGGGTTTTAAATACCCTTTTGCCAAAGGCACCTGACCACCACAACCCACTATGGGTTCCGCAATAAAAGCGCCCAAAGGATTTGAAAGTTGGTTGATAGTAGTGATTGCCTCTTGAGCGTAGGCATTGCCTGCAGTTCCATCATTTTGCGTATGTTGACCTCGATATGTGTCAGGGATAGCGGTTTTAAAAATATGGGATGCCTGCCCGTGCCCCCTTGGATTGTTGAATTTATAGTCGCTGATATCAATGCCAATTTGGGTATTGCCATGATAGCCATGTTCCATCACCAATAGGTTTTCAAATCCCGTATGGGCTTTGGCCAACCGAATGGCCAAATCACTGGCAGCACTTCCTGAATTTACAAAGAATACCTTATTCAACGGTTTGGGGAATGTAGAGAGCAATCGTTCCGCATATTGGGGGAGTACGTCATACAAGTATCTGGTATTGGTGTTCAAAACTCCCATTTGTTTTTGTCCTGCCTCCACCACTTTGGGATGTTGATGCCCCACATGGGGAATATTATTATAGGCATCCAAAAAAGAATTCCCATATCCGTCATACATGTATTGAAAAGCAGCTCTTTCCATTAAAATGGGCTTTTGATAACTAATGGAAAGCGTCTTGCTTAAATAGCTGTTCCTGTGGTCTAGGATCTTTTTTATGGATTGGATTTCTTTGGGTGGGAAACCCAATGCATGGCGAAAAACGTTTTCTGCCTTTTGTGGACCAATACGTAACCACTTTTCCAATAGCGTCCATGCCTTTTTCTCACTTACTGTGGCATATGTATTTTCCGGCTCTGAAATCTTGGCATGTGCTGAATTGCATACACTGGTGCACAATCTCATGGCAATGAGCCAGTATAATAGGGTCAGTTCTTTTTCTTCCAAGGGGAGTATAGCATGGTAAGAACCCAATAAAGGGGCTACAAACTCCAATGGTTCCTTGGAAGCGTAAAAAATATAGGTAGCCACTATGGCCACTTCATTGATCAATTGGGAATAGGCACAATCCCCAAAATCAATTACTCCTGAAACCTGATTGTTTGAAATAAGAATGTTCCATTCATTCAAATCATTATGAATGGCTCCTGTTCGATAATCTCCAATAATTGGTAGAACGTGAGTTTCATACTGTTGGAAAAAATAGGAAACTAAACTTCGCTTTTGAGGTGATGGGATGTCTCCCAAATACTTTTTGTTAAGAAGCACTGATTGTAAATCCCACTCCCATTTTCTTGCTCGTAGTGCCACGTGGTCAAAATCAACCAAGTTCCGATTTAATTTGGCGGCGAAGCGTCCCAGTGATCGAACTAAATCCACATTCATAGCCACATCACCTAGGAAGGTTCCCTCCACAAAGGTCAAGAGACGACAGAGGTTTGGTTGACCTTCAATAGTCACCAGTTTTTGATAAGAACCATTTTCAAATGCAATGGGCTTTGGAATTTTTGTCAACCCTTTGGATTGAAGATGTAGCAACATCAAGTTTTCTGCTTCGGTCACCTCAAAAAGCGACTGGTATTCAGAATAGGTCTTGAAAACAAATTTTCCTTGGCTACTTTTTACCAAGTAGTTTTTGTTTGCATACCCATTGAGCAATTTTACGGTGACCCCTTCGAGTGAAAATTCCTTTTCCAGAATCCTACGGATGGTCATAGGACAGTGTCTTTATGAAAATTAAATCAACTTATTCTTGAAGCAGACTAATGGCCAGACCACCGCCCTCCTTTAAAGTGAACGTCTTGGAGGTTTCTTTGGTAATATCCATGTTTTCTATGACAATCGCTTCGGGATTATCACGATAGTGCGCATTATCGGCATCCTTGTAAATTAATGCTTTATATGTTTTTCCTTCCTCCAGGAAATCGAAATCGATAGCGATATCACGGGCATTTTCATCTGTGATGGCGCCAACGAACCAATTTCCAGTTTCGCGTTCTTCACGGGCGATAGTCAAGAAATCCCCAACTTCGCCATGCAGTACTTTGGATTGTTCCCAATCAACACCCACGTCCTTAATAAATTGAAAAGCAGGCTGTCCTTCATAATTTTCAGGTAAATCGCAGGCCATTTGAATAGGGCCATAAATAACCACATATAGTGCCAATTGCTGGGCCAAGGTAGTATTGATTTGGTTATTGGGTTTTGTTGGAAGCGCTATGTCAAATACCCCTGGTGTAAAGTCTATTGGCCCTGAAAGCATTCTAGTAAAAGCTACAATGGGCAAATGCTCCGGAGGATTACCTCCATCCGTTGACCAGGCATTGAACTCCTGACCCCGCAATCCCTCGCGAGCAATCATATTGGGATAGCTTCTGCGAAGACCGGTGGCCTTAATGGGTTCATGCGCATTGATGGCCACTTGATATTCTGCTGCCATTTCCAATGCCTTACGGTAATGGTTGACCATCCATTGTCCATGGTGGTATTCTCCCTTCGGGATTATTTTTCCCACATAGCCTGATTTGACGGAATGCATACCATGTTTTTGCATCAATTCGTAGGCCGCTTTCATTTGCTTATCATATGTTCTAGGCGCAGCACTGGTTTCATGGTGCATTATAATCTGCACCCCTTTTTCTTTGGCATATCTGCTTAATTCATCAATATCATAATCGGCGTAGGGCGTCACAAAATCAAAAACTCCTTCGCGGTCTTCAAAACCGATCCAATAGTTCCAACCCGTGTTCCATCCTTCCACCAGGACACCTCCAAAACCATTAGTTGCTGCAAAATCGATATATTTTTTTGTGTTTTCGGTTGTTGCACCGTGAACAGAACTGGTTTGTTCTTTCCCCAGTGTTTCGAAGGTGTTCATGTCTTGAGTTGCTTCCATGTCCCAGGTAGAAAGGCCTAAGTGCATTTCCCACCAAATGCCAACATATTTCATGGGCGTGAACCAAGAAACGTCCCCTAACTTGTTAGGCTCGTTAAGGTTTTCAATTAATCGGGATTCTATTAAATCCCCGGCCCTATCCGCCATTTGAATAGTGCGCCATGGCGTTTTAAAAGGGAGGTCAACTTTAGCCTTATGCCCAAGTCTATCAGAACCCACCAACTCGCTGGTCAATTTCAGGGTCTCATTGTTCACCTTTAAGGTCATCCCTGCATAATTGGTCAAATCGGCCTCATGAAATACCAGGTGAAGACCATTATCCGATTGCATGGTAACTGGAGTGTTCACTGCATTTTCTGGGATATAGGTTGCGGCTAGATTGGGATGGTCCCGCATGGCAATGGCATCAATTTCGGATACCTTGGTCGTTTGGTACAATTGTTCGTAAATATCCCAATCCCCTGGAATCCACCAAGCGGTATGGTCTCCGGTTAATTGAAATTCGGTGTTTTCATCCATAAAAGTGATACTGTCCCTCCCTTCTTGCTCAGGAAATTCATAACGAAAGGCAACCCCATCATCATATGCCTTAAAATGTATGTTAAGTTTTCGATTGGGTGCCGCTGTTTCTTGTAGTTCTATTCTTAAGCCATTGTAATGATTGCGAACTTTGCGCTGTTCGCCCCAAGGCATGTCCCACGTTTCATCCATTGACTCTGAAGTTGTCTTAATGATTTTCAGACCACTTTTCAGGGCATCTTGATTTTTAAATTCGAAGCCCATCCTTGAAGTGTCAATCACCGTTGCGGTTTCTCGTAGTACAGAATATGAAGGCGTTCCATCCTCCGTTAAATAAAATTGAATCGAATTGCTCCCGTTGGGAGACGTTACCGATGTTTGCCAATTGTCTTTGGCACAGGAAGAAACCAAAACAGTGCATAAAAGTGCAATTCCAAATCTTGAGACGACCATACTTGAAAATTTTGAAGTGTTGAATGCTCTAAAATAAACTTTTTAAAGAGCTTATTCATTGGAATTCCTGATACGATATTGTAACTGGATTCCAGCAAAATAATTCCTTCCATTTCCTGGATAGAAAAAGCGAGGTTGAGCACCATTAAAACCAACAGCATTGATGAGGACGGATTGTGCGAAGTTGCTATCAAAAATATTATTGATTCCAAAATTGAGTCCCAAGAAAAAATGGCTACCAATATTGGTCCGATAACGAGCTTGCGCATTAAATACATTGAAGGAATCGCTAAAGAGGGTATTGCCGTCCGTTAGTGGGATTTCATCAACAAATTGATGGGTTACGTTGAACACAAAACCTTTTGTGTTTCGGAGGGCCAGACCAGAATTGATGCGATGTTGGGGAACTCCTGCCAAATCATTACCAGAAAAATCATTATCTCCATCCACAAAATCCACAAAAGTGTGATTGCTGTAACTGTAACTTATCCTTGGAACAACCATCCAGTTTTGTGCCAAGTCTAATCTATAATTGGCATCCAATTCAAGGCCTTGGTGACGGGTCTCTCCTGCATTGCGACCAATAAATAGATCTTCATCAATTCTTTCGGCAACGAACAGATCGGTAATATCCATTTGATATAGCGATAGTCCCATGCTTAATTTTCGCTTTGCAACGGAAAACACACCACCTACTTCATAGCTCCATCCTTTTTCTTGGTTGATGTCAGGATTGATTACACCATCGGGGGTCAAGGTTTCTTCCAGTCCCGGATTGGAAAAACCTCGGCTGGCGTTAGCAAAGAGTCGTCCGGTACTGATTTGATATTGCAATCCCAGACTGGGCAGTAAAATTGGATCAAAATCGCGCTGCGCTGAGGTGTTCCCTTCCCCAGTATTGAATAAATCCCTGAAATCAAATTGGGTCTGGTTAAAATTTAAACCTATTTGTGCTTCTAATTTTGAAGCAATTGGAAAGCTATAGCCCCCAAAGAGGTTAAGTTGCGAACGGAATTCCTTGTTGTCACTTAATTGTTGTCCCTGTAGACTACCATTGCCATCGTTGTCCCGAAATTGATTGAAAAAAGTTTGCCAATTGTACTCATCTTTATAAAGCTCGGCGCCTACTGTGAAACTACCTTTCCATAGATTCCCCTCGGTCACGGAACGAAAGCCAAAACCATGGGTAAATTCATCCAAAATATTGAAAGGTCGTGGTTCGAAGTGGTCCAAATAAGTATAAAATATACTGTTGGTAGTCCTTAGGTTTTGATTAAATCGATGACTGTAGGACACTCCTGTTAAGGTATATCTATTATCCTCGAAGCCTCTGGCAGCCAACCAATTGGCTGCGGCCCTTCTGGGATCTTCCCTAAAATCCGTGGCATTTATAGTACTTGGAATACCGGCATCATAATCAATGTGGTTCATTAAAAAATCCAATTTACCTTTATCACTTAAGCGCACCGAAGAAGTCAATAAAAAACCGTCCCGTTCAAAACTATTGTTCTGCCTGAATCCGTCCGTCTGAAGGTGGTTATAACTAAAATTAATATTGAATCCTCTTTCGGAATGCCGGAAAGCCAGGTTATTCTTAGTAGTGTTGTACGAACCGAAGGTGAACGTATTATTTAGAAAAGTCCTACCTACTTTAGGGGGTTTGGTGTTAAGGACAATGGCGCCCCCCAAATTGGCACCTAAAGCAGTGCCTTTGGGTCCCTTCACCACTTCAATCCTTCCCATATTCTCAAAATCATAAGCCTCTATGGTAGAAACGCCCGTACCATTGGTAACGGGAATACCATTGAAATACATCCGTAGCTTGTCCGTTCCAAATGGCGTTCGGGCCCCGATTCCCCTAATGGTAATTCTATTGGTGTTCAATGCTCCAGAAAGTACATATAAGCCAGAGATTTGGTTAAGGCCATTTGCAAAATCTATAGGGCTAAACTGTTCCAGTTCCGTAATGCCAACACTGGACGATTCTGTGATGCCAATGGCTTTTTTTGTAATGAATTCTTCAATAAGGGTCACCTCATCCAACAGGTTTAAGGTGTCCTTCTGGTTTTGTGAAGAAACCAAGAAACAATTCAAAAAAAAGATGGTAATGATAGCCCTTTTCATAGCAAGGCCAAAAGTAAGGATTAAAAGCGATAGCCAAGGTTGATACCTCCTCTGGAGACAAAACCTTCGAAGTTGTCGCTCGAAGAAAGTGTTCGTCCCACACCTAAAAAGATTTCAGCAATAAAACCACCCCTGGTCAAAAATTTACCCCCGACAGCTACCCCCAAAGCAGCTGTGGTTTCGTCTTCTTCACTCTCCCCCAAATCATCAAAAAAATTATCCTCTCGATTAACGATCATACCAAACCCTTCCACAAAAAAGCCTTGGGCATACCGTCTTGAAAAAAATTGCCTGTAATAAGGAGTTATAGAGAAATTTCTGATAAAATCAATATCATCGGTATCTCCCAAATTCACAAAAAGACTGACTCCAAAAGAAGACTCCTCATTGATGAGAAATTCCGCCGTACCATCAAGGGAATTCAAAACGATAAAATTGAAGACGTTGAACTTTAGTTCTGTTTTTTTAGTTTGATCGGTGCTAGTGTCATCCTGGGAAAAAGACCATATACCTAAGCAGAGCAGGACCAACAGAAGTATCTGTTTTTTCATAGTTATTTTTTAGTTAGGTTTGATAACCCTTTTTCAAATATAACAACTCCGAATAGAATCAATCAGAAAGATGAAAATTGTATCATACAATGTTAACGGTATTAGAGCTGCCATGAATAAAGGATTTGTAGAATGGTTGCAAACCGTAAATCCCGATGTGGTCTGTATCCAAGAGACCAAGGCAATGAAGGAACAAGTTGACGTTGCCGCTTTGGAAGGCATTGGATATCGACATCATTATTGGTTCAGCGCCCAAAAAAAGGGATATAGTGGCGTAGCCCTGTTGTGCAAGGAAGAACCGGATCATATTGAATATGGCACTGGTATCGAATATATGGATAGTGAGGGTCGAAACTTAAGGGTTGACTTTGGTGATATTTCCGTGATGAGCATGTACCTCCCCTCTGGAAGTAATATTGCCCGTTTGGAGCATAAATTCACCTATATGGCCGATTTTCAAAAGTACGCTGATGAACTTCGTAAAGAGCGTCCTAATCTCGTCGTGTGCGGTGATTACAACATTTGTCATGAGGCTATTGATATCCATGACCCGGTTAGGAATAAAAATGTCTCCGGTTTTTTACCTATTGAACGGGAGTGGATTGGCAATTTCATAAAAAGTGGATTTATAGACAGCTTTAGACATTTTAACAAGCAACCACACAATTATACCTGGTGGAGTTATAGGGCCAATGCGAGGGCAAATAACAAAGGCTGGCGCTTGGATTACGCCATGGTCAATGAAAGTCTGGAAGATCGCTTAAAACGTTCGGTGATATTGACGGAAGCCAAACATAGTGATCACTGCCCTATTTTGTTGGAAATTGAAAAATAACATTCTGTTAAAAAATAGACCTTGGTGGTTTGGCTATATTTGACGTTTTCAAAGCCAAACTATAGCTGCATGAAATATACAAGACTGCCCAATACCAACATTCGCATTAGTAAAATCTGTTTGGGTACTATGACCTGGGGCCGACAAAACTCAGAAGAGGAGGGGCACAAACAAATGGACTATGCCTTGGAACAAGGCATCAACTTTTTTGATACGGCCGAACTCTACCCAATTCCTCCCAAAAAAGAATTGTATGCCGTAACGGAAGAAATCATTGGAAGCTGGTTCAAGAAAACGGGAAATCGGGATAAGGTAGTTTTGGCTTCAAAAATTGCGGGACCAGCTCCTTTTACAAAACACATTCGAACAACAGGTTTCAGTAGAGATTCGATTATTACTGCTGTTGATGGAAGTTTAAAGCGCCTCCAGACGGATTATATGGATTTGTATCAGTTGCACTGGCCAGAGCGAAAGACTAATTTTTTTGGGCAACGAGGTTATGATTCCGAGAACCATGATTTTTGGGAAGATACGATTCACCAAATATTGGAAACCCTGCGCGACTTGGTCCAAGAAGGTAAGATTCGCCACATAGGATTGTCAAATGAAACCCCTTGGGGGACCATGCGTTACTTAGAAGAAAGCAAGGTGCATGAAGATCTACCTCGAATGTTGACCATTCAAAACCCTTATAGTTTATTGAATCGATTGTTCGAAGTTGGTCTTTCTGAAGTGACCATGCGCGAAAAAATAGGGTTGTTGGCCTACTCCCCACTAGGTTTTGGGGTGTTGAGCGGAAAGTATTTGGGCGAAGTGAAGCCCAGAAAAGGAAGGTTAACCTTATTTCCAAATTATAACCGATATAGTGGAGGCAATGCTACCCTGGCTACCCAACGGTACTCGGATTTGGCCGAAGCGCATGGCTTGTCTTTGACTCAGATGGCATTGGCTTTTGTAAATACACGTTCTTTTGTGACCAGTACGATTATTGGTGCTACAACGATGGAACAATTGAAGGAGAACATTGATTCCATTGATGTGAAATTATCAGATGCTGTTTTAGAGGGCATTGAAGCCATTCATAATGATATTCCCAATCCTGCTCCCTGATGTTAAATGTGCTTTTAAGAATAGGTTTCGGTCAAGTAGTATTGATTCTTGTGGTTATTTTAGTCCTTTTTCTTGTTACGAGGATGTTTCGAAACAAACGTTGACGCTTTTTAGAAAATCATATTTTTCCAGTTTGGATTTTCCTTTACATGAAGAGGAGTATGCTAAGATGGATTTTGAGAGAATTTTACCCTAAACCGCTACTTTTGCCTTGCTCTAATTTCGTTGGATAGCGAGGTAATAATATGCTGCATGGCCTTCATAATGCGGTCTCCCTCCTCTATTGTCATGGTTAGGTACTGGTGGTTTCGCAATAAAAGATTTCGGTATTCATCATCCTTAAATGCCTTATGGTATAGAGATCTTACCTCCGACGAGGAATAAAAAGGTGACCTGTGCCCATCATTAGGGTGATATTTATAAAAATGGGTTGATAAGTTCTTAGTCTCATAAGGGTATAGCTCTCGCTGGGTAAAATTCGTGTGCCACTGCTCATCCTCTTTATAGTCAATCAAAAGATCTGACCAATTGGTCAACATGTATTTAAGGGAATCATTTTTAATCAAATCGATTTTAGCTGTTCTTAGAAGGGAGTTGATGACACTCTGTGAGGGGTCAAAGGTTACTGCACCGGTACGGGAACGACGATTGGGTTTAAGGGAATCATGAACTAGTATATTGCCAATTACTTCAATAATATGCTCCTGTTCTTTCTGTATATCTTTTTTTAGTCCAAGAATAGAATCGAAAACAATCACGTTTGAACTGAACTCGTTATGCAAATCTACCAAGGACCTGAGCTCACTTTTTCTATCCTTTCGGGCGTCATTCCAATTATTTATAGCTAAGGCAATTAGAATGCCTATTACCACAAGCAAAATTTCACCAATAGCGTACTTTACATATTTTGCCATTTGGTTTTGTTTGATCAATGATTTACGGATATGTCTAAAAAAATTAATCATAACACGTTATTTTTCCCTTTTGGGGGACTTAAGGGGTGGTATTTATTCCAAAATTGTCAAAACCCACTCCCATCCCGTAATAGGGGAAGAGTACCTTGTTATTTCCTAAGGGCATAGGCCCTATATTCATCCCCAGATTTAGTCCCCATTTTACCGCCACCACAGGCAATGACCAAAAACTGTTTTCCGTCAACTTCATAGGTCGCTGGCGTAGCGTAACCACCTGAAGGGAGTGTATCTTCCCATAATTGTTCTCCTGTTTTTAAGTTAAAAACGCGTATTTTTTCATCGTTGGTCGCTGCTATGAAAAGTAAGCCTCCAGCAGTGATAACAGGCCCTCCATAGTTTTCGGTTCCTGAAATCGGAACATTGGGGTCCTTCAATTTATCGTCATGGCCCAAGGGGACTTTCCATAAATATTCTCCGGTATTCAAATCAATGGCATTTAAGGTGCCCCATGGCGGTTGTACTACAGGAAAGCCGCGGTCATCTTTAAAACGACCAAAACCGGCAACGGCATAAGGTACTTTCATGGAGGTTTTTTCCGCTCGATGATCGGTTTCCATTTCAACTCCGGAGACAAAATGGGCAATGGCATCAATCTCTAATTTTGATAGATTGGGCATACCGGGCATAGCGCCCTTTCCATTTTTAATGATGTTTCCAATAGAATCCAAACCCAATCTATTTTTTACCGTTTGCAATTCTGGTATTCCCGCCAAACCCTGTAATTTACCACCATGACATCGAGCGCATTGAATTTGGGTCAGTGCTTCTCCAGGGTGGGTGTCTTTGCCCTCTCCCGTTTTAACTTCTTTCATACGAACAATCCAGGCCATTTCATTGGAGTTGACATACATTACTCCATTACGGGGATCAAGAGCTGCGCCTCCCCACTCAGCTCCTCCATCCGCTCCAGGATACAGTAGCGTTCCTGTAGTATCAATGGGAATGAACTGCCCTTTTGAGGTAACGGATTGCAATTTTTCTAAAACGGTAGGGGGATTACTATTTTGATCCTTGTCCACAAAATCATCCACAAAGGCAGGGCGATCCGGGTCATAAAGGTCATTCTCTGTAAGTTGTTGCCTTGCAAAAGGTTTTGGTTTTGTGGGCAATGGTTGGGTAGGATGAGCCTGTTCTCCTTGCAGTAGTGACGGGGGATAGACTTTTTCTTCAATGGGAAACATAGGTTCGCCAGTTACCCGATTAAAAACAAAAACATGACCGCTTTTAGTGACTTGCGCAACGGCTGGAATTTTTTCGCCATTCCTTTCCATTTCAAAAAGATTGGGTGGAGCAGGAAGATCCCTATCCCACATATCGTGATGTACAAATTGGAAATGCCAAAGACGCTCACCAGTTTCGGCGTTCAGCGCCAATAAACAATTGGCAAATAGATTTGCCCCGTGGCGGTCACCACCATACCAATCAAAGGCGGCAGAACCTGTTGGAAAGTACACTATTCCGCGTTCCAAATCTATGGCATTGCCTGACCAGCTATTGGCCCCTCCCACGGTTTTGTAGGCGTCTTTGGGCCAAGTGTCATATCCAAATTCACCTGGTTGGGGAATAGTGTGAAAGGTCCACTCAATTTTTCCGGTAAGGACGTTATAGGCTCGAATATGGCCAGGTGAGGAACCAGGACCTTCGCCCACTCGGGTGCCCATAATGATTAAGTTGTCGTAAATAGCTCCTGGGGTATTCGCATACACCGCCATTTGGCCAATCTCCCTTCCAAGGCCATCCCTTAAATCGATACTGCCATTATTTCCAAAATTGGAAATTGTAGCTCCTGTTTTGGCCGAAACGGCATATAATCGAAATCCGGAGGCGAAAAATAGTCTTGATTCCTCATTGGATTGGTTTGATTCCCAATAACTCAACCCACGATTTAAGCCAAGCCCAGTGTTGTCCTTATCGGCAGGAACATAGTTCCAAAGTTTTTTACCAGTTTTGGCATTAAGGGCAAAGAGTTCGATAGCTGGATTTACCCCGTAAAGAATGGTGTCTACAATTAGGGGATTGGTTTGTATCTGAGTGGTCCGCCCCTCTTGCAAACCACCACTTTTATAATGCCAAACCAGCTCCAATAAACTTACATTAGAGGTGTCTATTTTATTCAAAGCGGAATAGTGGGTTCGTTCCGGATCTCCCAAATAATGCTGCCAAGTGGTAAAAGAAGGGTTCGATGTTTCCGTTATACAAGAGAATAAAAGAAAAACGCAGAAGACAAAACCATACTTTTTCATGTGGCACTTTTCCTAAAAATAAGGAAAATCTCAGCCAAACAAATGTGCGACCACGTCTTCTACCTTTGCTACCAATCGCACTTCTACTTTTGGGTTTTTAATACCGATTTTATTGCTTTTGGAAACAACAATGGTTGAAAACCCCAATTTTTCGGCCTCAAGGATACGTTGGTCTACACGTTGTACCGGACGAATTTCTCCGGCCAAACCAATTTCTGCGGCGAAACATACTCCTTTTTCAATGGGAATATCCGCATTACTGGAAAGGATGGCAACCAGTACCGCTAGGTCTATAGCGGGATCGTCTACTGAAATGCCACCGGTAATGTTTAAGAAAACATCCTTAGCGGCCAACTTAAAACCAGCTCTTTTTTCCAAAACGGCCAATAACATATTTAGCCGTTTGGCATTGAATCCAGTGGCAGAGCGCTGCGGTGTTCCATATACTGCGGTACTGACCAAGGCTTGAACCTCTATCAACAAGGGTCGCATACCTTCCACTGTTGCGGCAATTGCAGTGCCACTAAGTTCTCCCTCACTATTCGATATTAATATTTCCGAAGGGTTGACTACCTCCCTAAGACCATTCCCTTGCATTTCATAAATACCCAATTCTGAAGTGGAACCAAAACGGTTTTTTAAGGAACGAAGAATACGGTATACATAATTGCGATCCCCTTCAAATTGTAAAACGGTATCCACCATATGTTCCAAAATTTTTGGTCCGGC
>JBCBZA010000141.1:0-10199 GCA_039815575.1 Bacteroidota bacterium | reverse complement strand
GTTTTGCACAACAAGCTGGTCACAATTTCAGTTCAACGGACAGGTCACCGAATTATACAAAAGTAAACCGGTGTACCTATCATTGGTAGAAGACTATAGAAAAACTGGAAGGGTCTACTTGGACCAAATAATTCAAAAGACGCAAGCAGACTCTTTGGGTTATTTTACGTTCTCAGGGGAAGAATTGCCTTTGGAAAATCGTTTCTATAGGATCCATACGGACGGGTGCAATGAGGAAGAGGCAACTAAACTTCATTTTATGGGACAATGTCCCTCCACCATCAGTATTTTGTTCATTGCGAACAATAGGGATAGCATTTCACTGCCCCTGGGGAATTACGATCAAGCGTTTTGCGAAATATCCTCCACCAATACCGCCACGGCCCATCTGTTGGAGTTTGAAGTACTAAAGGAAAAAATGATATTGGATTTTGTTGAAAATGACGATTCCCGACTGGCCGAAAATTTAAAATTCAACAAATGGTTTGCAACTTTTGATGATTTTGCCAAATCCACAAAGGAGCCTTTGGTTGAATTATACGTTTATAGTTTCCTTTCCGAAAGGTCCAATGAAACCTATAGGGCATACAAAGAACATCTAAAGGAACATCAACCTTACCAAACCCTTGCACCCGCCCTGTCAAAAAAATATCCAAATACGGAATATACTTCCCAATTTTATGAAGAGATGGTTGAAAATCATAATCTGGACAAACAAGAAATCATACAAGACGGGCCGCTACGCCTCAAGAACCTTATTCCTGCGCTTTCCATCATAGGACTACTCCTTATTGCATTAGTGTACTTTAAACCATCTTTTACATTTTCTAAGACCACCCGTTTGGAGGCTTTAACCACCCAAGAACAAAAAGTCGCCAATGCCATAAAGAAAGGCAAGACCAATAAAGAGATAGCTTCCGAACTATTTATAAGCTTGAGTACGGTAAAGACGCATATCAATAGTATTTACAAAAAATTGGGAGTGGGTTCCAGAAGGGAGCTTAAATCCAAATTTTAATGATTCATCGATTTCAACCGGGGGTCTAGTCCCCATTTCCAACCTCATTTCCTTTAGTAAACCCCAATTCTAGATGATTTTCGGAAAAAACTGAAAATCATGAAACAACTATGTTACATTGCAATTTTTACCTTCATTTTACAAGGAAGTGCACAGCCAAAGTATGAAGAAATCCAATCATCAAATGGGTCGACTTTTCTTCTTGGGGAGATTACCACAGCGAATTTGGAATCCGCGCCCTACCAAGCTTGGTTCAGCACCAATTTTGATGGCTATGGGGTCGACACCCATTTGGTAAGGCTCTTTGAAAATACTTTGAGGCAGCATAAAATACTATTATTTTTAGGTACCTGGTGCGGGGACAGCAAAAGGGAAGTTCCAAGAATACTCAAAATCTTGGAAGAAGCTAATTTTCCAAGAGAACAACTTAGAATTATTGCCTTGGACCCAAGAAAAGCCCATTATAAAAAGGGATTGCATGGGGAAGAAAAGGGTTGGGATATCAAAAGGGTACCTACCTTAATACTGCTAAAGGATGGTAAGGAAGTCAATAGAATTGTGGAACGTCCTGTGGATACCTTGGAGGAGGATTTATTGGCTATTTTAAATAATACCCCATACACACCCAATTATGCTGACTAAGACTTTGGTCCATACTCTATAGTTAAAGCGCAAAAGTGTAATTTTGCGCTTTAATTTTGACCACTATGCAGCTTTCCGAACAAGAGATTGTAAGAAGAGAGAAACTGACCAAACTGCGTGAGATGGGGATTGATCCCTACCCCGCAGCTTTATTTCCAGTTGACGCGAACTCAAAAAGCATAAAAACGAACTTTGAAGAAGGAAAGGAAGTGGTCATTGCCGGTCGCTTGATGTCCCGTAGAATTCAAGGTAAGGCCTCTTTTGCAGAATTACAAGATAGTGAAGGGCGTATTCAGGTCTATTTCAATCGTGATGAAATCTGTCCAGGGGATGATAAGACCCTCTACAATGAGGTTTATAAAAAACTTTTGGATATTGGGGATTTTGTAGGTGTTGAGGGTGCGCTTTTCACCACGCAAGTGGGAGAAAAAACTGTGATGGTCAAAGGATTTCAATTACTTAGTAAGTCGCTTCGACCGCTTCCACTTCCAAAGATGGATGCAGATGGAAAGGTATATGACGAATTCAATGACCCTGAATTGCGCTACCGCCAGCGCTATGTGGATTTAGTGGTCAATCCTAAGGTGAAGGAAACTTTTATTAAACGAACCAAAATTACTAATAGCATCCGCGAGTTTTATAACGAACGTGGATATTTAGAAGTGGAGACCCCTATTCTTCAACCTATCCCGGGAGGTGCCGCTGCACGACCGTTTCTAACGCATCACAACGCCTTAAATATTCCATTGTACTTAAGGATAGCCAACGAATTGTATTTAAAACGTTTGATTGTTGGGGGGTTTGATGGCGTTTATGAGTTTTCCAAAGACTTTCGTAATGAAGGGATGGATCGCACTCACAATCCGGAATTTACGGTTATGGAATTGTATGTGGCCTACAAGGACTACAATTGGATGATGGACACTACGGAACAATTATTGGAGAAAGTGGCCAAAGATGCCACAGGAAGCACCAAAATTGCTGTGGGGGAAAATGAAATCGAGTTCAAGGCACCATATCCTCGCGTACCCATTTTAGAGGCTATCAAAGAACATACAGGTATTGATGTTTCTGGAATGAACGAGCAAGAACTTCGTTCAACAGCTAAAAGTCTGGATATAGAAGTAGACGAGACCATGGGCGTTGGCAAGTTGATTGATGAAATTTTTGGTGAAAGGTGTGAACACTTTTACGTGCAACCTACCTTTATTACAGATTACCCAAAGGAAATGAGTCCATTGACCAAAGCCCACCGGAGTAAACCTGGACTCACCGAGCGCTTTGAGTTGATGGTCAATGGTAAGGAATTGGCCAATTGTTATTCTGAATTGAATGACCCTATTGATCAACGGGAACGTTTTGAGGAACAATTGCGCCTTTCGGAAAAAGGCGATGATGAAGCTATGTTCATTGACCAAGATTTTTTAAGGGCCTTGGAATATGGTATGCCCCCAACCTCTGGTATCGGTATTGGTATTGACCGTTTGGTGATGTTAATGACCAACAATTCCAGTATTCAAGAAGTTTTGTTCTTCCCACAAATGCGGCCAGAGAAAAAGCAGGTGGAATTGACCGAAGAAGAGAAAGCCATAATGGATATCCTCAAACCACAGGGAGAAATGCCTCTTGCCGATCTAAAGGCAAAGGCGGGTTTGAGTGGAAAAAAATGGGACAAATCCCTCAAGTCGTTGAACAAAAACAACCTTACCCATGTTACTAAAACCGATGATGGATTGTTCGTAGTTTTGGTTTAAGCTATATTTACTACCATCATACCTAAACTACCTAAACAAATGAGGAGAAAACTAATACTAGGTGTACTATTTGTTGGGCTGGTTCTTTTAGGTACCCATCTTTACACTTTGGGAAAACGACCAGTTAGGACGTACCCTACCTTCCCCATCCATCCAGAACACAGCGCATCTAAAGTTCCTGATAGTATTCCATTAAAGGATGTTATCGTTGTTGGTAATAATTGGGATGGGGTCATTACCATTCTGGATCCCAATACCTATCAGATCATCAAAAAATTGAGTGCAATGCCAGATAGGGAAGAGCGTTTCAATGAAATCTATTCGGGATTTAAAAGAAGGATAGCATCAGGTTTTATTAGGGAATATATAGGTGAGGGAAATGACCAATTGGTAGACGATATGTTTACTTCAAACGATGGCAGATATATCTATGCCTCAAGACCCAGTTTTGCGGACGTGGTCGCCCTGGATGCCAATTCTGGGGAAATTGTCTGGCGAACTCCCGTGGAGGGTCTTCGAGCGGACCATTCGGCCTTATCACCTGATGGAAAGACCTTTTTGGTTTCAGCCTCTACGGCCCGTAAGGTACATGCCATTGACGTGGACACAGGAGAAATTATAGGAAGTTTCGATACAGGGGACCAACCCCATGAAAATACCTATTCAGAAGATGGGAAAAGAATATATCATGCAAGTATTGGAAGGGTATTTTTGGCTTCTCCCAGGCTTGACTTTTTAAAAGGGGACCGATGGTTTCAAATCGTAGATGCTGACAACTATGAAATTATTAGGCGCTTCGATATCAAGGAAAAGTTGGAGGATGCCGGTTTTCCCTGGATAGATCGTGCCATTAGGCCAATGGCCATAACAAAGGATGAAAAATATGCTTATCTACAGATTTCCCTTTTTCATGGTTTTTTTGAGTATGATATTACAAATGACAAGATTACGAGAAAACTTGATTTGCCCATTCCGGACGCCAATAAGAACCTCTCACCGAGCGACCATCTTTTAAACTCAGGGCATCACGGCATAGCACTTAGTGGTGATGACCGCAAAATATGTGTGGCAGGCACTATGGATGGCTATATTGCCATTGTTGACAGGGCATCCTTTGATTATAGCATCATTAAGCTTTCTGAGGACCCCACAGAAGCAAAACCATACTGGGCTACCTCTAGTAAAGATGGTACAAAAGCCTATGTATCAATAAGTGGCCTGGACAAGGTTTCCGTCGTGGATTACGCCACAGGAAAAGTAGTTGCCGACATTCCTGTGGGAGACCACCCCCAAAGAATTAGGAATGGCCAGTTGCGGTTGAAATAGCCTTAGAAATTTAGAAGCCTTGGTTTGAAATTTTATGACTTTAGCTAAAACAGGGAGGGCGGGAGTTCTTTCTAGGCAAAAATCACATACGCAGTAAAGGTTTCCTATTTGTGTATCTTTAGAAGGTACAAAACCAACGACCATGAGACCTTTTCTGCTACTGATTTCAATTTTTATTGGTACGACCTTAGTGGCTCAAGAAGTAAGCTTAAAAAGTTTGCTCTCCTACTCCTTTCCAACGGAATTAACGTCCTCTAAAAACCATGGTGCCATTGCTTGGGTAGAAAACAAAGAAGGGGTTCGGAATATCCATTACGCCATAGCCCCGGAATATAGGCCAATTAGATTGACCTATTACACCGAAGATGATGGCCAGGCCATTTCGAACCTACAATTTACAGAAGACATAACATCAATCCTATTTGTTCGAGGGGGAGCGCCCAACAGAGGCGGTGAATTTCCAAATCCAACCTCCAACCCAGACGGATACGAACGTCATATTCATTTGGCGAATATCCAAACAGGTGAAGTTAAGGACTTGGGACTCGGTAGCGCTCATTTATTGGTAGGGGAACGTATTATCTTTCTGAACAAGGGTGGTGCATCTATTATGACTTGGGAAGGAGAAAATTCTACTCCCCTTTTCCAAATACGAGGCTCTGTTTCCAATATCAAATTATCTCCGGATAAATCCAAAATAGCCTTCGTCAATGGACGTGGGGATCATAGCTTTATTGGCATTTTTGACCTGGAATCAAAAAAGTTGGTATTTCTAAGCCCTAGTATTGATTTGGACTCCAATCCCGTTTGGTCTCCTGATGGCAGCAAGGTTGCTTTTCTACGACAAGCCTATGAAAAACCGTTGATTTTTATTCCCAGAAGGGAAGCACACCCCTTTTCCATCCTTGTGGCAGACATCAACACTGGAAATTGCAAGGTCATTTTTACCGCGGATAAGGGCAAAGGGAGTGCCTTTAGATCTATTTCCGCTAAAAACCAATTGTTTTGGATGGCCAATAATACCCTTGTTTTTCCTTGGGAAAAGGAAGGATGGACACAATTATATGAGATAAAATCCAGTGGCGGAAACCCTAAAGCGATTACACCTGGGGATTTGGAAGTACAGTATGTTTCCCAAAGTCCCGATCGAAAACGGATTATCTTTAATTCTAACCAAAACGATATTGACCGCCAGCACATTTGGAGCTATTCCAGTGAGCTTACACAACTCAGTTCAGGAAATGGAATCGAATGGTTACCCACAATAGATGGACTTGGAAATGCATTTTGCCTTGGGTCAACCGGCACCCAACCCGCAGATGTCAAAAAAGTTAAAGAGAACTCGCTCACCGCCATCACCTCAGAAAGTCAATACCCTTCGGAGCAATTGGTTACACCTCAACAAGTGGTAATGACAGCATCAGATGGGGTTAAATTCCATGGACAGTTATTTACTCCAAAGAAAAATAGTGGGGACAAAAAGGCACCAGCCGTATTGTTTTTCCATGGAGGTTCGCGCAGGCAGATGATGCTCGGTTTCCACCATCGTGGATACTACCATTATATGTATGCCATGAACCAATATCTAGCATCTAAAGGGTATGTTGTATTAAGCGTGAACTACAGAAGTGGCATCGGTTATGGTATGGAATTTAGGGAAGCCCTTAATTACGGTGCAGGAGGAGCCAGTGAGTACAAAGACGTTTTGGCAGCTGCGAAATATGTACAGTCCCACCCTAATGTGGATGCTGACCGGATTGGACTTTGGGGTGGTTCGTATGGGGGCTACCTCACCGCAATGGGCCTGTCCCGTAATTCCAATATTTTTAAGGCTGGCGTAGATATCCATGGCGTATATGATTGGAACGCCATCATAAAAGGATTTATCCCCAGCTACAATAAACTGGAAATGCCGGAATTTGCAAAATTGGCCTATGATTCGTCACCTGTAGCCTCCATGCAAGGATGGACGTCGCCAGTATTATTGATTCACGGTGACGATGACCGCAACGTCCCCTTTAACGAAACTGTGGTGAAAGCCCAAAAATTAAGGGAACAGGATGTCTACTTCGAACAATTGGTCTTCCCAGATGAAGTACATGGCTTCTTACTCCATAAGAATTGGTTGAACGCCTTTGAAGCTTCATCTAGTTTTTTTGACCGAAAATTGAAATAAAAATATGCCTAGCAGTAAAAAAATTGGACTGATTTTAGGTCCACTGTTTTTCCTTATTTTTTTAAACCTACCTTTCCAATTGGTATCAGAAAAAGGGGATATGGTCATAGCCGTAGCCCTTTGGATGCTATTTTGGTGGATTACTGAGGCTGTTTCCATTTCGGTCACCGCGTTATTGCCTTTATTGCTATTCCCCCTACTAAAAATTTTGCCCGTTGCAGAAGTTGGAGCCAATTATGGGAGCCCTATCATATTTCTCTTCTTTGGGGGTTTTGTTATGGCCCTGGCCTTGGAAAAGGTCAACCTCCACAAACGTATTGCGTTGAATATTATTCGTTTAACTGGAACCACCCCCAACAAGGTGGTATTGGGTTTTATGATAGCCACGGCCTCCTTGAGCATGTGGATCAGTAATACCGCCAGTACCGTAGTGATGTTGCCTATAGCACTCTCCGTAATCAACCTATTGATCAACGATGGAGATGGTTTTACCAGAAACGACAGGAATTTTGCTCTTAGTGTCATGTTGGGCATCGCCTTTTCTGCCAACGCTGGGGGTATTGCAACCGTAATAGGCACACCACCGAACTCAGTTATGATTGGACTTCTGGAAAACGAGTACAACATCCAGATTTCCTTTTTAAAATGGATGACCTTGGGTTTGCCGTTCTCTATCACTCTAATTGTAATTACCTATGTGGTTTTGACCAAGTGGATGTTTCCCAACCGGGACCTTCAATTTAATGCATCAAAGGAAGTAATCCGGACAGAACTCCAAAAATTGGGACCTACTTCAGGAAAGGAGAAAATGGTTTTAGTAGTTTTTGGGATAACCGTGTTCCTTTGGATATTTAGGACATTAATCAACCAACTATTTCCTGGATTGGGCTTATCGGACACTATGATAAGCATCTTTGCGGCCATTGCATTATTTGCCGTTCCCTACAACATCAAAAAAGGGGATTTTATCATTCAATGGAAGGATACTTCAAAACTTGCTTGGGGTATTTTGATTTTATTTGGAGGAGGTTTAGCCTTGGCCAAGGGAATGTCTGCCAGTGGTATCGTAGATTTGGTGGCCAATACCATTGCCCAAAGTGAAATCAGTATTTTAGTTACAGCTTCTTTACTTATTCTGCTAATGCTCTTCATGACCGAACTAATGAGCAATGTAGCTTTGGTAGCTGTATTGGCCCCAGTAGTGGCAGGTATTGCCATCGGATTGAAAATTCCAATCCTATACCTATTGATTCCAGTCACTATGGCGAGTAGTTGTGCTTTTATGCTCCCAATGGCCACGCCCCCTAATGCCATTGTATTCGCGAGTGGGTATGTAAAAGTCCCTCAAATGGCCAGGGTGGGAATTATTTTAAATATAATTTCTGTAGGTTTATTGATTCTGGTATTTCAATTTGTGGTACCTCTGTTATTTTAAATAAAAAAGCCCCTGTTGGGGCTTACATGTATATAGCTATTCAACTTAATTTAATCTTTATCCTCAAATTCCAATCGAGATAATCCTTCACTTTCAGGTGTTTTGGTAAAGTCCATGGATACCAAATTCCCTTCCCGAATTTTAAAATCGCTCATTACCAATTGTTGCTTGGAAAGTTTACGTAAGGCATTAAGATCTGAGAACTCATTATTGGCCAAATAAAGTTTTTTTAATTTTTTCAAATTCTCCATACCTCCAGGCATTGGTCCTTGCAAATCATTATTTGCCAAGGCCAGTGTCTTTAGTTTGGAAAGCGCACTGATACCTTTGGGAAGTTCCCCTTCGAGCCTATTATTGTTCAAATTTAGTTCTTCAAGATGTTGTAGTTTATGGATAGAGGAAGGGATATTTCCGGCCAAATCATTGTTTGCAAGGTTCACAACCTTAAGGTTCTCGAACTTTTGAAATAAGCCGGGAATCTTACCTTCAATACGGTTTCCTGATAAATCCAATACCTGCAAATGTCTCAAGTTCCCAATAGTAATCGGAATCTTGCCTTGCAAGTTGTTATTTGACAAATCTAAGCCAACTACTTTACCATTTTTCACGGTCACTCCGTGCCAAGTTGAAATGGCTTGGGTTTGATCCCATTTTTGGGTCCAAAGGTGTCCTTTGGTTTTAGCTTTTAATTCCAACAGTGCAATAACCTCGCGCTGACTCACTTCATTTTGCGCAACAACCATAGTAATACTGAAGCCTACAACAAAAAGAAAAGAAAGATAAATTTTAAATAGTTTCATAGCATAATAGTTTGATTCGGTACGGTTTAACCCACCTAAAATCCAAAACACATTCAAGAATTGCAATTTTCTGTGGTGTAACTGAAAAAATAGCTGTTGAAAATAGGTAAAACTGAGGTTTGTATTCCATGAGACACCTATATTTTCGACGAAATGCACTAAAACTAAAGCCCCAACCAAAGGTCAGGGCTTTTCTACTAACTAACTCAACTATTTAACTCAAAAACTATTTTTTATAGGCATCAAAATTTTTAGGAAGGTATTCCTTAGTATCAAAACCTAAATCAATATTGTCCTCTTCCATATAATTTAAGCTCCTTATTGAAAATTTCCCTTGGTAAGGGTCAAAATCTTCCGGAAGATACTCGGAAGTATCAAAGTCCAATAGTGTTTTATCCTCTATTTCTATATAATTCACTGAATTCAAATTCAATTCGTTTGTTGTCTCCTCAACGGATTTTGCACTTAACATGGGCAAAAACAAGGCCGCAACAAAAGCCAAAACAAGGTATTTCTGATATTTCATAACCGTCATTTTATTGGTAATACAAAGGTAATACGGTAAAAATCGAAGTTTAGTATGCTTTTGATTTTCATTAACAACGCTGGAAAACAACCTAAGAAAAGTATTGTCAAAGAACTTGGTTTGCCATTATTTAGAAAGTATGTGAGGGAACGTTTTTTTGATTATTCCTCAGTGTTTCCTTCATTTTTTTAACAATTACACTTCATCGATTTTTACGTTATTTTTTTGTTAACCGAACGCGAGAGCGGCTCTTGGACGGAGAGCACCTTTCGAGAGAACGTCAGCGATTTCGACGACATCAGGCTGCGCCAGCGCATCGCGGTGGACATGACCGGGCGCACCACGGCGTCGAAAATGGTCGGCCAAGACGTCGCGATGCCTGTTGCTCTGGCCCCCGTGGGTCTATGCGGCATGCAGCACGCCGATGGGGAGATCAAAGCTGCCCGCGCTGCGGGTAAGTTCGGCGTCCCATTTACGCTCTCTACGATGTCCATCTGTTCCATCGAGGATGTGGCCGAAAAC
>JBCBZA010000024.1:0-33337 GCA_039815575.1 Bacteroidota bacterium | reverse complement strand
TTGAGGTCCGCCGCAACGGCAGTGCCCTCCTGTAGGCCGATCTCCACCATAATGTCATCACAGCAGTCAGGGTTGTTGAAAGGGCTGCCCATCCCATCGGTCAACGATACCGTTGCCGTAATCGTCCCACCAAATTCCTCGAGCTCCGATCCAGCTCCCCCAGGAAGGGTAACCGCTGCCGTGGGAAGGTTACATGAGGCTTCCTGAAAAATATCCGTGCTGAATGACCCAATATTCCAGCCATTTCCAACTTGACTATCAGCAAAGGGTTTATTATCGACCTGAATGCATAACGGCCCAGGATTATTATTTATGGTAAAATCGGAAAGTACTTGATCAAAAGGTCTAAAATCAAAATCTCCACTGATTTGATTGTTAGATACATTCAGGGTTTCGAGGGAAGAATTGTTTTGAAGTAACAAAACATCAATTACATTGTTATTCAACCCCACCGTTTGCAAATTTGTTAGATTTTGCAAATTCACTGACTGTAAAGGCCCTATAACTCCATTCCCGTTAAATCCCCGAAAATCAACTAGTTGCAAATTACTGGTCAAATCAACTGATTGAAAATTATTATTTTGTGCATATAGTGTTTCGAGGTTGGTAAACGCTTGGATTCCATCCAAACTTGTTATCCCAAAGCCAGTACTCATAAAATCATTACCATTTGGAAAATCCTCTCCTGAAAGGTTCAAAAGTGTAACATTCTGAGCCAACTCTTGACAGACCTGATTATTGAGCACTAAGTCACCAATAGCCATATTGCCATTGGTATCTTGAATAAAGCCCGCATCATAGTTAGCAGAATTAAGGAAAAAAGCTTCAAAGTTGGCATCTGTAAAAACAACAGGAGTGATACAATTTTGTCCACTTACATCCTGAAGAAAAATGCTTAAGAGTATTGTAAAAAATAATCCATTCCTCATATTTCATGACTTTACAAAAGTTCTTATCTCTTTACTTTTATTATACTTCAATCAAAAATACCATACCCTTTTTTTAATCTTAGCCCATATTCTTTAAGTCCTTTCACCTTCTTCGTCTTCTACTAAACCGGTGGTGCCTTCTCCTTTTTTTATGATACTTTCCGCGTCTTCTAAAGTTTTGATCACGGTCTTGTAACAAGGGAATATTGGCTCCAAAATAAAGTGTATTTAATTTTTCGTCCCCAGTAAAAATATTGATGATGGAAGCAGTACCCAAGGTTACCGGGCCCAAACGAGCCCCAAAACCAACCTGAAATGAACTAAGTCCACTATAACTTAAGGGTGCATAGAAACTAAAATGCTTTTGTTCGTACCTGGGAGTCAGTGCATAAAGGTTAATTCGGTTATTGTTAAAAGGGAGCGCACTCTGGACCAAAGTACTATTGAAACTACCATTAAGATAAAATGGATAACCATCCCGTAACAACAAATCTGCACTTAGCTGTATGGACGTGGGCAAGGCAACTTCCACATCACCTCCTGGCCGTTCCACATTGACCGAACCACCATTATTAGCACTAATGGTGTTTAAAAAGTTACTGCTTAGTTCATCTGCATTAAAAAGGACCGGCTGGCTTATGTTGACCCTATAGGTATTCACGCCAGGGATATCTTTGTACTTTATCCTTCCCAAATCCAATAGGGACAGGGCCAGTTTCAACTTGTACTTATTGAACCCTCCCCCATTACGGCCAATAGGAACCCTACTGGTAGCCCGCGTTCGGTATTCATAGACGACCCCCACATCTCCCCCAATGCCTTGGGCGGCATCACCCAAACGGTCAAAATATCCTATGGTTTGGGCATTTGTGTTTTCCGTAAAGCTTCTTACGTAGGTGAACCCTCCACTAAGTTCTATTTGATTGTTTTCTGATGTTGTCCCTGCAACTAGATTACTTTGAAGGGGTAGTTGTCCTTGTTGGTCATCTACATAGATTTGTTCCACTCCCTGACCCAGAAGTAATTTTAAGGTACCCCCTGCTTTAAAGAAATGGGTCCCGTCGTTAACTAGAACCGCACCATAGGTAATTCCCACTTCCGACCAGTAATGCGTGGTAACATCCAAGTCCTGGGTCAAAAAATTCACATCGTTTTCTTGATCAAACCCATTGGCCAAACCGTTCCAAAAGCTGCCGTCTATGTTATTGTAATTGTAAATGGCACGTGCGCGCAGCAATAATCCAATAGCATGCCGTTGATTAATTTCGGCCATAAAGGAAACCGGTGCCAAAAAATCTAAATTGGCCAAAGTAGTTTGAACCCCATCTGCAGCAATCCCACCATTTTCTGCATTTCTAAATAACCAACTATCAAAACCATTCCTGAACAAGCCACTTGCTTGGTTCAGGGCATTTGCATCGCCTAACTTTGGCGTTTGAAAATCTGAGGAGAGTAAACTATTGAATGAGGCCACATTGATGTTCAACCTATGCCTGGAATCCACTACGTTGGCCGGATTGGCCACAACACCATAAACTCCATTGAAATTATCGTCCACAAATCCATGGTATGATTGCGAAAGACCCGAAAGGGATATTAAAAAGGCCATAAAAGCACTTGTTCTTCGTACGGTTAAGCCCATAGTTGTCTGGTTGGTCCGATTTGTTTATGCAATATTCCAAATAGGATGAAAAAACTTTTCATCCACTGAAAACAGTGCATAGCACAATATATTAAATTCCTTAGGTCAATCTTAGATCAGGGGAGAAAATTATCTAAAATGGCAGCCCCAAAATATTATGCTTTCTTGACCACATCAAAAAATCTCCATGAGCGACACCATTTTTCTGTAAATGACACCTCTACAAACCTATTATAAAACGAAAAGCTGTAAAATACCCAGTTGAAGGTATTTTGGGGACCTTATTTCAAGTAACTTTTAAACTTATGCTTGGTTTTGATATACCGAACCAAATGTTTGTAGTATTTCACAAAACCTGCACTAAAAATTGTAGTCATCACAATTAATGTGGGTTCTACCACCACATTCTTTCCAAACAGCCAAAAGCATACCCCGACTAACACCACGGCAAAGACAAAAAGAACCAATTTTCTTACGGTTCGGTAGCTTATTTTTAATTTTCTATCCAACCAAATAAAATACAAACAGGTCAAATAGCTGAACAGGAAAATCAAAAGTCCCTGACCAAAAACACCAAGTTCCCAAAAGAAATCGTTCTGTAAAAGCATATTAGTAATATTGGCGTGAACAGTAATTCCAAACATATCGGGAATCCCTTTCCCCAATGGGTGTGCGTTTAAAGGCGTAAAGTGCTTATCCTCAACATCATATGGATTTTCAGATGGATATCCCGCATAACCTACAAGCACGATTTTGTCCGTTAAATTATTCTGGCCCTTACCCAAAAGGACGTCCGCTCCTTCCACATGTGGAAAATCTTTGAAATGCCCATAAAACTTTACCCTCCTTTCTCGAAGCAGCTTTTGGGAATACCCCTGCGTATTCCAAATGTGTCCATTTTGATAGGAGCGCATCATTTGGCTCACCAAAGAATAGTACTTGTCTTGGCCTGATGATTGAACACCTTTGAATCCACGAATTACTTCTGTGGGCTCAACCGAAGTCAGGTTTACATAGCCAAACGTGGAAGTCAAGGGCAGATTTTCTCCCATAGTCCCAAGGGAATCAGGATTATAGATGTAGGACATCACCACATTGTCCTTAGACATCTCATTAAAAAGTACCGTATCCAATTTATTCCCTACCTCCTTAAAAATAATATCCAGTCCCAGCACTTCTGGATTTTGTTGCTGTAGGGTGTCCAGCAAATCCGCAATACCTTTACGGTCCAAATCCCCGATATTAACAAGAAGCAATGTAGAATCTATTTTGCCTTGATCTGAGAAATTGGCATTGTAATAGGCATCCAAAAAACTGAAGTCCCGTATAGAATGTAATAATGGATTAAAATAGGATGTAGATAGAATCAGGTTGGCCAATAGGGAAAATGCAACAAGGGATAATACCGTACAGAAAAAAGCATCCCGAAAGAGCCACTTTATTTTATTCTTTTTTAGGGGTCTGTTTCCCTTGGTCTTGTCAGTGTTCAATTAAAACACAATTTTAAATCCTCACAAAAGGAGCGTTTTATTTGTGCTTCGTTTAAGCCGAGGGCCATAAATTCCAATCTTACGGCATTGTATTCCTTAAGCCTCACCTCAAACATCTCCTTCTGCAGTAGATCAAAAGAACGAAATTCCAAGTTTTCCATTTCGGGATCGGCTTCAGGCGTTATACTCCATCGATACGAGCTCCCCGATTTTAATAACTTCCCATCTACAGGAATAAGAATTTGATTACCATTGGTGGACAACTTAGTAAAACCTTCAAAACCTTCTTCTTGTAAGTACAAATGTCTTACTTCTTTTGAGCTTTGTTCCTCCCATTCAAAAGTAATGTCTTGCATAAAAATCTGAACACTATCCAATGGCGCTATAGGTTGGGTATAATTAGGCGCACGAAAGACAACGCCTATGTTCTGTTTTTCCTCACGTTCCCATAGTTTTTGCCATACGTACTTTAAGTACTCCAAAGTAAATGCACTCTGCTTTTCTTTTTTTGTATATCGTCCTATACGGGCATAGGGCATTGTTACCTTTTTATTAATTTCATAGAGCACCCCGTCATCATCCGTGAGGATTACTTTATCTCCTTCATTTAGGCTTAATGAATGCTCGGGATACACAAACATTCCTTTTTTTAAAGTTTTAGGTTTGGCATCAATGAGCATTGGGGTCCCCACAACTTCAAATACACAATAATTATCTTTCTCTTGAGCGAAAAGGACTAAGGTTCCAAAAAGGCAGAACGCAGTAATCAGTCCTGAAAAAAATAGCTTTCCCATCCGAATTTATTTTTCATGTAATTAGACAACACTTTATAGGCCCAAATGCACTCAATGCTTAGGACCGCATACCAAATCAACTCCGTAATCTTAAAATAAATGTTAGCTGACAATAATAATAGGGCAACCCAAATAAAAAAAATGGTAACCCCTAATTGGGTCAATTTACGTACTAACATATACCTTTCAATTCGTTTCTTGTTCAATCTTATAAAGTAGGCTATGGCCAAAAATGTGAGCACAAAACCCACTAGGAGCAATACCCCTATGGGAGCTTCTTTTAGCTTTTTTTTATTGATCAGCATCTCAATGATATTGGCATGGATAACAATACCAAAAGTATCCGGTGCTGATTTTCCCACAAACTCCTGATTCAAAGGGGTAAAATGCCTATCTTCTATGTCATAAGGGTTTCCTATGGGTGTTCCCAAATATCCCAACAATACAATTTTATCCTTTAGTACGGGTACGGAATCCCGTTGGAGGATTTCTTCAGCATTAAAGGAGAAATAATGTTCACGTCCACCACTATAGTTGATAGGTGTACTTTTAGCGAGCATACCCTTCCATTCCAGTTTGGTCTTTCTCCCCAGATACCGTTGGGCAACCCTTAGCCCAAACGAATGGAATTCAAAACCATCAAAAACCTTTTTGGCCTGAAAATTTCGGATGACGGCATTATACGTGTCAAAGTTAAAATTAGCATATCCCAATTTGTGCCGAAACACTCCCAATTTAGGGTCATTTTTTATGAACTCCCTATTTTGAATTGCGTAAGCAGTTACCACATTCTCCGGCTGCAAGGCCTTCCAAAGTCGCTCATCTGACAAAGCCTCCCTATCATCTTTAAAGATGACATCTACCCCTATGACCTTGGGCGCTTGTTGCTGCACTTTTTCAATGAGGATTGCGAGTTCTTCACGACCTAAATGTTGAACGTTGATGAGCACCAACTGCGGATTGACCTGTTTGGTATCAGGAGCCATTTTTTGGGCATAATAGGTATCCAAAAAACTAAACTCCTTAAAAGCCAATCGATACAGATCAAAAGCCCCAAAGTTGACCAAACGTGTTAGCCCAAACATACTAAATAGGATAACTGCGGAAAATACCATACAGCGCAAGGTGTCCTTTAACAATAATGTGGTCGATTTATTGAGTTTCAAGAGATCGGTTTGTCAAATCCAACTTTAGTATGTACGATCAATATTTCAAAGGTTCTTGTTTTCAAAGCTTACCTCAACATCACTTACTTTTTTTGTAATAATCTGCTCCACAATTTCATTTGAACCCTCGAAATAACTAGTGACTATTTTATAATTCATCGGAAATTGAAGGCCTTCAACTTCCTGATAGTCCTTGTGTACCGTTACCGTTATTTCTTTCTCCCTTCCATCCGGTTTGTTTTTCTTGAAATACTGTGTTTTTCTAATATTTTCTGTGGCATGCAATAAGCCATCACTAACCCTATAATAACGGTTTTGTTTCATATAGACTTTTTCACCTGTCCCCCTTTTGTCAAAATATGTGTCCTCAAGCACCTCCTTCACCTCTAAACGATAACAAAGCTCTCCTTCAAAATTCACTTTCTCTTTTAATGCTACCAAATTAGGGCTTGAAAAAAGTTTAAAGTCCTCTAAAAAGTTTCCGGTACTTGAACTAATCCGATTTTTGAACTCTTGGGGGTCTTTATCTTCCCCTTTTGGAATACCCGAGCGCCACAGATCGTTACTCTTAAATCGATAATAAAGGCTATCATTGGATATTTTGTATTGTTCACCTTCATAGCTAGGAGTAAAGTTGGTAACGACCAATAATGTTGGGGATTGATGGTCGTAGTGGTAATCAAACTTATCGTAGTTCCCTTCTTGGGTCAATTCTTGAAAAGACATGGTCTTTATGGAATTGACTTTGGCCATACCCCCTAAGGCCTTAAAGTACTTCTGCAGAATTACATTAGCCTCATCCTGCTCTTTTTTTTCCTCGAGTTCTTCAACTGAAGCTTCCGGTTCCTTATCTTTTGTATTTACCTCCTGTTTTGCTACCTCTTTGTCATCTTGGGCTTTTTGCCTTTGCTCCCTGACCAAGTTTTGATACCCTTCTATTTCTTTGTGATAGTTATAAATATTTGTAGCATTGGCCCTTTTTAAAAGAGAATCATTTTCCGCATATTTCATCCAACCTGTAAACGCTGCTTTCATCCTATCCATTTTCCCTGGATGTTCATAGAAAAATTTAGTGACCAAATTCTTTTCCGTTCTTGGAGTTTCTAGAACATCGCTCAAAGAATAGCCAATTTTTGCCATGGTAAAGGCAGCATATTCATCAGCTTCCATTTCAATTTCAGGATTACTTCTAGAATAATTTAATGTATGGTTTTTAATATGGTGTCCAACTTCATGAGCAAGGACAAAAGTGGCGGCGGCAGGTGCCTGGCTACCTGGATCGCTCATCTTGTTGGCCATTTCATTAAGAAAATCCACGTCATATAGGATATACTGTTCAAATTTATTACCCCTTCTTAACATCACAGCTTTGGCATTGCCCTTGGAACGTTCCTTACATTCCCTAAGCTTGTATTGGTTTTCAATACCTAAATCAAACAAAATCTTATTGACAATCTTTTTTGCGGTTTTTTGGGTAATTCTATTGGTGTTAAACCCAAGACCATCTTCATCCAAGGGGGGTGGACAAACTTTATCCAATTCTTCGGCATCTTTCAAGGTTGCTCCGTATTCTGTGGTTTGGAACGACTGTGCCTGCAGTATAAACGTAAAGTGTATGAAAATCCAGAAAATCCAATACCTCTTCATTGTCCTGTCTTTAATTTTTCCACATACTCCATCAGAAACGGATTTATAGCATATTTTTCCCTCCCATATAGGTTGGCGACCACCATTTTTAATCCTTCGGCATCAAACATTAAGGTAAGTTTCTCCTCACTGGATTCCAATAGTATCTGATAGTTGGGTGTAAATTTTTTCCCATCGCTGCTTTCCACCAATTCCATAGAAGGATAACTCTTTTGGTTGAGCAGCTTTTTTATAAACTCTTCATGCCGCTTCTGGTCCAGTTGAGAATCCAATTCCAATTTTCGTGAGCCGATATCGGTTGTTCTAACATCAAAGAGCAAAATCTTATCCACCTTTTCCAAAAAGGCCTTTTGCTCGTCGGTCCAGATGGTTGTCGTTTGGACCTGTTCCGCCATAGGTGCCGTTTTTTTCTCCGGTTTCTTCTTTGGAACTCCTTTTTTGATTTTTACGGTCACTTCTGATGCCATCTTCTTTTTGGGCAGGGTATCTTTCAGTTTTGTTTTAGTAACCGGTTTATCCAGTGAATCCAATACGGCAATGGTAGAATCTTTAAGGGACTGGGGCATCGAATCGAAGGAAGATCCCTGTTGCCCCTGACACCCTATGATAAATAAGCAAGAAAATACTATGTGTCCGTATTTATTCATCCGAGGGTTCCTTATAATCACTACGGCGAATATCTAAAGCCAAAATAGCAGCAGACCCCTTTTCAAACTCGGCCTTAAACCCCATAGTCGCATCATTTAACGTTAGATCTGAGCGTGCAATAAGCTTATCTTTTAGTACTTCATAAAACCTATCGGTAACGGGTCCTTCCATGGCATCCACTTTTTCTTTGATTTCCTCCATGTTCAATTCCTCCAAAGAGATGATAGCAATGGTATAATCTGATTGTACATCATTCGTATCCAATCGTATTCTTCCTTGTCTGCCATCCGGTTTCTTCTCAGGAATCATGACATAAACATCTTTGGCATTTACAAAAGCGCTGATGGAATCATTCACGGGAAACAATCTATTCACGGGTCGTTTGGTATCAGCGCCAAAAACGTAGACATAAGCAGGCTGGCTAATACTTGTCTTAATACGATAGGTTGTGCCCTTTTCGTGTCCTTTTTTGGTTTCGTAATCTGCCATCCCTAGGCCCTCTGCATCATATACGGTGGTCTGAAATCCTTGCCCTCCACTATTTTTTCTTCTTACTTCCAAAGGATACCCAAATTCCGTTAGTTCCAAGCCTGCTTCAAGAGTATTGGCAACTATGATGTCTTCCGGTGACACTTCTTCAAATACCAATTCAAAACCGTAACGGACGCTCTCCGCAAAATCCTTATAGCGTATCCACATGAAGCCTTCGTTGCCCCAATCTTCCCCCCAGCTATTGATGATCTCGAAAGCCCCTTCGCCAAACTTGTTATCATCATACCCAATTATTGTCATGGCATGCCCTCCAACACTTAAGGAATCTGGCTCATATACCACGTTAGCAGAGATAAATGCATTGGAGATGTCCATCCCCATCAAAACGGGATTGCCGTTCATCAAGGCGTTTCGAGTCTCTCTAATACGTACCCTAAATTGTTCCTTTAGGCCAAATAATTTGGTGTATTCCTTTAGTCGGTAACGTTTCGCTTTTTGATAAACACTATCTGGAATTTCCGTGGCACAGCGCACCGAAAAATCCTTGTAAAGTGGAGACCCTATTTCCTTCATTTTATTCAATGCGCTTGGAATCCCTATCCCTTCCTTACAATTAGGGTCGGTATTTTTCTTGGCATTTACATATAGAAAAAGTGGCGAAAATGCATTATCCGTAATTATTGTTTTGTCCGTTATTTCCTTTTCCTTGGCCAAGATTATGCTTTGGGCATAATAGGCCGTAGCCCAACCTACACATGTGCCATGGCCCCCTTGATTTCTAATTTCAGGTGCGTATTGTTTTAGGGATACTGAATCCAGTTGCGCAACTTCACTTTGGAAGGCAAAGGACCTGGTCTTGACAGGAATACTTTCATATCCTTCATCATCAAACTCAAGTCCCAATCCATATTGGGAATAACTAAAAAATGGCAATAGCAGAAGGAGTAATAATTTTTTCATTTTATCAAGTGTTTATTACAATCAAAAGTTTTTCAAAATACAAAATTTGACTTCTTATAAAATACCTATTGGGGCCTAATTGTATCCAATGGTGATTTCTCCCTCAAATTATGTAAAATCATACTTTCAAATTTATCGTAGTCTTCTATGGCGTCAAAGAATCCAATGACATAGTCTTTGCCTTTTTTATGTTCCGAGATTCTTTCAAAAAAGGATTGATATTCATCGAATACCCCTAAAAGCATCTTTTTTTTGCCCAGGAACAAATCCCTTACTTCAAAAATTAGGTTCCTTTCCCGAATAAATCCTCGATACAAGCGTTGTGTCACCTTCTGTATGGGCAATTGTTTTCCTTGAATCTGTGAAACTGTTGCATAAGGTGGATTAACCAAGCCTGACATATCAAAATCGTAGGGTACAGGATAGCTCTCCCCACCTTTAAATAATAGCTTTTCGTTATGTTGGTATCCTGTGGAAAAATCGGTGTTCCCAATCATACATTGAAAGAAGGCGTTGATAATGGAGATATAGGCATCTTGTTCCAAAGGGTGTACCTTCCTTTTTAATTGTTTGGCATCCAATCTTTTGGCAACATCATCAATATCCTCAATTAAAAATCCTTTCAACCTTTTTTTCTTGGCATTTTTAGAACGGACCTCCTCAAAATCAATATCAAGCAATTTGGTTTTGAAATGATATGGCGACAGCTTTTCGTATAATTTATATGCTATAAATTCCTTTACGACCAAATCGTTCGATTTGTCGTCCCTGAAACATGGACTAACCAACTTGAATTTTCTGTTTTCAGAGAATGGTGGTTTTACCTCCCCTTTTTTTGCCATTTTGATTTTTAGTGGAGGGTAATAACAGGTTCTTAATCTGAAATTTCCACGCTTTCTAATTTTTGTATCTATGGATTGCCATTGTTCATTTTCGTCAACGTAATAAAGTTGGGTTTCTAAATAGGTACTATCGTTGGTTGTCTTACGGACTTTTTTTAGGGAATACGATAGTTTAACCTGCAAGGGGGAATCGTTGAAAAATATTTTTGCGCTGAACGTCTCTTGTCCTAGGAGATTAACCCATGTACAGCATAGACATAACCAAAAAATCATTGCTCTTTTCATTTGCATGATCAATAATTTTCGAAAACTTGGGGGATATCACAAGGTAATCCAAAGCATTTAAATTCATGCTTCAATTCCATAAAGTTCTCGAATTAACGACAAATCACCCCATATCATAAACCAACGAAAAAAGCACCACGTCCCTAATGCCGGTAAAATTCCCTTTCCTGTAAATATTCTTTCTATGGGTATCCACGGTGTGTTTGGAGATATGAAGCTTATCGCTTATTTCCCAACTATTTAATCCCTGTGCTATCAGTTCAATAATCTCCAGTTCCCGCTTGGTAAATTTCTCCTGTGACTTCAGGTATTTTTCGCTCAGCTCATTATGTAGCCTAATTAAGCGTAATGATAAGTTAAGGGAAGGTTCATCCTGTGCATATCGGTACATTTCAGTTATCATTTTTTTGGTATTAACATTGATTTTGGCGCCAAAACCAAAAATTGAGTAACACTTCAAACTTCCTATAAATAGTGGGATTGGGCAAAAAAATGTCGTGAATGACAACACAAGTATCGCGAATGACATGCTCTTTTCAGGCTATTCTTACAATAAAACATTTTAAAGATGGGAATTTGTGCTTTTAATTACTTTTGAAGAATGCAAAGCCTACTTGATAAAATTGATACCCCCAAGGACCTAAAACAATTGCCCTTAGAAGAACTTCAACAGCTTGCTAAGGAACTTAGGGACTTCATTATCAATATCGTGGCGACCAAAGAAGGACATTTGGGAGCCAGTCTGGGCGTAATAGAACTGACCATAGCCCTGCATTATGCCTTTGATACCCCCACTGACAAATTGATTTGGGATGTGGGCCATCAGGCCTATGGGCATAAAATCCTAACAGGGAGAAAGGACAACTTTGAGACCAATCGGCAATTGGGGGGCATTAGTGGATTCCCCAAACGAAGTGAAAGCCCTTATGACCATTTCGGTACAGGTCATAGTTCCACTTCCATTTCTGCCATCTTGGGGATGGCCTTGGCTTCAAAAATCAAAGGAAATGATGAGAAAGAACATATTGCAGTCATTGGCGATGCCTCCATTGCCAGTGGAATGGCTTTTGAAGGATTGAATCATCTTGGAGTAACCGATGCCAACGTATTGATTATTCTCAATGACAATGCCATTGGTATTGATCCGAGTGTAGGCGCCCTTAAAAAGTACTTGACCAATGTAAAAAGAGGTGTTGCTAAAGATGAAAATATCTTTGAATGTCTTAACCTCAACTATTCCGGCCCCATTGATGGACATGACTTGCCCAAACTTATTAAAGCATTACAGCAATTAAAGCGCATAAAAGGGCCACGGCTACTGCATGTGATTACTACAAAGGGAAAGGGCCTAAAACAAGCAGAAGAGAATCAAGTTACTTATCACGCCCCAGGAAAATTCGATTCAAAGACCGGAGAGCGCATTCAAGTTGAACATCAAGAGTTGCCTCCTAAATTTCAGGATGTTTTTGGCCATACGCTAGTTGAATTGGCCAAGAAAAATGAAGACATTGTAGGCATCACACCGGCCATGCCAACGGGTAGTTCCTTAAAGTTCATGATGGAAGAGCTTCCGGAGCGTGCCGTTGACGTGGGCATCGCAGAGCAACACGCCGTCACCCTTTCCGCGGGTATGGCCGCCGAAGGATTAATACCGTTTTGTAACATCTATTCCACCTTTTTACAACGGGCCTATGATCAGGTCATTCATGATGTGGCCCTCCAAAAAATTCCTGTGGTTTTCTGCTTAGATCGAGCGGGATTGGTAGGCCAGGATGGCCCCACACATCATGGGGTTTTTGATTTGGCTTACCTTAGGTGTATTCCCAATATGATGATTTTTTCCCCTTTGAATGCGATTGAACTTAGAAACGTGATGTACACGGCGCAAAAAGGACTCAACGACCCTTTGGCCATCAGATACCCTAGGGGTAGGGGGACCATTTTGGAATGGAAACAACCTTTTGAGAGCGTTGAAATAGGCAAGGGAAAAGAGCTAAAAAAAGGAGATGCCGTCGCCTTTTTGACCTTGGGACCCATTGGTAATGAAGTTATATCGCTCATAAAAGAACATCCATCTCCTGAACTTTTTGGCCATTACGATATGCGATTTGTCAAACCCCTCGACACCCATCTTTTGCATGAAGTTTTTTCAAATTACGAACACATCATCACTTTGGAAGATGGATGTAAAATAGGGGGATTGGGATCGGCCGTCCTTGAATTTGCCAATGAAAATGGACATTCAAACCCTGTTAAGGTCTTTGGTATTCCAGATAGGTTTATTGAACATGGTACTATCCCTGAATTGCGTGATATTTGCACCCTGAATCGCAACCATATTTTAGACTACCTTGAGCAGATACGTTAGCCTTTTTCTTCTTCTGTCCCTTTTTGGGGCGCGACAAGGTTTTGCCCAACAAAATGATAATGCCGTTGATTCATTGGCCATTCAAAACGATTCAACCCAAATAGATACTATTGTCATTCGATGGCCACAGACAAAATTGAAGCTTACCCCGTATGGGGTTCGAAGGATTGCACCAAAAACTGGATTGAACAAGACCAAAGCCCTTTTGGAAAAGCCTAAAAAGTTTGTTCCCCCAACCTTTTGGCTCAAACAAAATAATTTAGGTCTTAATATTAACGAAGTCGCTTTTGTAAACTGGAATGCGGGTGGGGAAAATTCAATATCGGCATTAAGCAATTTATCCTTTACCAGAAATTATAAGTTTCGCTATTTGACCTGGGAGAACGAGCTACGTTTTCGATACGGAATTAACGTTCAAGAAGGGCAAGGTGTACGAAAAACAGAAGACCTCATCCGGTTCACCTCCACCTTTGGGTTTAGAAAGGACACCCTGACCAATTGGTTCTATTCGGCTAAGGCAAAATTCAACACCCAATTTTCAAATGGATTTAACTACCCAGATCGGGAAACGCCCATTTCCAGATTTATGGCACCTGGATACCTTTTCTTCGGAGCGGGAACTTCATATATAAAACCCGATAATTCGTTGAATATTTATATCTCCCCTACCACCTTAAAAGCAACCTTGGTCTTAGATCAAGAATTGTCAGATAAAGGAGCTTTTGGAGTTTCCCCTGGAAGGAATTCCTTTGTTGAATTTGGATTTTTATTTACCCAGACTTGGAACACCAAGGTGGTCAAGAATGTAGAAATGAACCATCGCATCAATTTATACACGGATTACATTAGAAGCTTTGGTAATGTGGATATCGATTGGGAACTCAATTTTAATTTTAAGGTAAACGAATATATCAGTGCCAATTTTGGCACCCACATTATCTACGATGATGATATAAAATTTGACCAAGTGGTCAATGATGCCGGGGAGGTCACCGACCCCGGAATTCCCCGAATTCAGTTCAAGCAACTATTGGGTATAGGGGTCGATTATAACTTTTAAAACTGTCCCCCTACAATACGTTGGTGCAATTGCACGGCGGCACTATCCGATAAGCTGGCTACAAAACTGCAGGTATTCAGCAGCACTTGGTAGTGGGAGCCTTTGGTGTTTTGATAAGGGGTAGGAAGTGTCATAAGAAGCAGTTTATGATAAGAGCTTTCCCTATCTTCCTTTTTAGCGATCAGTGCTTCCGTATACACTTCTAAAATATCCCCTATGACCGTATAGCCTGCAAGTTCCTTCTCAACGACCTCCGGGGATTGGTAGATTTTTTCAATGCTGATTTTGATGACATCCTCAATTTGTGCCGCATATTGACTTTTATCCAACAAGGCTTGGGAAAATGTACCGCCAACGATGTCCTCTTCATTTTCTATAAAAATACCCACAGCTTCTTGTATCAAGGTGTTAATAGCCAACGCCCTTAAATAGCTAAGGCGATCCTTGGCATGCACCATTTGGTTATACTTAGATGTGTTGATCTTATCCTTGACCAGTTTGATAAGGTATTCCAAAGCAAAATCCTCCGAGATGAAACCCCTATTGATACCATCCTCAAAATCAATGATGGTGTAGCAAATATCATCTGCCGCCTCAACCAAATACGTAAGGGGGTGGCGATAAAATCGTCGCCCTCCTTTGGTGGGCTTCTCCTTTAGTCCCAATTCATCCGCAACTTCATAAAATAGGTCCTTCTCCGACTGAAAAAAGCCAAACTTCTTGTCAGAGATATGGGACGTGGGCCTTTTGGGAAGGGATTCTTTTGGGTATTTCATAAACGCGCCCAAAGTGGCATAGCTCAAACGAAGTCCCCCCGGGACACCTTCTCGGGATTCTGTCAACAATTTGAATCCATTGGCGTTTCCTTCAAAATCCACTAGGTCTTGATATTCCTTTCTGTTCAAAAATGATTGATATTTTTTACCCCCTCCAGATGAAAAAAATACTCCAATTGCCTTTTCCCCACTATGGCCAAATGGGGGGTTTCCAATATCGTGTGCCAAGGAAGCTGCAGCTACAATAGCCCCAAAATCATTGAAGTGATGGCCGTGTTTCTGCTCCAAATAAGGGTATTTGGCCATCAACGCCCTTCCAGCAATGCGCCCTAGACTCCGTCCCACCACCGAAACTTCAAGGCTATGGGTCAGACGGGTATGTACAAAGTCTTTGTTGGCACCCATGTGAATGGGAAGGGGAACCACTTGGGTCTTGTCCTGCAAACTTCGAAAGGCTGATGAAAAGATGATGCGATCATAATCCACCTCAAACCCCAAGCGGGTTTCATCCTGTTCCGAACGTTGACGTTTATGCGTATCGCCAAATCGTTTTAATGATAAAAGTCGCTCCCAGTGCATCCAAAAAAATTAACCCGCAAGATAAAGCATTAGACCATGTAAAGCGATTATGTAACCTACCTAATAATATGCATTGATACGCTGAATTAACCTGTGCATAACCATTCCTTAACGTGTCTTTCTTTTCTTTGCACTTTTCAAATCCCAATGAGAAGAGTTGTTTTCATTTTTGCTTTCATTTTGAGCTATATGGCCATAGGTCAATCTACTGGTTCCATCTATGGAAGAATTACCGATGGCAATACGGATGGGGAACCCCTAATTTTTGCTTCCGTTGCTATTAAGGATGCGCCCATTAGTGAACAAACCAATTTTCATGGAAATTTTCAAATGACTGGGATTCCAGAAGGTTCCCATGTCCTTCAGATACGTTATTTAGGTCATGAACCCAAGGAGATTTCAATACATGTCACTACGGGGAAAGTAGCCCTTGTAGAAGAATCGCTACAGGTGTTGTCTACCACCACCGAGTCCTTACTTTTGACCGAAACATCGATTCCGCCGAGCATCACAGCTGATAAGGCTGTCAAACAATAAAGCTCACATTCTTTCTACAGCGGCGTGCCAACACCCTTAAGTTGGAATATATGTGGCGTTTCATAACTTTATTTTAACGTGACAAACAATTTATAATGTCATTTTTGCGTACTTTCAAAACGCAGTATGGGCGAGAACATCTACATTTTTATGGTTGTGGCGTTGGCCATTCTGGCCATCACCGATTTGGTGGTTGGAGTGAGTAATGACGCCGTCAATTTTTTGAATTCTGCCATCGGCTCCAAAGCCATCTCTTTTAGGACCATTATGATTGTGGCGAGCTTGGGTATTGCCTTTGGGGCAATGTCTTCAAGTGGTATGATGGAAGTAGCCCGGAAAGGCATTTTTAACCCCACCGAATTCGTATTTGCCGAAATCATGATCATTTTTATGGCGGTTATGATTACAGACATCCTCCTGCTCGACTTTTTTAATACGTTGGGCATGCCCACATCAACGACGGTGTCCATTGTTTTTGAATTATTGGGCGCGGCGGTCGCCGTTTCCTTGATAAAAATTGTAGCTGTTGACGGTTCATTTTCCGACTTAGGTGGTTACATAAATACCGAAAAGGCCACGGAGATTATTTTTGGCATTCTGCTCTCGGTTTTTATCGCCTTTACCATTGGAGCGATTGTGCAATACATCTCAAGGATATTGATATCGTTTAAGTTTGATGAAAAGCCCAAATGGGTAGAAGCCCTTTTTGGTGGGGTAGCCATCACCGCTATTATTTACTTCATTTTGGTAAAGGGATTAAAAAGTGCGGCGCTTTTTGACGAAGCTATTATTGCCTTTGTTTATGAATCCACAGAACTCTTTTTATTGGGTAATCTTGTAGTCTGGACATTGATTTCCTGGATTTTTTCTGAATTTCTAGGTTGGAGCGTGTATCGAATCATTATTATCCTTGGGACATTTGCCTTGGCTATGGCCTTTGCAGGTAATGATTTGGTAAATTTTATTGGAGTTCCCATTGCTGCCCTCCAATCGTTTCAAGATTGGCAGAGCTCGGGTATTCCTGCCGCCGAATTTAATATGAAAGGCCTTACTGCCGCAGTGCAAACGCCAACATTGCTGTTGTTGGCCTCGGGGGTCATTATGGTATTGACCCTATGGTTTTCTTCCAAAGCAAAAAGCGTGGTAAAAACGAGTGTGGATTTGGCTCGGCAAGATGAGGGAGAAGAGCGGTTTCAGCCCAATTATCTTTCTAGGCAAATTGTAAAGTTTAGCGTTACTGCTTTTGAAAATGTATCGGCCATCATTCCCCCTTCCCTAAACAAGCGCATCGATAAGCGGTTCGAGACCCCCTATACCTATGTTCCTAAAAGCAAGGTACAAGATATGCCAGCCTTTGATATGGTCCGTGCTGCTGTAAATTTAATGGTAGCCAGTGTACTGATTTCCATTGCGACTTCAATGAAACTACCCCTGTCCACCACCTATGTTACCTTTATGGTTACCATGGGGACCTCCTTGGCAGACCGCGCCTGGGGAGCAGAAAGTGCGGTCTATCGCGTCGCTGGGGTTTTGAATGTGATCGGAGGATGGTTTTTTACCGCCATTTCGGCCTTTACGGCCGCCGCCATCATTGCGTGTATTTTGCATTTGGGAGGGTTTGTTGCGCTCATCATTTTGCTACTCCTTGCAGGGGCCTTGTTATTGCGAAATTATATGGCCCACAACCAGAAAACCAAGGTCATCAAGGCTGAGGACAGTTTGCGAAGGGCGGAAAGCAGCTCCATTCAAGGGGTCATTGAAGAAAGTGCCGACAATATTGGCAATATGATCAAGCGTACCAGCAAAATCTATACCGGGTCCATCAATGGCTTGGCGCGCCACGATTTAGAAGCCCTAAAAAAGAACAATAAAGGGGTCACCAAAATATCTAGGGAATTGGAAGACCTTCAGAACAATATCTTTTACTTTATTAAAAACTTGGACGATTCCAGTGTGGGAGGGGCCAGTAATTTCTACATCACCTTACTGGATAACCTCCAAGATTTAGATCAATCCTTGGCACTAATTTCCAAGACTGGCTTTACCCATGTCAACAACAACCATAAAAAGTTGAAGTACAACCAAATCAAGGAACTAAAAGATCTTGAGATTCATTTGGCCAAACTTTTTGATGATTCGGTGGACATTTTCAAAAATCGTGCCTTTGAACGCATAGGTTCGGTACTGTCCACCAAAAAAGATTTTACCGACCTGGTGACTAAAAAAATAGAAAAACAGGTGGCGCGGACCCGGACGGAAGAGTCAAGTCCAAAGAATACAAGACTTTATTTTACGCTCCTTACCGAAAGTCGGGATATGATCAAAGCAACGATGGACCTGCTGGAACTGTATTATTTGGAGCACGATAGTTCTGTGGAACCCGCGCGAATTGAAAACAAACCCCTAGTATGAAAGTTGTATTATTTTTATTAGCACTCTGTATAGGTCCATCCTTTATGGCACAGCAACTTACGGGGCCGGAGGTATTGGATAAGGCCATTGCCTTTCACGATCCCAACGGTACCTGGACCTCCTTTATTGGCACCCTAAATGTAAAAATGGAGACCCTAAATGGTTCGGATAGACTTAGTGCCGTCCATATTGATTTTCCGCATTCCAAATTTGGCGTGGACGTTTCCAGAGACGGGGACACGTACTCCTATAGGGTAGAACGGGATAGTTGCACCATCACCCTAAATGGGTCTACCACTATTTCGAAGGAGGATATGGATACGTTCCGATTGAGCTGTGAACGGGGGAAGATGTATCGGAACTATTACACCTACCTCTATGGTCTTCCTATGAAGCTCAAGGACAACGGCACTACTGTTCATGATAAAGTGAACAGGGCTACTTTTAAGGGAAAAACCTATCTTAAGGTGAAGGCTACCTATGACACTGAGGTAGGTGATGATATTTGGTATTTCTATTTTGACCCAGAGACCTATGCCATGGAGGTCTATCAATTCTTCCATGACGAGTCCAAAAACGATGGAGAGTACATCCTACTCAGTGGCATGGAAAAAATCAATGGGATGCAACTACCCAAGACCCGCAAATGGTATTACAATAAAGACGACAAGTTTTTGGGGGTGGATATTTTAAATTGACACTTATAACATTTCTTTAAAAAAATTGGGTTATTCCTTGTCTTTTTTCCTAACGCTGCTTTGAATACCATTGGCATAAGGATAATTAAAGTGCAATTAATTATTTTCTTCATAGCGACGACACTAAAAAGTCAAGATAGGATGGCTTAAAATTCCAATCTATAGCCAACCCCATGAATATTGGTGAGTTTAACAGAGGGGTCCTCTCGTAGTTTTTTACGCAGTTTGGATATATAGGTATCCAAACTTCTACCTACAATAACCCCCTTATCCTCCCATACCTTTTTTGTTAACTCTTCCCGTTTCATAATTTGAAAGGGATTGGCAATAAATATGGATAACAATTCACATTCCTTTTTGGACAGACTGATTTCGGAAGCTTCCTTTATAAGTTTATTTTGTTCAGGGTAAAACTTATACTTGCCAATAGGTGCAAAGTCTTTATTACTATGCTTAGGAATAGATTTAGGATTTATTTTAAAATATATGAATGCTATTGCCAATACTATGGCAATACCCGACAACAGTACATGTGCAGAACCAAACTGACGTGTTCCTGTCTCGGGTATTTCCATGAACGTAACATGTATGCGATAACACCCCTTTTTTAATTGCCTTTTTCTGCAATGAATATCCGTATTTCCCGTTTTTCTTCCATTTTCATAGTAACTATAAGCCACCTCCTTGTCTATACATTGCAATACCTCTATGAAATAGTCCCGAGGCAACATCGCTTTTTTAAAACTATTGTCCATATAGATAACTAAACTATCTGGATGGATTTCTAACTGTTCTTCAAATGACAATTGATATTTTAATTCCGCTAAGGTCACCACAGGTTTTACTATGGTTGTAGAATCTTGATTGGCCAACAATAAATGATGTCCCACTTCTCGTAATGATACCTTTACCTTTTTGGGAAAAGGGATGTCTTGCTTTTTTGAACAGGACAAAATACCCAGAAATGCGGCAACAATAATACAGCCCTTATAAAAGTATTGGATATCGATATGCATACTAAGATGTAAATAACATACAATCCTAAGACTTTTCACAATAGTTGACACTTCTTTTATATTCTTTTGACATTTTTTACTAAGCCCTTCAATAGTTTTATGGACTGTTAATTTCTAAAAAAGATAGATGAAAAATCGTGTCTTAATTAGCATCATTGCGATTTGCACAACTGGATATTTATCCGCTCAAAAACAACTTCATATTGATCCATCCAAAAGTGAACTCAAATGGTATGGAACCGATGTATTGAATTTAGGGGGTCATCAGGGTGTGGTCCATTTTAAAAAAGGATATTTTATCAAAACCAATAGCAAAATTACCGGTGGGGTTTTTATCATAGCCATGAATACTATTGCATCAATAGAAAAAAATGGGGTTGATTATGACAACGGGCTTGTTGATCACTTAAAAAATGAAGACTTTTTTGATGTAAAAAAATATCCTACTTCCAAATTAGTCATAACGGATACCCGTTATCATGATGCCACCCATCTATGGGTAAACGCCAGTTTGACCATTAAGGGGGTTACGCTACCCATAAAATTTCAGGCGGAAGTTGATTTTAAAAATCAACAAATGACAACACTGTTTAAAATTGATAGAACACGTTGGGGCATTACCTATGAGAGTCAGAAGTACAGTATTCAATTAAAAGATAAAGCGATTTCCGATATGATAGACTTTGAAGTGAAATTAAGTTTATAGCTCTATCTCTTTTCTTGAGGCGGGGCCTTAATGTTTTTGCCTTTTTGATGTTCCCTTCCAATAAAAGCAGATGGGATTTCCATAATAGAAGCATCTACCCTATGGATTTTTTGGTAGTTTCTAAATTGCTTTCCTAGTTTTTTATTTGTTTTAACCTCCTATCTGCGGTTCAACGAAAAGGGTGTTGGTGGTAGGACTAGAACGTACCTTTAACTTGGGTGATAGAAGCTTGCCTAGTAGCGTCATTTAAGCAAAGTATTCGCAAATCCAGTTTTCACTTGATTTTAGTCTTTGTCTTTAGGACGTAGTTAAAGTAATGGCCCTATTATTCGATGCCCGATTTTTTATCCCGTTGGTTGACCTTAAAATCATCCCTTCTTGACCGTTTAATAGAATTAACCTTGCCCCCAAACGCATAATTGAATCCAACAAAAAAGGTTTGTGATTCAATATCGTTGATTCCTTCTTGGACAAAGGGAACTTGAGTAGTGTAAAACACATCCCAGTTGTTAAACATATCCTTAACGCTAAGGGAAATACGGCCCTTGCCTTTTAGCACTGAAAGGGTCGCGGCAAAGTCCATTTTTGATCGGACATCATACCGTCCCTGCAAAAAATTACGTGCATTTCTATGCACATGTGTGACTTGAAACGTAAGTTTTTTTTTCGGTCGGTACTGTAGGATGAACCTACCGTTTATGTTGTTGGCATTTGTATCTATGCGTTCCGGCACAACCCTGTCTGGCAATAACACGGAACCTATCAGGGTTCTGTAGTTATAGTCCAGATTCAAAATCAACCTGAATTTTTCAAATAAGGATCGGCTCCATCCCAATTCCGCACCGAAAACATCGGTATTCGATAAATTGTCATAGCTCAAAAGGGTGACATTGGGATCCGTTGGTGAGATTTCCAAAGTCCTTATGATTTCATCTTTTATGCGCCTGTAAAATATACTAGTGGTTAGGGTTGCCTTTTTACGAAAAGAGTACCCTAATTCAAATCCATGGGCCAGTTGTGGTTGTAAATTAATATTACCAATGGAAATGAAAGAAGGGGTATTGAAAAATCGTACGGGGTTCACCAGGTTAAAAGCAGGCCGGTCAATACGATTGCTATACTGAAAAAATAAACGCCCCTTTTTTAATACATGGTTGATAAACAAGGATGGGTATATCCGGGCGTAGTCGTTTTCATATACCGTTTCGTTGAAACTCTTGCCTACCTCGTTAACCACTTCTCCTCTTAAGCCCAACTGCATCTCCCATTTTGCCAAGGTAGTATTGACCTGACCATACATTGAAAAAACATCCCTGTTGTATCTATGATCAAGGGCTGGACTGCCTATTTGTGTGGATTCAAAATCCTTGGTTTGCCCCATTAACTCAGCGGCACCCCCCACCTCCCAGTTCCATTGGTCTTTGGAAGCATTGGTATAGTCAACATTGGTGGTCAAGGACCTATTGGTTTCAAAGGTCATTTCGTCAAAACCAAAAACAGTATATTCATCCAAATCATCCGCGGAACCTTCCTCATAATTCACTTCAAATTTCAGGCTGTTCTTCTTTTCATTAAAAAAACCTTGATAAAATAGGTTGTATTCTGAACCGTTTGAGCTTCCGGTTCCATCTATCCTACTGATAATGTCCTCCCTATCATCATTAAAGAGGATATCTATATTATTAGAGACGGTCCCTTTCCACGTACTAATGCCAGCCAGAACAGATATTTGGTGGTTTTCCGACATGAAAAAATCAATACCAAGTCGATTGTAGGTAGGGGTCATATCAATTTGAAAATCTGTAAGATGACTGCTGTTATCTGTAAACCGGTCAAAAAATCTTTGCGAGGGATAACTACTATTTGATATGCTGTTCAGCAACGAAAATCCCCATTTGCCAATCCGCAAACCACTGTTTATGGATCCGTTGTATTTAGGTAGAATACCAACGGTATATCCAGTATTTATGCTCACGTTATACCCCTCCACTACGTTCTTCTTTAAAATGATATTGATGATGCCAGAAGACCCCTCCGGACTGTATTTTGCCGAAGGATTGGTGATAACCTCAACCTTTGAAATTGATGTTGGTGGAATTTGTTGCAGTACCGCTTGAGGGGATTGATTGGTAGCCCTACCATCCACAAAAAGTTGAAGGTTATTATTTCCCCTAAGGCTAATGGTGCCTTCAGGATCTACTTCTAGCGATGGAATATTGTCCAATAGCTCTATGGTAGAACCTCCCAAGGAGGTCAAGTCCTTCCCTACATTAATTACCTTCCTATCAATAAGTTGTTCAATCAATGTGCGTTCAGCTTCGACAACCACTTCTTTCAGTGCATTAACATCTTCCTCCAAAAGAATATCTGGTACTTCAAGGCTTGGGGAAGATTCAGTCAATACAACTATTTGGGTTTGCGTTTGAAACCCAATAAAGGACACTTCTAAAGATAGGGTTGTTAAAGGCAGGTTTGTAAAACGAAAGGCTCCGTTGTCCTCAGAAATTTTTCCCACCAGAACGGAGTCGTTCTGTCTCAAAATTATGGAGGCATAGGGCAAGGCCTTACTACTTTTACGCGCGATGGTCTTACCCGAAATTTCACCTGAAATTTGGGCCGACACAAAGCTTAAAGTAAGGCATAGGCCGGTCATGATGAAAAATGTCTTTTTCATTTTCTTATTGTTTTATAGTTAAGATTTAGCTGGAGGTGAAGTCTAGTTTTTAGCCTCCGTACTCAAGAATTCAAGTATAAACGTCAAGGTGCTGCAGTCACCTTTTTAAGATGTGTATTTCCCCTTGATTGCTACTTAGGATTACCATGTTTCTTGTGGGTTGTGTTTTATTGTTACCATAATCCTTGTCACCCAAAATTCTTACATAGGTGTATTTTCCCTCTTCATTTAATTCCGGTGAAAAGACATCATCTACTTGGATACGTTTTGCTCTGGTCTTAATGGTCGTCGTAATATCCTTAGGTAACTTTAAGGTAATATCGCCCGTATCCGTGGAAGCGATAATGGGATGCTCCAAATTATTAAACAATTTCAACGCTTCTACATCAATATGGGTATGGCCGTATTTGTTGACACTGGAAATAGTGGCCTCAGTGGATTCCATGTTCAACTCACAGGCTGTACATGAGATATCAACCGCATCACCGCCAATATTAACCAATCTAAGAATTCCAGCCTCGGATTTAATCTTAAGGTAATCTACTTTTAAATGTGCCAAGGACAAGGGAGCGGTTTCGTTATTAAATTCCAAAACCAAATTATTTGGCATGGTTATTTTTAAAGATACCCCTTCCACACCTGCCCCTTTTTCCGTAAATGATAGCAAATTGTATTTCTTGGAAATACTAAAGAAATCAGACACGCTGTACTCACTTTTACCTTTCGAAACAATCTCATAGGTGATGAACCTTTCTTCAGTACCGACTAGGTTAACGGGAACACGCTTAGTGTAAAAATTGATCTTTTCTATTTCACCAAAATCATCTCCGTCCACATTCAATCTATTCCCATGGTCTTGGGCTGTTACTGTTGAAACCAAAAAAAGTGTCAGCACGATGATAATTATCAACTTGTTACTCATTTTAATTATATTTTGATAGCTAAGGAATCGATAGCATTTTTAAGATTGTAATCTTCCAAACCCCTAATCTCTTGAAACTCCTTCCACTTGGACTTAGCCTCTTCAGATCCTATGAGTTCTGGCGTGGCCAACATATCTTGAACCACAATCCCAGAGTTTTGAAAAGGTATGGAATTGATAACCGCGTGATATACCTTTTTGTCGTTGATAAATGACTTTAAGGTTTCAAGGGCCACCAGCCTTACATTTTCATTTTCATCGTATCGCAATACCTTAACCACCTCAGCAAGAATCCTATCCTCCATATGCTTAAAATTTTTTGCCATGGAAACGGCCTCCATTCTCTTATGGGCAAGATTCTGATCCAGTAAGGCCAGGGCATACATGGATTTTAATTGACTAATCTCATCCTCCAAACGCAACAGTTTGGAATTAACGACACTAGTGTTCTCAACCCTATTGCCTGAAAGAAATCCTCCAGCAAAAGCTAATACCAAAAGTGCGATTGCCGCAGCATACTTCATCCATTTTTTAGGGATTTGAAAAACTTCCCGATCATTTTCTGTGAATTCTACTTCCAATCTTTGCTTGAATTCCGCGGATGTTCGGATATTTTTTTCTGCAGTGGAAAACTGAAAATCAATCCTATACGCTTCCAATCTTTTATCAATGTTGGGTTTGGCAAAATACGCCTTAAGTACATGTTCTTCCTTGCTGGTCGAAATTCCTTCATAGTACTTCTCCAATAACCCTTTTATATAATCAAAGTCCATATTCTTCAATTTTTTTATATGACTCCCGTATTTTTTTTCTGGCTCTTGAAAGTTGCTGCGAAACCGTATTTTCCTTCATATTCATAATCTTTGAGGTCTCTAGAATGCTAAGCCCTTCTATATTCTTAAGGTGTAATATCATTTGTTGGGTTTCGGGTAGTCCCTTGATAATTTGACTGACCCAACTTAATTTATCTTTGAGTTCCATCCTATTTTCCAGCGAATCGCTAAAAAGACTTCCATTAACCGTTTCAAACCCTTCAAGGACCTTATTTCTCCTCAAATAATCCAAACTCGCATTTTTAATCATAGTAAAGGTCAATGACTTGATATTTCCTGCTCTATCTATTTCAAATCTTTTTTTCCAAAGTTTAAGTAGGACTTCTTGAACAATGTCCTCAGCCGATGAAACATTTTTCACAATGCTTAGGCTAAAACGAAATAGATTGTCCGTATAAATTAGGATACATTCTTTAAATTCCTTGGAATTCATGAGCCGTCTATACAAGTAATACGATCCAAGATGGGATTTCTGACATAGAAATCCCAATTATTATTTAGTAGAACCCTTCAGGAAATTGGAAAGACGCAACCCTTGCCTTTCCCTTGCAAAGTACCAGCAAATACCTTTTGGGAATAACAGGAGTAACGTAAATAAAGCAATACCTTATAGACAAGTGTCATCTATAAAAATTCATCTCGTCCATATAGGTCCATACCTTTTCTGGAAGCAAGGCCTTAATGTTTTTGCCTTTTTGATGTTCCCTTCGAATAAAAGTAGATGAGATTTCCATGATGGGAGCATCTACCCTATGTATTTTTGGGTGGCTTTTAAATTGCTGTTCCACCTTGCCTTCCGCTAACCTTGGATAGACATAAATGTCATGGCCCGCTACAATGGCCTTGTAGTTCTTCCACTTATGAAAACCTTTTAAATTGTCTTCGCCCATAATCAGACAGAAATTGTACTCCGGATACCGCTCCCCAATATGAACCAAAGTCGTTACGGTATAATTGGGTTGTGGGAGGTCAAATTCTATCGTACTGGCTTTTAATTTTGGATACTCTTGAGTGGCTTCAAATACCATTTGATATCGGTGGTGGTTATTAAGTAGCGTCTGTTTTTGCTTAAAAGGACTTTTAGGGGTAATTACGAACCAAACTTCATCCAAGGCCGAGAATTCCACCATATGGTTGGCAATGACCAAGTGACCAATATGAATGGGGTTAAAGGTGCCAAAATACAGTCCTATGTTCTTTTTCATTTTAAAGGAAATTTCCCTCCTCGAAATAGGGTTGGTTCTTGATTTTAATTTGATTCGTAGGAATCATCCTGTGATGCTCCAACAAAATCTGCCACCAGCTGGTGTGCTTCCTGTAATGCAACTTCTAAATCGTAATTCTTAATGACCACATCAAATTGGGGGGCCGTAGCCAATTCTACTGAAGCCTTGGCGATACGCATGTTGATCTTATCGTCGCTTTCCGTACTACGTTTTTTCAACCGAATCTTCAATTCGTCAACACTTGGAGGTTTTACAAAAACTGCCAAGGTCTCTTTGGGAAACTTCTTTTTGATTCGCAAGCCGCCCGCAACATCAATATCAAAAATCACATGTTTACCTTCATTCCATAGCCGCTCTACTTCACTTTTTAAAGTACCGTAAAAGTTATCTCGATAGACTTCCTCCCATTCCAAAAAATCGCCGTTCTTGATGTGTTTTTTAAATTCTGAAATGGACATAAAGTAATAATGTTCCCCATGTTTCTCCTTACCCCGCCTAGGGCGGGATGTGGCAGATACGGAAAAGGCCAAATTCAGCTCCGACTGGTCCAATAAATAACGTACCATGGTGGTTTTCCCACTTCCGGAAGGGGCCGAAAAAATCAATAACTTCCCCCCTTTGCTCACAGTACGTTCAATAATTGTTCCTTGATTTTCTCCAACTCATCCTTCATCTGTACCACCAGCTGTTGCATAGGTGCATAATTCGATTTGGAGCCTATGGTATTGATCTCCCTTCCAATTTCCTGACAGATGAAGCCTAATTTCTTACCGTTCGAATCATCCGAATTTAAGGTCGTCTCAAAATAATCGAGATGATTGCCCAAGCGTACCTTTTCTTCCGTTATGTCATATTTTTCCAAGTAATAAATGAGTTCTTGTTCAAAACGGTTTTCGTCTACTTCTGCCTTAAGGTCAGCCACAGCCTTTTCAAGTCGCTCCCGTATGGAATGCAAGCGCTCCGGGTCCATAGCAACCACTTTCCCCAATAATTGACGTAATAGTCCAAGGCGATGGTTAAAATCCTGCTCTAAGGCTTGCCCTTCCTCCAACCGAAATTGTAGCAAGGCTTCTATCGCATTGGAAAGGGCATTTGTGATGGCCGAAAATTCTTCGGCATCCATTTCGTCCTTATCGGTCTTCATGGTATCCGGCATACGCAGGGCCAGCTCCAACAACTTAAGTTCATCGCCTTGAGCAATGCCCGCCAATTGCTCCATATACTTTTTGACTACCCCTTGATTTACTTCAGCTGTAGTTTCTTCACCAGTAATTTCTACATATAGCCCAAAATCCACTTTGCCCCGGAGGACACTATTGGCAATCTGTTTGCGCAATAAAATTTCCTTTTCCCGGTACGCCTGAGGAATACGAGCATTGATATCAAGGTTTTTACTATTGAGGGATTTGAGTTCTACGGTAACTTTTTTGGTTGGAAGTTGCACAACCTCCTTTCCGTAGCCTGTCATGGAGTGAATCATAGGCGATGTATGGATTTTGGCAAAGTTAGCAAAAGCAAAAACTTATGAAATTCCTTTTACCCAAAGACGCCTTCTACTCCAGCTCCCTTACCCATATGTTGCGATAACTTACCCGACTATTGTCCCCATGGTCTTGGAGTTTTAGGGGGGCAGGGCCATGCGCTTCATTTTTGGGCCAACCGATATATTCTGTTGTTCCCTGAATCTCCACATGATCCTGGATTAAAACTCCATTATGAAGTACCGTAATGGTTGCCGATTGCACTTTGTTTTCATCACTATCAAATATTGGGGCATGGTAAATGATATCATAGGCATTCCATTCCCCCGAGGGTAGGGAAGTCATGGCCAAGGGTACGGCCTGTTTATAAATGGACCCGACCTGCCCATTGACATAGGTAGGATTATCGTTGTTATCCAAAACCTGTACCTCATAGCGACTTTGAAGAAACACCCCACTATTGCCTCTATTTTGCCCCTCCCTTTGCACATCTGCTGGGGATTTCCACTCCACATGCAACTGGACACTTCCAAAATTTCTTTTGGTCTGAATATCCCCAGTCTTGTCCTTAACAGTCATGCTGCCATCCTCATTTAAATGCCACTGTACGGCTGTGCTATCTATGGCACTTATCCATGCCTCAAAACTACTGCCATCAAACAACACAATGGCATCCTCGGGCACTCCATTTTCTGCCACTTTTACCTTAGGAGGTACCGGTTCATAAAACTCAGTAGCCTCGGGTACCGTGGGTTCTTTTTGAATATTTTCAGTCGCTTGCTGATTTGGCTCAGAAACTTTATTCTGTGCATGTTGTTGACATGCTGTCATCACCAAAATGCCAAATAGAATTAAGGTAATTCTCATAATCCCAGTATTCTTTTTAGTTGTTCTTTATCAATTTCCGCACCTGCAAAATCATCAAAGGTTTTTTCTGTGGCCTCGATAATATGGTCTGCAATAAATGTTGCCCCTTCCCGTGCCCCCTGTTCCGGGCTCTTAATGCAGCACTCCCATTCCATGACCGCCCAAACATCGCAGCCATATTGGGTCAACTTGGAGAAAATAGTTTTAAAATCAATCTGTCCATCGCCAAGGGAGCGATAACGTCCCGCTCTATTTCCCCAGTCATTATAGCCCCCGAACGCTCCTTTTTTTCCTGTAGGATTGAATTCGGAATCCTTTACATGAAAGGATTTGATAAATTCATGATAGTGGTCAATGTAGGCAATGTAATCCAGTTGTTGCAGCACAAAATGGCTAGGGTCATACAAAATATTAACGCGTTTATGATTGTCCGTCGCTTCCAAAAAACGTTCAAAGGTATCCCCATCGTGGAGGTCCTCCCCAGGGTGTATTTCATAGCAAACATCTACTCCTTCTTTATCAAAATGGTTCAAGATGGGCATCCAGCGATGCGCCAATTCCTCAAAACCCATTTCTACCAATCCGGCAGGACGTTGCGGCCACGGATGGGCCGTATGCCACAGTAGCGCACCCGAAAAAGTAGCATGCGCTTTTATTCCCAAACGCCTACTTGCCGTGGCTGCCTTCTTTACGGTTTCCACAGCCCAAGCAGTTCGTTCCTTGGGCTTCCCTTTTAATTCGTCTGGAGCGAAATTATCGAACATGATGTCATAAGCAGGGTGTACAGCGACCAACTGACCCTGTAAATGGGTAGAGAGTTCCGTAATTTCCAATCCATAAGAATTGATTTTCCCTTTCAGTTCATCGCAATACGTTTGTGATTCCGCAGCTTTGTCCAAATCGATCAAGAACGATTCCCAAGTTGGAATTTGAATCCCTTTGTAACCTAGGCCAGAAGCCCATTCGCACATGCCTTCCAACGAATTGAACGGTGGTTTCGAATCCACAAATTGTGCTAAAAAGACAGCCGGACCCTTTATTGTGTTCATATTTGAAAAATTAGATGGTTGTTAGATTATTCCGCTATATTTAAGGGGACGAAGGGTCCCTTGCTCTCAAGCGAATAGTCATAAATATAACGATTCCTATACGAAATGCGGCCTATGGCAAATCCAAACATCATCTACGACGCCATTGTAGTAGGTACTGGTATTACCGGGGGTTGGGCGGCCAAAGAACTATGTGAAAACGGATTGAAAACCTTGGTTTTGGAGCGTGGACCAATGGTCAATCATATTGTGGACTATCCGACCATGCATGACGACCCCTGGGATTATCCCTTTAAGGGAGAACTATCAAGGGAAGAAAAGAAAAAGTATCCCAAACAATTACGGGTTGGCTGGGCCCCACAAGATGATGTGAAGCACTTTTTTGTGAATGATTTGGAACATCCCTACCAAGAGACCAAGCGGTTTGATTGGATACGGGGGTATCAAGTAGGTGGGCGTTCCTTGACCTGGGGGCGTCAAAGTTACCGCTGGAGTGATATTGACTTTGAAGCCAATCTAAAGGAAGGTATTGCTGTGGATTGGCCGGTGCGCTATAAGGATATTGCCCCTTGGTACGATAAGGTGGAAGATTATATTGGGGTAAGCGGGCAAAATTTGGGACTCCCCCAATTACCGGACGGTAAGTTTCATCCTCCCATGGATTTAAACTGTGCCGAACAGGAACTACAAAAGGCAATGTCCGTAAAATTTGAGGATGGACGATTATTGACCATAGGCAGAACGGCCAATATGACCGATCCCAATCCCAAAGTTGAAGGTCGTAGTACTTGTCAGTTCCGAAATCGTTGTTGGAGGGGTTGCCCTTTCGGGGGATATTTCAGCAGCAACTCGTCCACACTACCCGCAGCCGAACGTACAGGAAATATGACCTTAAGGCCCAATTCCATTGTGCATGAAATTGTGTATGATGAGATGACCAAGAAAGCGACGGGAGTAAAAGTCATCGATACCGAAACCCATGAAAAGCTGGAGTACAAAGGAAAGGTGATCTTTTTGTGCGCCTCGGCCATGGCATCCGTAGGTATTTTATGGCAATCCAAATCAAAGGCCTTCCCCAATGGGATGGGCAATACTTATGACGAACTGGGCCGAAATATTATGGATCATCATTACCAATTGGGCGCTACGGCAAAAGTGGATGGCCATTTAGATAAATATTACAAAGGCCGACGGCCCAACGGATTTTATATTCCAAGATTCGTCAACCTTGATAAAAAAAGCAAGCAAAATAATTTTCTGAGGGGCTTTGGGTATCAGGGAAGTGCTAGCCGACAAAACTGGTCGGAAACGGTGGCCGAAATGGGTCATGGAAAGGCATTAAAGGAAGCCATTTTAAAACCGGGAGGTTGGCAAATTGGGATGACCGGATTTGGAGAGATGCTACCCTATCATGACAATCGGGTCTCATTAAGTTCCGATAAGAAAGACCAATGGGGTTTGCCCCAACTCGACTTTGATGTGGAATTCAAGGAAAACGAGTACAACATGCGCGAAGCCATTAAGCAGGAGGCGGTAGCCATGCTCAACGCTGCTGGTTTCAAAGAAGTGAGTGCCTACGATACGGAAACCGGTCCAGGCTTGGGCATCCATGAGATGGGCGGCGCCCGCATGGGCCGGAACCCAAAAACGTCTATCACCAACAAACACAATCAACTGCATGATGTCCCTAATGTATATGTTACGGATGGTGCATTTATGACCTCTGCCAGTTGCGTTAACCCTTCGTTGACCTATATGGCATTTACTGCACGTGCTGCTGACCATGCTGTTAAACAGTTTAAATTGGGTAAATTTGTGTAACAACCAAGAGCTATGGAAAACGCTTCGGCCCGAAGTCTTTGGGGCGACTTTTTAGACAAACATTTAGAATTTGCCAACGAACCTGCCCCAGGTGTGGGTTATTTTGGAGACAACGAAAAAGACGCTAACGCTTTGGTCGAATTGATTCGCAAAGACATTAAAAGGGCTACTGCACACTCCCTAATGGGGCTGCAATTACGAAAGGAACCCTTACCCAAGATCGGTGATTTTTTTGTGGTCACCAATTGGAAGGGTGATGCCAAATGCATTGTACGTACCACCTCTGTAAAATTGGTCCCTTATTTTGCCATTCATGCCGAGCACGCCCGTTTGGAGGGTGAAGGGGATAAAAGCCTGCAATACTGGCGAAACGTCCATTGGGACTATTATACTCGGGAACTTGCCGAATTTGGAAAGCAACCTTTGGAAAGCATGATTGTGGTCTTTGAACGTTTTGAAAAGGTCTTTGAGCGCTAGGCAATCCTTTCTTTTTGCCCTTACGGTTGGAGGTTAAGTTCCACTTCCCAATAAATCAAGAATTTTGCTTTTATAGGTCTGACCAATGGGAATTTTATGCTTTTGCAAATAAATAAGGTTGCCTTGAATGCGTTCAATTTTCTTAATGGCCACTATAAAGGATTTATGGACCCGTAAAAAGGTATCCTTGGGCAATAAATTTTCCAAACTTGAGATTTTTTCATGGCTGATAATCATCCCTTCCTTGAGGTGCACTTTGGTATAATTACCAAGTGCTTCCACAAACAACAAAGCATCCAAGTGAATTTGATGGTACTGCTTGTCTCCCTTTAGAAAAAAATGGTCTTTTTCTCCAGGTTTAACCGAAGCTTCCATTAGGACAGTGTTTTTTGACGGGTTGACCTTATTAATCGCCTTGAGAAATCGCGCAAAGGAAAAAGGTTTTAGCAAGTAATCTACAATATCCAGTTCGTAGCCTTCCAAGGCATATTCCTTATGGGCGGAGGTAACGATAATTTGTGGGGGATGAGATACCGTTTTCAGCCACTCAAAACCTGTCATTTTTGGCATATTGATGTCCAAGAAAACCAAGTCTACCTTTTGCTGGGATAGAAGTTCAGAAGCTTCAAAAGCATTATACGCATTACCCCCCTTTTTCAAGTAGGACAGGTCTGCACAGTAGCCCTCAATAATACGATGTGCTATGGGCTCATCATCAATAATACAATAGGTTTTCATCTTTATTGAAACCCTTCAAAAGGTTTGAATATTTAATTTTGCGTTATAGACACCATCAGTTTGTTCAATTTGCAGGTGATGCCTTTTGGGATAAATCAATTCCAACCGTTTTTTCAAATTATTCAACCCTATCCCTGGTTTTTCTTTCTTGGAAGTAGCCTCATAATTATTCATTATATTAAATACTAACTGTTTTTGAGCT
>JBCBZA010000051.1:0-24398 GCA_039815575.1 Bacteroidota bacterium | reverse complement strand
CTTGCCCGTATTGTTCTGCATTGAAAACAACGGTTATGGATTATCTACCCCCACGAAAGAGCAGTACAATTGCGAAAATTTGGTTGATCGTGCCAAAGGGTATGGTATTGAAGGTCGAATCATTGATGGCAATAACATTCTTGAAGTTTACAGTAAAGTAGAAGAACTCTGTAAAGCGTTGAGAAAACGCCCAAGACCTGTACTCTTGGAATTTAAGACATTTAGGATGAGGGGGCATGAGGAAGCAAGTGGCACCAAATATGTTCCTGAAAAGTTAATGAAGGAATGGGCAAAGAAAGATCCCATTTCCAACTATGAGGATTTTCTGTTGAGGGAAGGGGTGGTAAGCGACAAGAAAATTGAAAAACTGAGAGCGCAAATTGCGGGTGAAATTACTGCTGGCCTTGAGGAAGCATATGCTGAAAAGCCAGTTTCTTTCAATAAAAGTGAAGAGTTAAGTAATGTATTTCATAAATTTGAAAATGAAATAGTTGATACAAATAGTAGTGATAAAAAAAATATCCGATTTGTCGATGCGATTTCTGAAGGTTTAAGGCAATCTATGGAAAGGCATCAGGAACTCATTATTATGGGCCAAGACATTGCAGAGTATGGAGGGGTATTTAAGATAACCGATGGTTTTTACAAGGATTTTGGGCGAAACAGGGTGCGAAATACACCAATTTGTGAGTCTGCTATAGTCTCGGCCGCCATGGGACTGTCCATCAATTCCATGAAATCAGTGGTAGAAATGCAATTTGCAGATTTTGTGAGTTCTGGGTTTAATCCCATTGTGAACTATCTTGCCAAGGTACATTATCGCTGGGGCCAGCACGCCGATGTCGTAATACGCATGCCCTGCGGAGGGGGAGTAGGCGCGGGACCTTTTCATTCCCAGACCAATGAGGCGTGGTTCACTAAAACCCCTGGACTAAAAGTGGTTTACCCCGCTTTTCCCAATGATGCCAAAGGGCTTCTGTCCCAAAGTATCAACGATCCCAATCCCGTCCTATTTTTTGAACATAAGGGATTGTACAGGAGCATTTATGGCGATGTTCCAAATGATTATTACACCATCCCCCTAGGTAAGGCAAGTACCATACTTGAAGGAAAGGACATCACTGTTATTTCCTATGGGGCCGGGGTTCATTGGGCCTTGGATGTATTGAAGAAGCACCTGGACATAGCTGCGGACCTTATTGATTTACGGACCTTGATGCCTTTGGATACTGAAGCAATATACCAATCGGTCGAAAAAACTGGAAAAGTAATCATCTTGCAGGAGGATACCCTATTTGGCGGAATAGCAAGTGATATTTCAGCCTTGGTTACGGAAAATTGTTTTGAGTATCTTGATGCCCCAGTAAAACGAGTGGGGAGTCTTGACACTCCGGTACCCTTTGCGAAAAACTTGGAAAATGGATTTTTACCCAAAGAACGTTTTGAGGCCGATCTCTTGGAACTTTTAGCATACTAAATCTTTTTTTTTCGATAAAAGGTGATTAGCCCATGAACCAATTTCCTGTCCCATCCGTATTTTAATCATATAACACTCATAATATGCTAAAAAAGAAGCTACTTATACCGATAGTGACCGTACTCTTACTGGCGTCGTGCACAACGACAAAATCAGTGCGCTCGCAACGGAATTTGTTCAGTGGTACCTGGGCCCTGGACAATATTCGATACGAGAATAATACCGGAAACTTCCAAGCTGTACTTTTCAACGATGCCAAAGACATTTGTTTTGAAGGAAGCGAATGGTTTTTCCGCGACAATAACAGCACAGGACGATATACTATTAAAGACGGGTCCCTTTGTAGAGGGGGGATAAGAAGAATTCGTTGGTCCGTAATTGAACCGCAACAGAATTATGGTAGTCAATTACAGTTCAAATTTATTGATGACAGCTACAAAGATATTTCAGGTGGGGTAGGGTATCGTTTGAACATTGCCTCCCTGTCCGAACAACAAATGATTTTGAAATCAAACGCCAATGTTGATGGCGAACTCGTTACCATTGTTTATGAATTTTCAAGAAAATAATATGAGAACACTATTGCAAAAAGGAATGATCTACGGCATTTCACTAGCACTACTTTTAAGTTGCAGCGCCGTTAAAAATGCAAATAAAGCTCAAAAAGGAGGCGCTATCGGCGCCGCCGGTGGGGCAGTCATAGGAGGTGTAATTGGTAATAATGTAGGCAAAGGCAATACAGCTCTGGGGGCTATCATAGGTGCCGTAGTCGGTGGTGCTGCAGGCGGTTATATTGGCAGCAGAATGGATCGACAGGCCGAACGGATTGAGGAAGAAATTCCTGGAGCCGAAGTACAGCGTGTAGGAGAAGGTATCAACGTTACATTTACCCAGGATGCGGGGGTTTTCTTTGAAACCAATAAGGCGGAGGTAAAAGGCACCTCTGCGGAGACCTTGGACAAATTGGTTGGTATTTTCAAGGAATATCCAAAATCAAATATTCTCATAGAAGGGCATACGGATTCCGCCGGTTCTGACGAATACAACTGGGGACTTTCCCAAAAAAGGGCAGAGTCCGTAACGCAGTATTTGGTGGGACATGGAATTAGCACTTCTAGGTTTACCACAAAATGGTACGGAGAGACACAGCCTAGGGCCACCAATGACACTGCTGAAGGAAAAGCTAAAAATAGAAGGGTAGAGTTGGCTATCGTCGCTAGTGATGCACTTAAGGAAGAAGCACGTGAGAATACAAATTAGGAGCGTATTTCCTCAAAAGATTTGAACTAAAATCCCGATGGTGCATCGGGATTTTTCTTTTTGGACGTATCTTACCTCAATGAATTATGATGCCATTATTGTTGGGGGTGGTTTGGCAGGATTAACGGCTTCAGTTTGTTTGTCCAAAGCCGGATTATCCGTATTGGTATTGGAGAAGAGCGAATATCCACATCATAAAGTTTGTGGGGAGTATGTCTCAAATGAGGTACGTTCATTTTTAGAGTATTTGGGGATTGATTTAGAGCATTTAGGAGCTGTTCCCATTCGGAATTTTTCAATTTCCAATGAAAAAGGAAGAAAGCTAAGCACCCAACTACCGCTTGGCGGTTTTGGAATCAGCAGATATGCTTTGGATAACGCTCTTTATGAGCTTGCGCTAAAACAAGGGGTAGAATTGAAGTTCCAAACAGTCTACGCTACCAAATTTTTGGAAGACAGCTTTTTGGTTTCAACGAAAGATATGGAATTTAAAAGTCGATTTGTCATAGGAGCCCATGGCAAGCGTTCGTTGATGGATAAATCCATGAATAGAAAATTTATCAAGGAGAAATCACCTTGGTTAGGAGTAAAATGCCACTATGAATACAAGGGTTTTCCTGAAGATGAAGTCGCCCTACATTGTTTTCCAGGCGGGTATGGCGGTCTTTCCATGACGGAGTCAGGACATATTAATTTTTGCTATTTGGCCCATCACCAGAATTTTAAGCATTACAAAAATGTGGATGCTTTTGGCGAAAATGTCCTATCCAAAAACCCTTTTCTCCAAAAATTCTTGGGCGCGGCAACCCCCGTCTTCAAATCGTCCCTAAGTATTGGTCAAATATCCTTTGCAAAAAAAAGTCCAGTTGAGGATCACGTGCTGATGTGTGGGGATAGTGCGGGACTTATCCACCCACTGTGTGGTAATGGAATGGCCATGGCCATACACGCTGCAAAAATTGCTTCTGATATAGTTACAAAGGCCTTTAAACAAAAAGAATATCCTAGAACAAGAATTGAAAAAGAGTATATAATGCAATGGGAGACCAATTTCAGGTCAAGGCTCTACTATGGGAGAAAAATTCAATCCTGGATTACCAATCCCATAGCAGTAAATGGTTTATTTTCCATTATTCCCAATTCTGAAAAAATTCTTACCGCAATCATTAAGCGCACCCATGGAAAGCCTATCTTAGTGTAATGGATTTTGCGAGCAGAAGTAGGGCGGAAGAGCTCATGGACGACCCCAATTTAGATAAGAAATCCCTGGAAAAAGCTTATGTGGACATTAACCGATGCAATACACTCCTTGGTGGAACGGCACTTACCATTCATGCTATAAAAAAGATTATAAAAAAGCATCCAAAGAAATCATATACGATTTATGATATGGGCTGCGGTGATGGCCACATGCTACGAAAAGTGGCAGAAACATTTAAAGAGGGGGATTTTACGCTGCATTTAACAGGGATAGATCAAAGGGAGGATGTTCTGAATATTGCTGCTGATGCCTCCCACTCTTACGAAAACATTAGTTTCAAAAAAGCAGATATCTTACATCTAAAAGAGTCCAAAAGCTGTGATATCCTTCTTTGTACGCTTACCATGCATCATTTTGAAGAGAAGGACATCCTAAAATTCGTTAAAAAGTTCTCAGAAATTACACGACTGGCCGTTATCATCAATGATTTGGAAAGAAGCAAGTTAGCCTATCGATTGTTTCAACTTTTCAGTTTATTTTTTATACAGACCCATACTGCAAAAGTAGATGGGCTTATTTCCATTAGCAAGGGATTTCGTAAGTTAGAGTTAATGCAGTTTGCCAAAAGCCTTAAAGACGTTACCCATAAAATTCAATGGAAGTGGGCCTTTAGATACCTATGGATCATGGAACCCACAAAGCGAAATAACTAATGGGTGAGACTAAAATTATCCAACTTTCAAAAGCATTGCCGCAACACTGCCGAACTACTGAAGAAATCATCCCATACGTTCATCTTTGGTTGGGGGACCAAGAGGACCGTTTTCGAAGGAAGGTGGTAAAAATCTTTGAAGGGTCTGGGGTGGATAAACGTTATGGTATTATGCCCATTGAGGAAGTTTTTACCGCGACCTCTTTTGAAGAAAAGAATGCCATTTATGTCGAGGAGGTTAAAAAACTGGGCAAAGAAGCTTTACAAAGGGCTTTAACCCAAGCTTCATGGCTTCCACATACGGTGGATTTTATAATTACCGTAAGCTGTACTGGGATAATGATTCCCTCTTTAGATGCCTATTTGGTCAATGAACTACGTCTACGGGAAGACGTAGTGCGACTTCCGGTTACGGAAATGGGATGCGCTGCTGGTGTATCTGGAATGATCTATGCGGCAAACTTTCTAAGGGCTAATCCAGGAAAGCGGGCTGCGTTGATTGCTGTGGAAAGTCCCACAGCGACATTCCAATTACAGGATCATAGCATGGCCAATATGGTAAGTGCGGCTATCTTTGGGGATGGCGCCTCTTGCGCGCTTTTGTCCTCCCATCCCGGTGATAAGGGGCCAAAGATCATAGGTGAGGGGATGTACCACTTTTATGATGCCATAGAGATGATGGGGTTTGATTTGACCAATACGGGGCTAAAAATGATTTTGGACCCCAAAGTCCCAGAGACCATAGCGGAACATTTTCCCAACATTACCTATCCGTTTTTAAAAGGACTGGGATCTAGTATTCAAAAAGTAGACCATCTCATTTTTCATCCTGGGGGTAGAAAAATTGTACAAACGGTGGAAGAACTTTTTGGAGAACTGGGAAAGAATATTGATGAAACCCGAAAAGTGTTAAAGGAGTATGGTAACATGAGTAGCGCCACCGTGCTTTATGTGCTTGAGGCGTTTATGAAAAAGCAAATCCCAAAAGGGGAACAGGGTATGATATTGAGCTTTGGACCAGGATTCTCAGCACAACGTATGCTTATCGAATGGTAACACAAGAACGACCTATAGCACTTATTTTGGGCGGAAGTTCTGGATTGGGAGCCGCCACAGCCAAAAAGTTGGCTAAAGAAGGGTATGATTTGGTCATTGTACACCGAGATCGCAAGTCGGATTTGGCCAATATTCAATTGTTGTTTGACGAAATTCAAAATTCGGGTGCAGCGTGTTACCATTTTAATATGGATGCAGTACACCCATCCAAGCTGGGCGCATCTTGGTTAAAAATAAAGGAAGTCCTTAGCTCCAGAAAGATTAAAGTCTTGGTGCACAGTATTGCCAAGGGGAACCTAAAACCTATGACCGGTTCAAATTCCCTGTCCAATCAAGATTTTCAATTGACCATACAAGCGATGGCTACAAGCCTATTTGACTGGGTAAAACAGATTGCCGGTGATGATGCTTTTGATTGGGATGCAAGAATCATAACCTACACCAGTGAGGGAAATTCAAGGCCCATCCCCAATTATGCTGCGGTTTCAACAGCAAAAGCTGCTTTAGAAGCCATGGTGCGAAGTATAGCATTGGAATTTGCACCAATGGGCATAAAGGCGAATTGTATACAAGCTGGAATAACGGACACTAGGTCCCTTCGAATGATACCCGACCATGATGTAATTTTAGAAAATGCTTTGACCAGAAATCCCAATAGGCGTCTCACCACTCCACTGGATGTTGCCAATGTAACTTACTTATTGACCCTTCCGGAAGCCAAATGGATAACGGGGGTGATATTGAAAGTAGATGGGGGAGAAAGTTTACAATAATGCGGTTTAAGGATATTATACGAAATTTACCGTATTCAGGACCCTTCCTGTTTGTGGATGAACTAACGGAAGTAAACGAGGCTGGAGCAAAAGGAAATTATACCTTTCGGTCTGATTTACCTTTTTATAGGGGACATTTTAAGGGGAATCCGGTAACACCAGGCGCCATTTTAACCGAGTGCTGCGCCCAAATAGGTGTAGTCTGCTTGGGAATTTATCTTTTGGAAGGTCAATTCAATGTGGATTCCAAAATAGCCATGACCCATTCCAATATGGAGTATTTACTACCAGTATTTCCCAATGAAAACGTAGTGGTGGAATCCAAGAAAGTTTATTTTAGGTTCAATAAGCTCAAATGTAAAGTGGCTATGTTCAATAAAAAAGGAGAGGCAGTTTGCCGCGGAACCATCTCAGGGATGCTAATAATAAATACCGATGACTAGGGTTGTAGTTACAGGTCTTGGCGTCTGTGCTCCCAATGGCATAGGTTTGGAAACTTTTGAGAACTCCCTCTCCGAAGGAATTTCAGGAATCCGCTTTCATGAACAACTAAAGAATTTAAAATTTTCATGCCAAATTGCTGGCAAACCTACAATTGAATCTATTTATTTAAATAATTACTTTACTAATGTCCAACTAAAGGGATTACAGGCCTCTGGGTTGATTTATGGAGTTATTGCAGGTAAGGACGCCTGGAAAGATGCTGGGCTTTTGGAAACTGGTGATGACGTAGATTGGGACAGTGGAATTGTATTTGGAACCGGCATTCTGGGTGTGGATAAATTTAGGGAAGCCATTTATAAAGTTGATGAAGGGAATGTTCGCAGGTTGGGAAGTACCGCCGTAATTCAAACTATGGCCAGTGGCATCAGTGCTTTTTTAGGAGGTTTACTAGGGCTTGGGAATCGAGTGACAACGAATTCTTCTGCCTGTACCACGGGAACAGAAGCAGTTCTAATGGGATACGAGCGAATTGCCCAGGGCAAAGCGGCCAGAATGTTGGTAGGCAGTTGTAGTGACAGTGGTCCCTACGTTTGGGGTGGTTTTGACGCCATGCGCATTTTGCCCACTAAATTCAACGGCAGTCCCAAAGCGGCAAGTCGCCCTATGAGTGCTTCTGCATCTGGTTTTGTTCCTGGAAGTGGAGCAGGGTCCTTGGTTTTGGAATCCTTGGACAGCGCCTTGGAGCGCAACGCACGCATATATGCAGAAGTACTGGGAGGAGCCGTTAATAGCGGAGGGCAACGAGGTGGTGGAAGTATGACGGCTGCAAATCCCAAAGGTGTTCAACGATGTATTCAAGAAGCTTTGAAAACTGCCAATCTGTACCCAAAGGAATTGGATGCTATAAATGGCCATCTTACCGCAACAACAAAGGACCCTGAGGAAATTAAAAATTGGAGCAAAGCGCTGGACCTATCAGGGGTTGATTTTCCCTATATCAATAGTTTTAAAGGCCATTTTGGTCATTGTTTGGCAGCTGCGGGCAGTATTGAATGTGTTGGAACGGTATTGCAGTTCAAAAATGACAAATTGTATGGAACAATGAATTGTGAGGATATCCATCCAGAAATTTTAAAATGGGCAGCTCCTAATAAAATAGTGACTCAAACCTTGGAATTTGCTCCAAAAACAGTTGCCAAAGCTAGTTTTGGTTTTGGTGATGTCAATTGCTGTGTTATTTTTAGGCAGTATAAAAAAAAGCTGTGAAAAGATTTTATGGAGAATTTTGAGAAACTCAAGGAGATTGTTTCCCAATATCTTCCTGATGATGTGAACGTGACCCAGATACAACCAACAAGTAGTTTTACTCAGGAATTGAACATTAATTCAGCCAATTTGGTAGATATTGTTCTGGACGTAGAGGATGCGTTTGATATTATGTTGGAAAATGACGATATGGATGGGATGCAGACTGTTGCTGATGCCCTAAAAATTATTGAAACCAAAATCAACCAAAAAAACCAATAAGTGAATGCCAAAAGAAAATGGTTGCTTATGGGCGGAGCGGGGGCTTCCCTCTTTTGCTTTGGCATATGTGCGGTTATTGAAAGTGGATTTTTGAAACATAGTGGGGTAAAGTGGTGGTACTGGGCTGGCCTTGGTACGGTTTCCTTGGCGGTTACAATGGTAGGGCTTGTATTACTTATTAAAGCAGGAGTAATGGAAAAAGACTTTGATTGATATGTTAAAAGCTTTTTGGGAATGGGCAAAACCAAAGCTTCAAGTGGATTGGCGTCTTATTCTTACCTATTGCACGGTCTATTTTTTATGGGGTCTTGCCATGAATTGGGTCGGCCAACAGCTTGAGATCGCCAAGTTTGCTTTTTGGTGGCAGGTTATCACCTGTTACATATTTTATATGGTTCCTATTTCCCTTCTTCTTAGGGGGCTTCCATTTCATCAGCAATATGCTTATGGATTAATTGCGATGGCGCTTTTAGAGTTCGGGGGCTACGCCTTGGAAACCTCTTATGCCTATCCAAATAATATATTGGATCAATTTTTTAATGAACGGAACTTCAGTTTGGGTATGGCCTTATTTTTTGGACTCTATTTCCCCTTAGGGAATGCTTTGGTAGCCAAAGTGTATCGTATCCTGGTGAGGTAGCTTTCCATTTGTCCAATATTGCGCCCAATAATCGGGACGGTCGTCTTTGATTTCCTTCAAACTACCGACAACCTACCAAAACCGTCGATAAAAATCACTAATACTCTGATAATATGGTTTATAGGAATCTTTATCTTAATTTTATGTTGAGACACTATTGAGATGAAAAAACTATGGTTTACAGGTACCGCAATGGTATTGGGTATGCTTTTTGTCAGCGCCCAAACCACCATGCGCGATAAAATGCTAAAAGACAGAAAGGAATTCAGTGATCGGACCTTATTTCAGCGGTTTGAACAACAAATTATACCTACTGCGGATGAGCGTAAGAAACAGAGTGTAGAAAACAAGGCCAAAAGGGAACTGTTGTTGGCCATCATCGATACTACGCAAATAAAACGTGAATTGAAGCAAAAACTACAATATGACGTAGTTCACAACCCTTTCTCTAAGAGGCTGAGGAAATTTATGGAAAAACACAGCCTTAAGGAAAAGATGGGGTCAACGGACTAATTCCAACTCCAATTTTATAAGAACGAGATTATCCTCCCTACTTTTTTTAATTTTTATACCAAAATCGGATGAATAAAGGCTTGCCTTGCCTATCAGCTTGCCGTTGTCCTCTTTAAATTCAAAACTTACGGATTTGGTATTTCCCTTAATCATTAAATCCCCTTCAACCATCCAACTGGTTCCAATCTTGCGGACGGCTCTACTGGAATATACTATTTTGGGATAGTCCTTTACATTGAAATAGCGTGACCCCCGTAACGACCAGTTCCTTAGGCCGTTGTTGGTATCCAAGGTGGCCGATGCTACCGATCCTTTGAATATGGAGTTGGAAGGGACCTTCCAGTCAATTTGGGATTGGGATTCAAATCCTTCAATACTTCCTTTTACATTTTTTGATGGAAATTCAAAGGTAATCTTGGCCGATGTAAATTCATTTTGTTGTGCAGATACCAATCCTACTTGAACAAGCAAAAAGCACAAAATAAAAGCTAATCGCATTATAGCTACTTTTCAAAAATCAGTTCAAGATACATCAATCGAATTTACCATATCAATGTGCCTTCATTTTTTCTTTCTTTTTGGAAAGTTGCCTCTCCACATCACCCGTGGCTTCCCTTATGGATCTTTCAAAACTCTTGGAATTACTTTCCGCAAATAATTGGGGACCCGGAACGCTCAGTTGAATTTTACAGATTTTCCCGTTCATAGGAGAACTGGTATTCTGGGTTCTAAGAAAAATATGGGCCTGTATTATAAAATCAAATTTTGACTCCATTTTGTTTAACTTTTTGATTATCAATTCTTCCAGTCGTTCACTGGCGCTAACACCATCATACTCAAACGTAATGTTCATATCCTGTAAATTTTAATTTTTATGATACCTCGTTTTCAAACACATAACATTTTCATTATCTAAGGGTTATGTATTTCTTAAATCAAAGCTAAATCTTGTTAAAGTTCAAAAAGATGATTTCCGTCATAAAAGGAAATATAGGATTTTTCGTAATTTTAATTGCGACTTTTAGGATAAACATCATATACGGATACAGTGACCACAACGGAATCAAAACTCAATTTTGAGGGACTAATTTTAAGGCTGGAAAGGAATCACAGATGCGTACTTCGTCTGGCAAAAAACTTGAATTCCTACAAGTATGAACCCAAAAATTATGAGTGTTTTGCAAGACTAAGGGAACTTAAGACTGCTTTTTCCATATTAGCAAAAAGACAAATGGTATTATTTGATGAGCTTCAGGATCATTCCCTTCAATTTAATGATGCCGTTGAAAAAGTAGACGACTCCATAACGCAATATCACGGCCTGGAAAGGGAAATGGCAGAATATCTTCTTGGACTTTAATCCTGAGGAAGTCCCACTTTGACTCCCTTTTCTTTATCCCTTCCAAAAAAAATCTTAATATCCATTTTTCAGCAAGGTTACTTTGGGCAAATGTGGTATTTTGTCAATGATTTTAGAACTATCAAAATCTCAAATTCCAATTGCCATATGACTGCATATACCAATAAGACGCGTTTTTTGATTTTAGCCCTTTGCTGCATAGCTTTTATAGGCTGCAAGGAGACCCCAAAAGAAGGGAACGCCTCAAGCATACCACAGTTTGAGGAACCGGCCAGTGAGTTGCCTGTTGAACAATTGAATTTGCCCGAAGGCTTTACCATTGAGGTCTATGCGGATGGGTTGAATGGTGCCCGTTCCATGGCAATGGGTGATAATGGTACCCTATTTGTGGGAACACGCAATGAGAAAACCGTATACGCGGTTCAAGACCTTGATAAGGATTACAAAGCAGATCATATAAAAGTATTGGATAGTACTTTAGAGGTGCCCAATGGGGTCGCATTCCGGGATGGATCGTTATATGTGGCTGAAGTTGGTCGTCTATTACGTTATGATAATATTGAAGCCCAATTGGATAGTCCTGAAAAACCTGTAGTTGTTTATGATGATTATCCAACGGAATTTCATCATGGGTGGAAATATATTGCTTTCGGTCCGGACGACAAGTTATATGTTCCAGTGGGCGCTCCTTGCAATATTTGTGATAGTACGGTTGCAGATCAGCGCTACGCTTCCATTACTAGAATGGATCCAGATGGTAGTAATCGTGAAATTTATGCGCATGGTGTGCGGAACACCGTTGGATTTACCTGGCATCCCGACACCAATGAAATGTGGTTTACAGACAATGGTAGAGATCTAATGGGTGATGACATACCCCCATGTGAGCTAAATCGAATTACCGAAACCGGGCAACATTTTGGCTATCCTTTTTGCCATGGAACGGATGTAAAAGATCCCGAATTTGGGTCGCAACGACCTTGCCCGGAATTTGTTCCTCCAGTTCAAAATATGGGTGCACACGTTGCTCCTCTGGGAGTCAAGTTCTATAGGGGCGACATGTTTCCGGAAAAATACAGGAATTTTGCCTTTGTAGCTGAACACGGGTCCTGGAACCGTACTAAGAAATCGGGCTACCGTATTTCGTTGGTCGAATTGGAGAATAATGTGTCGGTAGGTTACACTACATTCATTGATGGATGGCTTGACCATGAGACGCAAGTGCAATGGGGTAGGCCTGTTGATATGCTTGTTTTGGACGATGGCTCAATGCTGATTTCCGATGATTTTGGAGATGCTATATATAGGGTCACTTACACAAGAACCTTGGCATCAAATCCTTAAAATATTGGCTTGTTTACGTTATAATGGTCTTTATTTGCTTAGTCCGTCCCTAAATTCCACAAGCGTTCATATGTCAAAATCAGATTGGTAAAAGTACATACTGGAAAAAAGAAAAGGCAAGCAGTTTAAAATTGTGTTTTGACAACGAATAATAGTTGTTTAGCGTTAGTAGTGTGCTACTATAGGGCTTTACCATTTTTGTATTAAAATCTTTCAATTGCAAGGCGTGGTTATTTACTACTGGAAAACTCGTAATGGTTAGCATCCTGCCCAATTATTGGACGTCTTGTTAAATTCCATATGCTTTTCAAGGAAACATGGACAATCGACTCAATTTATTGTAACCATTTCATTTTAAGACCTGTAGAATTGTCATTTATTGAAAAAGATAGCTGATCTCAAATAAAATGAGTCATTAAAAGTCCAATTGCAATACTTTCGCGTATAACAAAAGTGTACTTCTAGTACATGAGAGCATAAGCAGAACACGTAATGAATATTTTACCGACCAGGCCAGGCACAATTTTGAGGTTGACCTGCTGGACACTTTTTTTCCAGACTGCTTTTTACGGGCAGCAAATTAAGGAGTTTTCTGGGGAACGTAGTTTTGGAACGTACCAAGGCCAGGCCGAATATGAATATCGAATTGAAGGTATCGACACCATTTTAGAGGGTGGTTTTACGTTTCAAAAATCCAATTTGAATGCCCTGTTAAGGGACAACGACAGTACGTTTTACATAGCCGGAGAATTTAAGGGTGGAGTGCCTCAAGGGAATTGGACCTTCCAATTTGGAGAGTTTTATTCCGATAGTGTTGCCCAGGTAACCGGATTTCAATATCGACTTAATGTTACAGGAATATCCCAAGAGGCCAAAGGATTTCTGGACCAAGGAAAACCGGATGGGACATGGAAAATATCCCAAAAGAAGATTAAGGATTCCCAAGTCCTTGATACATTGTTTTTTAGTGAAATAAATTTTTTGGATGGGGTGCCACAGCAAAGTTTCACCGTAGGAAATGCCCAAGGCACCCTAGTGGGTCGCTTTCTTAGGAATGGCTTGGCCCATGACACTTGGTCCTTATTCTCAAACGAGGCCTACAACGTTGAAAACTGGTTCTTTACTGATGGATGGTTAGAAAAAATTGAAGCGAACACTGATGGAGTTCCATTTACGATTGGGGTATTCAACAATCGCTTTAATCCTTCAAAGATTATGGCTTTGGATAAGGGATACAGTACTTTGGTTTCCATTTATGCCAACCATCCTTCGAGTTCTGCGATTGACTTATCCACGGGCATCAATGAATTGTTGGTACAGAACAGTTCCAACTATAAAAAAATAGAAGAGATTCTTTCCGAACTGGGTTCCAACGAATTCTTGGAAGGATTTAAAGTAAAGGCTCCCTACTTTCCTTTGGATTCAATTTCAAGAAAAGAACTGAATACTACTGTAAACCTCACTGCAAGGGCCATTGAAACCAGCAAGGGTTTTTTAGAAAATACCCGATTGAATTTGATAAAGCGTTCAGATGAGGAAGCCAATACGCTATACCATACCATAGCTGCACTTGACAGTTCGTTTCTAAGGCCCTTAGGGGCTTTAATGGAGCTTGAAAATTTGGGAATTACTGAAAGTCTAAGTGAAGAAATGTTATCCAATTATCTTTTTCCCAAAGGCAGACCCTCTCCTCAACTTGTAATTGTGGATGACAACGGTAATGCCAAAGATTTTTTGGGTCCTGGGGGTGATTTGGTGGACTTTGAAGCGGAAGGAATGCCCGCCTATTTAGCAATAGCAGAATATGTTTCCCAAAGTTTAGAACAAATTAAAGTCACCCTAGGGCAGAAACTGGAAGATGACAAACAGCAACAGGAATTTGTCCTGCTCGAAGAGCAAATGATTGCACAAGTCAATGCCATGAACCAATTCCCTGATTCTACGCTCCAACGGCTTAGTAAAATGGAACGTAGGGCTTTGGATAATATCAAATCCAAGACCGAAGCCCTACTGAGCGAGTATGCGGAAATGCCAACGGGAGATGAAAAATTGAATCGGGCCCGAATGTTAATTAGCTGTTTGCTTGATTTTGATGCCCTTTCCCAACAAATCGTAAAGCTTCCCCTAAGGTCAGAGGAACTTCGGGAAAAATATACTGATGCCGTTTTCAATCCATTCACAGCAACCATTATGGACGAGTCAGTAAAAAAACGCATTACTTCTGCCTATAACAATGTGTTGGTTCCCTATATGTTGGAAAAGGTGGAAAAAGAATTGAATTGTGAAGATGCCAAGGGTTTGCAATTATTATTTCAGAAATCCTTTGAAAGGATGGTAGAACTCAGGGAAGAGGATACTTCGAAAATGGAACGAAAGCTTAGAAAGGAACGTAACCCAAAGGTTGTTCTTCAATTGTTTAATCTAAAAGCATTGGAGGAGTAGCATTGGCTATGGAAAACGTTTATAAAAACCTTCTGATAATTTTGCTGCTTCTCACTATTTCCAGTTGTGGGATGTTAAGGGCCCAAGAGGGCGAGGTACTTCCAGAGGAATCAAAGTTCAAGGATCCTAAAACCCGAGTTTGGTTCAATACCTATGGCGCCATAAGAATTTCGAAACGCCTTTATTGGGATGCCCAGACCCATTTCCGTTTTGAAGAAACTGAAAACACCCCTTTTATTGGACAAATTGGGCAGGTATACAATCGTCATGCCTTGGGCTATCTCTATTCAAAGAATATTAACTTTAGCTTGGGTGGGGTACTTCGGGTAAATTTCAATACCGATGAATCTTCTGATGATCGAAATGTTGTTCCGGAATGGCGTATCTGGCATCAATATCAATTTGCCCAACCCGTTTACAGTGCCATGATCTACCATCGCATTAGAATTGAACATCGCTGGACACAAGGTTTTGAAGAAAATAGCGAGTATATTTTTAGAAATCGTTGGCGTTATTTGTTTCGTGCTAAAATCCCATTGAACAGTCATAAATTAGAGACCGGAACCATTTATGTTTCCCCAGAGGCCGAAGTGATTATGCAAAGTGGAAAGGCCGTTGTGGGAAGTGTTATGGAAGATTTACGGTTGACGACCACTTTAGGTTATATTTTAACACCTCGTTTAAAAATTGCTGCGGGCTTAATGTATTCGCAGGGACAGACACTAGAAAACGCAGGGAATTTTAAACAAAACTGGACGATGCGTTTTCATGTCTATTTCTCCCCCGATATTAGAAAGGTAAAAAATAAGCTTCCCGCAATCCATTTCACCGATTAGTACGTATATGCCTATGTATATACAAAACCGATCATGAAGATTAATCAAAAATTTCTACTCAAGAGTGCCTACCCCATCCTCATAATTGGAGTTGTCTTTTTGGGATGGCACATGAGTAAACAAGGGAAACGGTTGAAGGAGCAACAGCTGGTCATCGCACACTTAAAAGAGCAAGCAAGTGTCCAAAAATCCTTATTGGAAATGGACTCCCTTTTGGTTGAAGGCCAGTATCAAGATGCCCTGACACAGTACCAGGGCCATACCAATGAAACGATAAAAGATGGCGAGTTCGGAGTAGGATTGCGAATGGCCATTGCTAAAAAATTTCTGGAATTGGAGGGTAATCTGGCCTTTCAGACCTCTAAAGCCCTAAAAGCTGGTGACACCTTGAATATTGAAGAGATCAATACCCCAAGTCCAGAAGTTGATCAGTTGGATTCTCTAAATTTTGTACTCTCTAAGACCAAAATGCAGCTTGCTAAAATGAAGCGCCAGCTCTATCAAAAGTCTTTTGGGGAATATCTTACTTTTACCAATAACAAAGGTAGTCAAGTTCATTATGTTGGGCAGGTGGAACAGGGGAAAGCTAGTGGTTATGGCGTTGCCATTTTGAACACGGGCAGTCGTTATGTTGGAGAATGGAAAAATAATGAACGTCATGGGCAGGGCACCTTTTACTGGAAGGACGGTGAGTATTATGAAGGAAATTACGATGGAGACAAAAGAAATGGCCAAGGCACCTATTTTTGGCCTAATGGGGAGAAATACATAGGGCAATGGAAAGATGACCGCCGATCGGGCAAGGGCGCCTTTTTTGGAAAAGATGGTAAGCTGATGACAAAAGGTATTTGGGAAGATGATAAAATGGTTACCGATACGACCAAGCCAAGTAAAAAACAACGTTCAAAAGAGAAGAATGTAGCTGCCCTTTAAAAGCAGGCATATTTAGTTAGGGCTGGGAAATCATTGCGAAGAACGCATTTCCATCTTCAATATCCTGCAATCCAAGGATATAACATACTTCAGACAGGTCCGAGAAGTCCAGGCCGCCATCAGATATGGATTTATTGAGATAACGACCTTCTTTCCCATTGTGATTGTCTCCGATGAAAACGGCCAGTTTCCAGACCTTTTTTAAATGATTTGAATGCTTCAAATAGGAACGCCATTTTATTTTTTCATCCGAACGAAAACCTGGAGTGCCGTTACCTACTGCATTTCCATCTGGAATTTTATGATAATCAATGGTATTCTTTACATAATCCAATAAATCGGGTTCGGTAACTTCTTCGTTCCAATCACTGTGTTGCACTATATGAATACGTTCTTTTGCATCGAGTTGCGGTTGCATTTTTAAAAGCGCTTTTATCCAGTTGGCGGAAAAATCTGATTGTCCGGCATCGGCGATCCAAATATCCCCACCCTTGAAAAGAGTTGTATTTACTTTGCGAAGCACTTCTTGTTGGGCATTATTTGTATTGTTGTGGGCATCGGACCAGTTACTTTCAAAGGCCAAATCAAATAGCTCTTCGGCCGGAACATACAGCCCTTCTTGAATGCCATAGGTGCCGGCTACGGCATGGTAGGATATATCCTTATAATCTGGGTGTTCAAGTAGAGTGGCAAATGCTGCCACTGTATGCAAATCATCAACATCTGTTTTACAGTCAAATTGTGCTAATAATAGATCCGTCTCCTTTTGGAAGCGATTTTCTTGGGCCATCCCAGTTACAAAGATTAAAAATGAAAAAATAGCCGAAGGAACAAGGTTTACTTTCATGCTAAAAAGATACAAAACCCTGGAATTATGGAGCAAGGAAATTGTAAGGGTCATATACACAATGATCTTATCAATTTTGATGCAATACAGTTGGATAAATATGGCATAGGGCTACCTCGGATTACTCTATGGACGCAGCACTAAAGCAAAAATGTGGCCTTAAATCCCCCATGTCCTAAATTCAAAGGTTTTTTTCCAACGGTATCTTGCCCTCTTTATTCGGTTTTATTACTGGGAGTTCGATGATAAAAGTGGTTCCTTTTCCCTTACCGTCAGATTTTGCCAAAATAGTACCATTATGGGAATCAATGATTTTTTTCACCATATAAAGACCAAGCCCAGAGCCTTCAACACTACCATCAAAGCGCTCAAATGGTGTGAATAGTTTTTCCAATTCACTTGGTGTCATTCCCGATCCATTGTCAATGACCTTAAACTGATTGATGTCTTCCCCTTTTTGTGCTTCAATCCTGACCAAGGGATCTTTTTGATCCCCCATATACTTGATTGCATTGTCAATAAGGTTTTCAAAAACTTGAACTACTCTATTTCGATCGCCATAAATTTTAGGAAGTCTTTTAGCTACATAGAGTTTTGCATTGTGCTCCAGCAAACGACCTTGAACTAAATTACTGGCCATATCCACCATTTCTTTGGTCTCTAAGAACTCATTTTTGTTTTCTATTTTGCCCAGCTTGGCAATTTTTGTAATGTCCGTGATTAGGTTGGTCATTAAATCACAGGTCTCATCTATATATTGCACATATTCCTGCATATCCTTGGATTGGGTAATATCTACTTCCATGGGGATAAGGCTTGCAATGCCTTTAATACTGTTTAGGGGACTCTTTAAATCATGGGAAACTGCAAATGCAAAACGTTGTATTTCCTCGTTTTTATCGGAAAGCTCATCCGCAACCGCCATTAATTTTTCATGTTTGTTTTTAAGTTCATGTGTCCGTTCATCAATCTCTTTTTCCAATTTAATTTGGTAGCGCTTTAATCGTAATACCCTTAACCGGTGTACTAAAAAGATAATCATAGCAGCGCCTGTGATCAAGAACGTTCTAAACCACCAGGTTTTCCAATAAGGGGGAGTGACACAAATAACCATCGAAGTCTCGTTGTTGACCCATACCCCATCGGAGTTGGTTGATTTTATTCTAAAAACATAGTCCCCAGGACTTAGGTTGGTATAAGTAGCATGTTGATCCCCTTCCACATAATTCCATTCCCGTTCAAAATTCTCCAAGAAATAAGCGTATTGAACGCGTTCTGGATGTCTATAAGTCAAGGCTTGGAACTCAAAGTCAACTACATCTTGGTCATAGTTCAGAAAAAGGGTATCTGTTTGACTAATGTCCTTGGACAAAACTCCTGTTGGGTCATTGGGCTTAACGGGTTTGTTAAAAAGCCGCAGGCCTGACATTACTACTTTGGGGATATCTTTTCTTTTTACAATAGCTTCCGGTCTAAAAATATTGAACCCGTTACTACCACCAAAAACAAGTTCGTTGGATGTTGTTCTTAATACGGAAGAAGCATTAAACTCATTTCCTTGAAGGCCATCGTCTTCATTATAATGGACCAGTTCACCATTTTTAGGATTATACCTGGCCATACCCCCGCCGGTGCTTAACCAAAGAAGACCTTTAGCATCGCTCTCAATACCTTTGATGGCGTCATTCAAAAGTCCATTTTTCTTGGTTATAGCTTCAAATGCGTCCGTTTTTGGAATATACTTGTTCAATCCCGCTTGCGTCCCTACCCAAAAAGTGCCGTCAACATCCTCATACATGGTATTAATGAAATCATTGCTGATCGATCTTTTCTCGTTGATGGAATGGTAATGCACAGGAATCCAACTTTCTTGGTATTCCTTAAGTCTGAATAGCCCTGAGGTTTGTGAGCCTACCCAAATTTGTCCGGTATTATCTTCGTATAGCCTTGCTACGGTGACTGTTTCTGAACCATCCCGTTCAGAGCGAACACTTACGTGTTGATGTTTTCCAGATTCTGGGAAATACACATGGACCCCACCAAAAAGTGTGACAATCCAAATACGACCTTTACCGTCTTCGATGATATCCGTTACGTTATTGGAGCCCAAAAACGAATTTTCTTTCGTCCAAGTCTCGAATTGTTCTGTTTCAGGATCAAAAATGGCAAGTCCTTTTCCCCAGGACCCTATCCATATCTTGTTGTTTTTGTCTTTTAAGAACGATAGGATCACATCACTATGCAGTTTTCCGTTGGATAGGGAATAGACATCGAATGTATTCTTTTCCCGGTTCCAAAAATTAAGCCCACCACCATCAGTACCAATCCAGAGGTTGCCATTTTCAGTCTCCAAAAAGCTGTTTACCAGATTATTGCTTAGGGACAAGGGATTGAAGGGATCGGTTTTAATATGTTTGAACTTGTAATAATCCTTATCATAAAAACTAAGGCCTTTTTTAAATGGCCCCAGCCACATAACGCCGTTTTTAGCTTTGTGAATGGCCCAAATGGAATTGCTCGAGATGGAATTGGGGTGACCAATATCGTGCTTAATGGTTTCTAGACGTATATCCGATGGGGAAAGAATGGATAGGCCTCCATTTTCAGAACCCAACCAAACATTGTCGTATTCATCGATACCTAAGGATAGTATAGCATGACCGGGTGTTATGGAAATAGTTTTTGAGCTAAAGGCACTGTTTTCATTTACTTTTAACCTAATAAGTTCCCCTTGATATGTTCCTAACAAATATTCCCTTTCGTTTATCTGTATTGCCCTGCTGATATCCTGAGGCTCCTTTATCTGGGAAATTACCTGAAAGTCTTTGTTGATAACATAAATGGAAGCCTGCGTAATTATCAGTAATTTCTGGTCTGCTAGGGCAAATAGTTCCACGATGTAGTGATTGCTGGGTCCACCTTTATAGATTTCATCAAACAGAATCTGTTTGGTTTCACCAGTCTCTACATCATATCTAAAGGCGCCACTATTATCCGTTCCGAGCCATAATAGATTTTCACTTTTGGCGATGGCACCTATATATTTTGATTGTAAAAATGCTCCGGAGGAGAGAAATGGATATGGTTTTACAACATCCAATTGTTTGTCATAAACATTTAAACCTTGATTGGTCCCTATGAACAATTGACCTTCGTGGTCTTCGTAAATACTCTCTATATAACCATCGGTTAAACCCACTTCCGTATCCGAACCTTTTTCATATATTTCAAAATTGGTACCATCGAACTTATTAAGTCCGTTAGGAGTGCCTACCCATAAAAACCCCTCACCATCTTCAAATATCTGGGTTGCGGAGGTTTGTGACATCCCTTTTTTTATGTGATGAAAAGCGATGGAATCCAAAATGGATTGCGCCTCGATATGACCCATAAAAATGATGGTCAACAAGAATGTAAAAGTGGTTCTAAGCGTTCTCATGGATATGGCAATTGCAAAGGTTGTCTTCAAAGGAAGGAATTCCCCACTATTTTAAAAATAATTGTGGGGAATCTTCCAAAAATTGTGGTAAAATAGTATTCCAGAGAGAATTAGGACGATTTGGCAGTGGTAAAATTAAGATAGGAACCAGCAACAAATTTGTGTATTTTATCGATTAGCCCTTTAATATGGCTATTTTCAAAAGACTAATAGCTCTTTAGATAATTGTCGGCTTCAAAGCAAACACCGGTGTAGTACGCTTTATGGTTACAACGCCCATATCTTATCCGAAATGGAATAGGGCATACACTCCACATACTGTCCAGGAATGGGCAGATAAGCCCTAGCTTGGGTCATTCCAATTTCGGAAGTGAAGTAACCGTTGAGGGTCAAGCCCTTAAGAATATCGAAATAATGGGGTGGGACTTCGTCTTTTTCTTCATGACTTAAGTTATAGGCAATTGCTTCTTCTTGAATGGACTTCAAAAGCAATATTTTATCAGCAGGGTCGGCATCCAAAAAAGATTTTGAAAAATCCAAAGCTGTCTTGGAATCAAGTGTATTGAGGCCAGTAACTAAAATCTGCCGATCTTCTTGTTCCATGCAGTCTTGATACATCAGTAGCATGTATTCCCCAATCTTTGTGGCCTTTGCCCCAGGGGAATCTGCAGTTGTAGGGATGAGGGTTTCCCCAATCTCATCCAGAAAAGGAATATCGGCCTCAGATAGCGTTTTTCGTATCTTATGCTGGTATGTACAGCCTTGAACAAGTCCAATCGAGGGCAGCAAGATAGCCGCTCCTGTACCATAACCTACTCGTCTTATAAACGTTTTTCGCCGCATTTGAAACCTGATTAAAGATTCATTTTTTTAAGTTCGGATACTGCGTAATTGGCTGCCCTAGCCGTTAAAGCCATGTAGGTCAAAGAAGGGTTTTGACAGGCACTTGAGGTCATACAGGCCCCATCGGTGACGAACACATTTTCAGCACCCCATACTTGGTTGTGTCTATTTAATATAGAGGTTTTGGGATCGTGCCCCATTCTGGCCGTACCCATTTCATGAATGTTCAAGCCAATGTTTCGCATCTCTTTTTTGTCGACAATATTTTTGAACTTCATTTGGTCCAGCATTTCCATAGCTGTATCAATCATGTCTTCGGCCATGACCTTTTCATTCTCTTTGTATTCTGCATCTATTTCAAGCTGCGGCATTCCCCAGGCGTCAGTTTTGTCTTTGCTCAATGTAACCTGATTATCATGATAAGGTAAGCATTCCCCCATGCCGCTTAAACCAAAAGTCCAGGGTCCAAGCTGGGTTTGGTCTTTCTTTAAGTCAAGTCCAATACTTGTTTCCGTCACTTTTTGAATACCAACAGGTCGAAAACCGCCACAGCCATAGGCATACCCCCTTTTAAAATGCGATTGTTTGTCCTTACCAAAATTTCTAAAACGAGGGAGATAGGTTCCTGTGGGTCTTCTACCGGAATAATATTGATCTTCCATTCCTTCGTATTCCCCTTCTACCTTGCAATTATAGTTATGGTCCATAAGGTTATGACCTAATTCGCCTGAATCATTCCCTAAACCATTTGGAAATCGATTCGATTTTGAATTCAAAAGCAACAAAGTGGTGTTTAAAGTGGCCGCATTGACAAAGATAATTTTGGCATAATATTCGAACACTTCTTTGGTATTGGTATCGATGACCCGAACGCCGGTGGCTTTACCCAAATCTTCGTCATACAGAATGGACTGCACTACTGAAAAAGGGCGAATCGTAAAGTTACCGGTTGCTTCGGCCGCAGGTAGGGTAGAGGAATTACTGCTAAAGTAGCCCCCGAACGGACATCCCCTTTCGCAAAGACTGCGGTACTGACATGGTCCTCGATTATTGTGACGTTCGGTAATATTTGCCGTTCGCGAGATGACCAAATGCCTATCACGGTAAAGTTCCTGCAGGGATTGCTTCACATGTTTTTCAAGGCAGTTCATTTTCATCGGAGTCAAAAACTCCCCGTCCGGAATTTGGGACAGCCCGTCCCTATTACCACTAATTCCGGCAAAACGTTCCACATGGCTATACCATGGTGCAATGTCCTTATACCGTATTGGCCAATCAATGGCTATTCCTTCTTTAGCATTAGCCTCAAAATCCAAATCGCTCCAGCGTTGGGTCCAACGAGCCCAGAGTAGTGATTTTCCACCTACCTGGTAGCCTCTTATCCAGTCAAAGGGCTTTTTTTGCTCGTAAGGATGTTCCTTATCCTTAACAAAAAAATGTTCCGTAGCCTCGTTAAAGGCATAACATCGACTTACAACAGGGTTTTCTTCCTTTATTTTGTGAGGTATGGCTCCTCGGTGCTTTAGTTCCCAAAGATGTTTATGGGCAGTAGGGTAATCTTCAATATGTTTCACCATGCGACCCCGCTCCAAGACCAAGGTCTTTAGTCCATTCTCACATAATTCCTTGGCCGCCCATCCGCCACTGATACCAGAACCAATAACAATCGCGTCGTACGTATTGGCTTCTTTTGCTTTGTTATTTATGTTCAAGTTCTATTGCTTAATTGATCAATGAATTGGAATCCACTGACTGACTTTTTCTTTTTGAATATGCCTCAAAATAAGTCTTTTATTTAGGTTAGACAACTCACTTATAAAATTCATGTTTGGTTACAATTGGGACCATCCAAAAGTACGTTGCACATATTCCCTACTTTTTTTCCAAGTATCCCTTAAAGGGTATTCTGGCTCAAAATCATTGGGGAAGGCCAATTCTATGGCAGCACTTCCTTCAAAATTGGTTTCCTGTAATGCTTTTGCAATTGCCATGAAATTTGTAGCTCCCTGTCCCACGTATTCTGTCCAGCTTCCATCTTGATATTGGTCCCTAATATGTAAATACACTATTTGTTTTCCGTAAGTCTTGATAAATTCAACTGGATTTACCCCCGCCCTTACCAGCCAGTTTATGTCAGGTCCTAGCTTAAAATCTGGAATACGCGCTAAGGTTCCCTTTAGATCGTGCATGTCATTTTCCACCTCATAGGTATGATTGTGCAGATTGGCCTCAATGCCAAAAGCCTCACATTGTCGCCTAATCTTTAACAGCAATTCTGCCTGGGCATCTAATTCAGAAGCCGTTTTAAGGCCCTCTTTCTTATGGCCCACCGAGATTCCGAAAGTTTTGCCCCCTATATCTGCCAATCTTGGCAGCACCACCTTCAAATCCTCAAGAATGGCCTTATGCTCGGTAATATCCCACATGTTGAATCCGACACCATACGAAGAGCCGGAAACCTTTACATTGTACTTTTTAATATAGCCCTTTATGCGTTTCACAGCATCACCATGCCGTAATTGCCCTTCCATCAATTCAACTCCATACAACCCTGCATATTGAAAATCGGCAAATACACTTTCCAAAATTGGCGTACAGTCCCAGTTTGGAGGGAAGTTGCTCGCATATACCCATAGATGCCCACTGATTAGGCAGGCTGCCTCGGCCGCCAAAACTACCGAAGAAGAGCCATCTGCTCCGATCACCAAGCAAGAGGGAGAAGAAAAAACACTGTCGCACGAAGACCGTAAG
>JBCBZA010000281.1:0-2170 GCA_039815575.1 Bacteroidota bacterium | reverse complement strand
GCAATACCCATCAATGTACTTTTATTAGGGGGAATCATGATGAACTTTGTTACGAGTGGATGTTGACCGGAAAGGAAAATCCACAATGGCTTGTTCACGGTGGAATAGCTACAAGGGATTCCTATATAAAGGCAGGGAAAGAAAAGTGGGAAGCCCATTTCGAATTTTACAGGAACCTTAAGAATACCTTGCTTGATAATGACAACCGACTATTCCTTCATGCAGGCTTCACCAATTTAAAAGGGATTGCGTACGAATATTTTGAACAATTGTTCTATTGGGACAGAACGCTTTGGGAGTTGGCGAAATCCTTGCATCCAGACCTATCTCCCGAAAATCCGACTTATCCGATGAGACTAACCCATTACAGGGAAATCTTCATTGGGCATACTCCCTTGTCAAAAACGGGGCATGCCGAGCCGACCAACTGTGCCAATGTTTGGAATGTGGATACGGGAGCAGCTTTTAAAGGGCCGTTGACAATGATGGATGTTGAAACTAAAGAATATTGGCAAAGCGATCCCGTGTATGCTTTTTATCCCAATGAAAACGGTAGGAACTAAAAAAGGCCAACACTTGCTGGCCCTTTTGATTTAGATTATTGGAAACATTAGAATTTCCCTGCCTTATGTTCATCTTGCCATTTGACCAAATCCTTCCATTTTCCTTCATAGGCCATTTTAGCTTGCATAGGCCATGAGGCTGGATCGTGGATACGGTAACGTTCCCCGCCTGAGTTCAGAACTTCTTGACATTTATCAACAGAAGCTTCTGAAAGCGCTTTCCATGTCTTGATATCAAAATTATGGAAAAGCCCTTCTATTTTTGGTCCTATACCTTCTACTACTTTAAGGTCATCTTGCTTAATACGTTTTCCAAATGCAGCTTTTGCCGCAGCAGCATCAAAGGCTATTCCTGATGGGGTGGCTGCCAATGACGGAGCTGGGGCAGCTGTCAGTTTTTTATTGCAAGCGTCCAAATCTGCTTTTAGCTTCGCATTCGCATCTTCCAGGGCCTTTAGCTCGGAAGAATTATCAATTACTTCTCTTTTTCCTTTACCCCACAAATATCCCAATAGGGCACAGATGGCGCCTACCAAAAGGGGAATCAACCAGCACCAGATATTATCAAAATTCATTTTTCAAAAGTTTTAGTATTAGTTATTTAGTTTAAGGTGACCACCGTACGTCTGTTTCTTGATCTTCCTACTTCCGTATCATTGGAAGCAATTGGATTGTCAGGTCCTTGGGAACTCGTTACAATTTTGGATTCCGGAATGCCATTTCTTATCAAATAGACTTTGGCAAAATCTGCACGTTCTTGTCCTAGTTGAATATTTGTTGTACGATTTCCAGTGCTATCCGTATGCCCAACCACCGAGCATGAAGCATCGCCTACTTTGTCAAGATAGTGCGAAATATCAGCAACTTTTTGACGTTGTTCCGCACTTAAATTGATGGCGGCTTCGCCTGTATTGAAATGGAGTACCAAAGGGTCTTTCTTGATTTTATCATAAAGTGCCTGCAATTGGTCATCTGAATTATCTGGCCGTTCCATTATTTCATAGGTCAAGGGACCTAAAAGTTGGTTCCCAGATGGCACCATATCATCCATCAACTTTCCAAAGGTGTTGGTTTGGGAAGAGGCTATGCCCAACCCAACGAGGTAGTTCTTAACCGTATTGGCCCTCGCAAGACCTAAATTGGGCCATGCCGTAGGGTTATCCTCATCCGATTTGTAAAGACCGGTAACACCAATGGCCTTGTTCGGATTATCCAATAAGAACAGTTTTAGACCTTCTATCCCTTTATTGATGTTGAGGGAAACGGGTAATTCAAAATTTTCCGAGGATAGTCTAAAATTAAAATTATCCGCTACGTCATATCCGTAGTCACCGTCATTAAAGGCGAATGGAAATGAAGTAGGGTCAGGAGCCTTAACAGGAACAATTTCTTCCTCGGCAGTCTCATTTTCTGCTGATGCCAATTGGCAATCACTACATAAGGTGAAGTAAAGAAACGTTCCTATCAAAATGGTAATAATGATCCCAATGAGATAGGATAGGTTTCGTGTCATGTTAATCGTTATTAGTGTTCAACATACCAAAATATTAAAAAAAGATTGGAAAATGTTAATTTTTCTTAACGAAAGCCCTAAATAACAGGAGAGT
>JBCBZA010000289.1:0-1829 GCA_039815575.1 Bacteroidota bacterium | reverse complement strand
GATAAAGAGACCGATACTTATTACATTCGTGATGGTGTAGTGGTGGTAAAAAAAGGTGCAGTAATTAAGCGAGGCAGCCGAATCGGGGTGCGAGGTGCGGATAAATAAGGGAAAGAAAGTGTAAATTCTTTCAGGAAAAGGGGTGAAAAGCTATTTTTGCCCCTTTTTTGTTGTCCGTGATTTTACCCCTAACCCCTAAAGGGCTACGGAACCCATACAGATGGGCAAAAGTTCATTGACATTATGTATATTAGCTACAAGAGCAATTTAAAACCTTGTAAAGTGTAGTAAAATCGAACCAATCCTCGTGTCATTGTAATTGGACCAGGCGGACGGGATTTTTTATACCCATTCCAACCTCCCAAACGTCCAATTACCCAAGAGGCAAAAGCCAAAGATTCTATGGGAAAAGGATTACTTGATTTGACGGTATTGCCTTCCAATTTTTCGTTGAGTAAGATTAAACAATCTTGCTCTTTTGGAGAAAAAACATCTTGAATTTTTTGGTTAGTATTTCCATCTCTGGCTTTCACCAATTGCATGGTCTGAACGGCAGTAAAAAGTGCTAAAGTGGTCAAATTTTTTAATCCATGATAGGTTTCCACTTCGGAACTTTCAATATTCAAACCTTTGGTTTTTAGCGTTCTAAACAATTCTTCTATTGTCCAACGCCATTGATACCATTGAATAATTTGCATAGCCTGCTCCACACTAAAAACAGGATGGGAGGTAAGCAGTATCCAATGTACTGGTTTTTCCTTACCAACAACGGTTTGAGCGTCTTCTTTGACTTCCACTACTTGCAAGGGAATCATTGCAGGCATATCGTCCCGATTGACTGACTGCGGTTTGGCAATTTCAACCGAGCCAAATTTTACCTGAACCTTCGCCCGATGTGCTGTCCGTTTCTTAGTTGCCCGAAGGTCAATATGGTAGGTATGTTCTACCTCCCAACGGTCGAGTGCATCGTGCAATTTGTGGTCTTGGCAAACATCACTCAAAAGACGATTACTTTTGCTGCGGTAGAGAAAATCCCACCCATTGTTTAAGGTCAGTTGTATCAGCTCAAAAATGTCCGTTTCGCGGTCACCCATCAGCGTATAACGAGCCGCACAGGGCGCATTGTTTATCGCCTGGGTGGGAGAAGTTAACCACTTATAACGTTCCTTTTCCTCGAATGGATATTTTTGCCGGTCTTTTTGCCTAAGTTGGCGCGCTTCTTTTTCAGCAATGGTGGTAGCAAACTCATCTTTGATGAAGTCTATACCGCCAACGCCTTGTAACGAACTATCCGAAGCATTGAGAAAAATAGAAGGATGAATATGAAAACCTTCCTTATTGGTATTATCCGCTATCCAACCTAAATCCTTCCTATCCGCACGTTTAGGAAAACTTAATGTGGAGGTATCGCTAACTACCAATAAATGTTTGGAAGACCAGTCTGCATCAATTTCGTTCCAATGATGTTCTAAAATCCGATTAGGAAGGACTTTTTCATTGTTGATGAAATTGCCAAAGCGAGTTTCTTCGTTTTTATTTTCACCAACTTGATGAAGTATGACTGAAAATTTTTCACTCATCCCTGCTAATAAATCTGATTGTGCTTTGTCTATGCGTGTATCGCCAAATACACTTGTTGATTTCTTGCCCATTCAGCTAATATACATAATTTCAATGAACTTGCCCATCTGTATGGGTTCCGTAGCCCTTTAGGGGCTGGGGGTTAAAAAAACTAAAGGCTTTTAAGTATCTCCTGCTGTCGCTGCCCAAAGTTAAACGCTTCATTCATCGTCGCCGACATTACACTCTCCAAGTTTCCATAGGCTTTT
>JBCBZA010000164.1:0-8335 GCA_039815575.1 Bacteroidota bacterium | reverse complement strand
TGAAATTTTTAGAATAGGTTCTACCCTCTTTTAATTCAATTTGCATAGTCTCAATAAAGTTATGCCCGCCTGCTATTTGGGCAAAAAGCCCATCGATTTCCAAGTCTTTTCCCGGCCAGTGCAAGCCTGTTGTTGTTCCAAAATCGGCCATCATGGTGTGTCTAAAATTAGAAGCGTTTACGACACCCGGCGTGTTCCTTAAAATAGCTACGAAACTCTCAATATCCTCACTACTCATTCCGGAAGCATCTCCATTTGTTGCAAGATTTGATTCCATAACTCCTGAATTAAACCAAATAACATTATCCCTATTGAATCCAAGATTTTTGTTTTGGACAAATTCCATCTGCTTATAAACAATTAGAACGGAAACTATCAATATGATGGAACTCACAAACTGAAAGACAACCAATCCTTTTCGGGTAAAGTCACCCCCTAAATTCTGAACTATTTTTCCCCTTAAACCATTTAATGCCGAAAGACCTGACAGATATAGTGCCGGATAAATACCAGCTACAAACCCCGTGAAAAGGGTTATGACCAGAATCCCCAAAATTAAAGTGCTATCAAAATTTAAGGTCAGTTCTTTCCCAGCAACAGCATTAAATTGTGGCAATAAAAGACGAACAATTAATAAAGCGAAAAGCATGCCTATAGCAGATATTGCTATGGATTCCGTAGCAAACTGTACTATTAAACTTCTTCGTTCTGCACCCATGGTTTTTTTTACCCCTATTTCCCTTATACGTGTGGAAGCCCTAGCCGTTGACAAATTCACGAAATTGACACAGGCTATAATCAGTATCAAGAAAGCAATAATGGAAAACAGATATACATACTGTATTCTTCCCCCTACGACCTTTCCATTTTCGTATTTTCCGTGTAAATAACGTTCAGGATACAGCTGTCCCAAATAGGTTTCTAAAGCACTCCCTTCCCTAGTTTTTAAAAAATTCTTGATTTTGGCATTGAAATCGATAAGACTTGTGCCTTCTTTAAGAAGCACGTAAGTATGTGTATCGCTATTACTCCATTCCCTAAAATCTTCATCATAAGCAACCAAAGTCTCAAAATTAAAAACGGCATCGAATTGTTCAGAGGAATTTTTTGGAAGTCTTTGGAAAACGGCAGATACCGTATAATTTCCTCCAAACTCGTCATGCAAACATTCAATCGTCTCGCCAACCGCATTTGTGGTGCCAAATAGCTTTCTTGCCATGGCTTCTGATATGACCACTGAATTCTTATGTATAAGTGCTTCATCAGGACTTCCATAGAGTAAGGGAAAGGAGAACATGTTAAAGTAGTTCTTGCCAGCGAATTGAACTGCGGAGCTAAAAAATTGCCCCTCCCCATCGGATAGTAAAAATTTCTCACCCTCAAACCAAGAGTTGTGCAATACCGTTGTTGATTCCTCAATTTCTGGAAACTCATTCAATAAGGCTTTCGCTAATGGCCCTTGGGTAGCCTCGTCAGTTTCTATGCCGTTTGGGGTAGGTAGATTTTGTAATATTTGAACGAGGCGGTTTCCTTTTTTGTGAAAACCATCAACGGATAGCTCATCCATAACCCAAATGGCAATGCAAAATACACTAGCAAGCGCAATTGACATTCCAGTTACGTTTATCAAAAAAGTAGTTCGACTTTTTTTAATGTTTCGAAGAAAAAGAAGAAGGTTATGTTTTACCATGGCTCTTGTGCTTTTATTTGGCGTTGAAATTATTCGGATCGCAAGTTCCTTGCCGGATTGATCAAAGCGGCTTTAATAGATTGAAAACTGCAGGTGAACAATGCGATGGATAGGGTAATGAGTCCCCCGGACAAAAACATCCATATAGAAGGCTGTATGTGATAGGTAAAGCCTTCCAACCATTGACCCATAAGGTAATACACAAAAGGGGAGGCAATAACAAAAGATACCCCCACGATCTTAATATACTCTTTGGAAAATAAGGTGATGTTTTCAAACAGGGAAGCGCCCAATACTTTTCTGATACTGATTTCCCTACGCTTGCGTGAAACGATAAAAGACATTAGCCCAAAAAGGCCTAGGCAACCTATTAGTATGGATAAAATGGAGAAGGTAGTGAATCCCTTAAACACCAAATTTTCAACTAGGTATTCTTTTTCGATGGCGTCATCCAAAAACTGTTGTTTATAAACACTTTTTGTAAAAAGCTCCTCCCAAGACGTTTGAATTTTCGCTATACCCTCTACTTTGGAACCACTTAATTTAATAAATGCACTATTTTGAAAATAATTCCAGTTGAGAAGGATACACGGCGAGATTTTGTTTTGCAATGGGTTGTTATGAAAGTCCTTAACGACCCCTACAATGATGGCCTCCCCCTCATTGATTTGAATTCTTTTTCCTACGGCTTCTTCAGGGGTCCATCCATATGATTTCAACAGGGTTTCGTTAACGATAAATTCATCAAAAGTGTTTTTGTTGGAATGAAAATTTCTCCCGGCCAACAACTCCAATCCAAAAAAGTCCAAATAATGTACATCGCCAATCTTCATTTCGGCCTCCAATGCCTCTTCTGGCGATTGTTCCGGTTTTCTAAAATTGGTCCCCAGCTGAAAACCGTTTACGGCCATAGGTGGACCAGAACCAATGGCAACCTTGGTAATATTGGCATCGGACAACAGTTTTTCATGAAATAGCAAGCCCTTTTCAGCATCAGGCACTTCTGTGATTATGGCTGTTTCTTTATCAAAACCCAAATCACTGTTTTTAAAATGTTCCATCTGAAAGGCAAGAATAATAGCGCCAATAACAAATAGCTGAACAATCACGAATTGAGCCGTGACCAACCCTTTTCTCAAATCTGCGGATTTGTTTTTTCCGACTTGTACCCTTCCCCTCAAGGCATTTACTGGATTGGAAGCGGAAAAAACTATAGCGGGATAGAGACATGAAAGAACAACTGCAATTGTTGTCACAATTAAAATATAAGCCAGGTGTTGAGGCAAAAACGCCAGTTTAAGTTCCATTAAGGTCAGATTGCTGTTGAGCAATTGAATCAATCCTTGGATGAGCACTATGGATAGAACTGAAGCGATGAAAATAAGCAAGCTATTTTCAAAGATCGATTGGAGAATAAGGTGCAATCTATTGCTTCCCATGACCTTTCTCACGCCTACCTCTTTAGTTCGGGTATGGGATTGTGCCGTAACCAGGTTCACAAAATTGACAAGGGCAATCAACAACACAAATAGGGCGATGATTTTTGCAATATTGAGAATGTTCTTGGGCATGATATAACCCCCGGGACTTGACCCGTATTTGATTTCAGTATGAATTTCCCCTAACGGCTGTAACTGGTAGGAAATGCGCTTGTCATCCAGAGGCTTGAGATACTTTTTCTTCCATCCAGCGATTTTGGACTCCAAACCACTTTTATTGGCTACCTGATTAAGAAGGACAAATGTGGTTCCTTGATAATTGCCGGACCAATTTGAAGAAAAATAGGGATTATTGATTTTAAAGAATTCATAGGGAATTAACATGTTGTACTGATGATCGCTATTGCCTTTTGGAGCTTTAATGACTCCCGTGACCTTCAAGGGGTCTTTTGATTGGAGTGCGATAATTTTTCCCAAAGCCTTATGGTAACTTCCTTCATCAAGGTCAAAATACTTTTGTGCCAAGGTTTCGGTCAACACCACGGAAGCTGTTTCTTTAAGGGCATTTTCCTTATTTCCTGCTACCCATTCAACATCAAAGACTTTAGGATAAAAGGGGTCTACAAAGAGCACTTTTGGCTCTTCGAACAAATTGTTGCCCTCAAAGGCATCCGCTACTTCAAAGACACGGGTAACGGGCCCAGATATTTGTGTTACCATTTCAATTTCCGGGAGATCTTCTCTCATTGCTTCCGCCAACGGATAGGCGGTGGTATTCCAATACAGCGTTTCATTGGGCAGTTGGGTATGCTGAACAACTCGAAAGGTCCTATTGGCTTTTTCATGATGGGAATCGAAGGAAGACTCGTATTCCACAAATATCAGCATAACCACGCAGGCGCTAATGCCTATGGTTAAGCCAAATACGTTGATAAAGGAACTTAACTTGTTCCTGAACACATTTCTTGTCGCTATTTTTAAAAAATTCTTGAACATAATTCTCGTTTTCACCCTTAGACCGCACTTTGACAAGCTCAGTGGAGCCATTTTGGGTATGTTGCTGATTTATTCTGTTCGTAGGCTTTTCACCGGATTCGCGGATGCTGATTTTATGGTTCGGGCACCTATGGTCAAAACGGCTATAACGAGTGCCAGAAGCCCTGATAAAGCAAAAAAGTGCCAGCTCAAGTCTACACGATTGGCATAGTTTTGAAGCCAATTATTGGCGAACCACCATGCCATTGGGGTGGCTATTACAAAAGCGATAAAAACTAATTTTAAAAAGTCTTTGGTCAATAAATAGGTCACTGAAATTACGCTGGCACCAATCACCTTTCGAATACCAATTTCTTTGGTACGCTGGTTGGTAATGAGCATAGACATGGCAAATAACCCAACGCAACTTAAAAGTATCGCCATTATGGAACCGCTTGTAATGAGTGCAGCCATCGTTTTTTCCCGCCTAAAGGTTCGATCTACATTCTCGTCCAAGAAAGAACCTAGGAATTCAGCATTGGGCTCTATTTTTTTAAAGGCATTTTCAACGGATGCAAAAGAATCTGCCATATTGGAGGAAGCTACTTTGACGTAAGCATATGTAAGTCCGCTCTCCCTATCCAGGAAAAATGTAAGGGGCTCTATGGTTTTTGAAATATCCTGAAAGTTATAATCCTTGACCACGCCAATTACGGCAAAAGACAGGCTGTCGGTTCTGGGTAGCTGGGCGGTTAAAGGCTGCTCATCACCCAATTCCCTGGCCATACGTTCATTTATAATAACGGCATGGGCATCACTTTCCCTATTGTTATCGAAGCCCCTACCTTCCTTTAATTGGAGTCCTAAGGTCTTGATATAATCATAATCAACGACCAAGGTGTTGGTCCGCACACTTTTTCCTTTATAATCGAAGCCCCATACACTGGAATATTGACTACCATCCTTCCCCCTTCCCAAATTGTTATCGGAAGCGGTGACGGCCAAGATATTTGGGTTGCCTGCCAGTTCTTCCCTAAGTAATTTAACAGTATCGTAACTGTCCTTCTTTCCGTTTAAAGGAAATGAAAGTACCTGTTCCTTGTTGTAGCCCAAATCTTTATTGCGCATATAGTCGAGCTGTCCATTGAGTACAAATGTGCCGCTAATGAGTAAGATGGCAATTCCAAACTGCAATACGATTAAAGCATCCCTAAGATGATTTTTCCCAGAGGCATCCAATTTTCCCTTTAAAGACTGAATGGTAGTCAAACGACTCAGCATCAGGGCAGGGTAACCCCCAACGATAAGCGATATGACCAAAACTAAAAACAGCGCCAAAAAGATGATGAGGGGAGACCATAAAACATCCAAGGTGGCACTGGTCCTAAACAAGGTTTGAAAGTTATCTTTTAATAAGAGACTCAACAATACTCCTATACCCAATGAAATTATAAAGACAATTAGACTCTCTCCCCAAAACTGAAAAAAGAGCTGGCGTTTCTCTGCACCAAGGGTTTTCCGCATACCAATTTCCCGAAGTCGCTGTGCACTTTTGGCGATACTCATGTTTACAAAATTGACGCAGGCAATGAATAGGATAAGAAAGGCGACTCCAAGAACGATATACACTTTTGCCTTGCTTACTTCAACATAACCCTTATGGTAACTCACAAAACGCATCTCTGTTATTGGTAAGAGGCCCAACTGTAAAAAATCGCCATTTGCATTGGGTAGTGCCCCATCCCTTTTCAGGCTTTCAATTGCGCCCTCGTAATGTAAATTGGTAAAACCCCGACTGTTTTCTTCGAACGTTTTGGCTGACATCAACTCTTCCAACTGAAGAAAAACCTCATGGTATTGGGCATTCCAACGCTCCTTAGTTTGCTCATACTCTGGGTTCTTTTCAAAGGGAAGGGCAATATCATATGAAATGGAACTTTGTTCCGGTGCATCGGCAGAAACGGCCCTTACGATAAAGGGCTCATTTGTTCCATTAATTAATACGGTTACTGTCTTACCAATGGGATTTTCATCACCAAATAGTTTGGTCGACGTGCTTGCAGTGATTACTAGGGAAGAAAGATCTTCCAATACATTTTTCTTAGCTCCTTTTAGCATGGGAAAACTGAACATTTCAAAAAAATCACGGTCTACATAAACAGCATCCAAACCCAGCTCCTTTTCCTTATAAATTGTCAAGGCCTCTTCTTCGTTGAAACGCGTAATTCTTTCCACTCCAGGTACTTCCGAGGCCAAAGCAGCTGCGAAAGGCGTTGGTTGGCTTGTTCCAACCTCAGTTCCTTTGGGAGTTTGCCATGTAATATGGACCTGATAAAGCCTATCGCCATTGGCATGAAAACTATCATAGGAAAGCTCATGAAGTGAGTCCATTGTCAAAAGAGTGGCTGCGCCAAAGGCTATGGATAGTCCGACAATTCCAATTGCGGTGAACAATCTATTTTTCCAAAGGTTCCGTAGTGCAACTTTCAAATAATTTTTAAGCATAATGAATTCGTTTTTTGACCCTTCGATTGCGCTCAGGGCAGGTTGATGATGGTTTATTCGGTACGCAAACTTTTTACAGGGTTAACAATTGCAGCTCTTACGGATTGATAGCTAATAGTCACAAGCGCTACCAGCATTACACTCGAAATGGCCAATCCAAAGACCCACCAGGGTATATTGATATGATAGGTATAGTTTTCTAGCCATTGCTTCATTAAATAGTAGGCGACCGGAACGGCAAAGAGACCGGAAAAGAGGATGAGCAGCATGAAGTCTTTGGATAGCATCTTGAAGAGACTCATTATGGATGCACCAAGCACTTTCCGTATTCCTATTTCCTTGGTACGCCTTTCGGCCATAAAGGTAGCGAGGCCAAAAAGCCCCAAACAGCTAATTAGAATGGCCAATAGGGAAAAGATACCAGATAATTTTCGCATGCGTTCCTCGGTTCTAAACTTGGTTCCGAAGGCATCATCTACAAATCGATACTCAAAAGGAATAGCTGGAGCAATTCTTGCAAATTCCGCTTCAATCCTTTCCAAGGAATTGGCTAGACTTTTTTCTGGATTCAATTTCAGGTTGATCCAGTTGGTTTCATTGTAATTTATCCTGTAAATTGCTGGTTTTACAGGCTCAAAAGGGGATTCTGTCACAAGGTTTTTCACCACTCCAATCACCTTGTGTTCGCCATCATACCATCGTATTGTTTTTCCCACGGGATCTCTTAAGTCCATGTACTGCACCGCGGCCTCATTAAGTACATAGGCCGTGGAATCTGAAGCAAAATCCCTGGAAAAATCCCGGCCTTGCTCCATTTCCCAACCTATGGTATTTCCATAGTCGTGTGAGATGAAAAAAGCAACAATATTGGTAATGAAATTAGGGTCCTTGCCTTCCCAATCATAGCCACCGTGACTATGCCACACCTCGGTCATTGGACTTGAAGATTCTGCCATTTCCACAACCGCTCCACTCTTTTTAAAGGCCTCCCGAAGTACATTATACTTGCCTTCAAATTCGTTCGTGGTCTTCTCCATCATAATCAATCCATTTTTGTCATACCCTATGGGACGATTTTTTGAATGTTGTATCTGCTGATTGACCACCATCGTTCCAGAAACCAAAATGATGGAAACCGTAAATTGTACTACGACCAAAACCTTACGGAACGATACCGCTGATTTACCGGCACTAATGGTTCCCTTCAGGACCTTTACGGGGCGGAAAGCGGAAAGATAAAGAGCAGGATAACTACCGGCCAAAAGGCTTGTAATCATTACCAAACCCGATCCAACAATCCAAAATAGGGGTTTTGCAAAAGGAAATACGATTTGTTTGTCCGCTAATGGGTTGAATACGGGTAAAAGCAAACCAACTAAGGCGCAAGCAAGGATAAAGGCGCAAAATGTTACCAAAAGTGATTCCAACAAAAATTGACCTATCAGTTGGTTTTTGTTTGAGCCCACTGTTTTGCGTATTCCCACTTCTTTGGCCCGTTTCTGTGCCCTTGCCGTACTTAGGTTCATAAAATTTATACAGGCGAGGAGCAAAACAAAGAGACCAATAATACCGAACATGCGAACATATTGAATGCCCCCTCCATGGGATACCCCAAATTTTTCTCCACCCCATGAAAGACTGGCATTTACGGTCAAGCTTTAAAAATGGGGTATCCCATGGAGGGGGCATTCAATATGTTCGCATGTTCGGTATTATTGGTCTCTTT
>JBCBZA010000166.1:0-8246 GCA_039815575.1 Bacteroidota bacterium | reverse complement strand
ACCTGCTAGGGCTGCGGTTTTTTCCAGGGATTCCCTTAATCGCTTGGCTGCATAAATAGACATATCTCGGGGTACATTAATGCGATCGCGCAAATATCTTAGAGCAACGTCGGAGCCCGATGACAAGATAAGCGGTCAGATTTTGGTCCTTGTCCTTCTTGGCTACCTTTAATTCTTTTCCATTCAGTTTCAAGTTGGTCAATTGCACAAAATCTTCTGTATTGAGAAACAAGGTATCCATACCATCTTGATTGTTCAGGGTAATGTCTGCAGAAAATTCTGCCCTTCTATCAGAAGGATACAAGTCTATCTTCATATCCACAGTTTCATATTTGGGCTGCGGTTTGGTTTCCAAATATTTGTATTTCCTTTCATATTCAGCACTCAATCGCTCTTCTTCAGAACCCGGGACAAAGTTTCCGTTGTCGTACACATTTTTGGAAATAAAGGACATCAAGAAAAAGAACATCCCAAAAAAGACTGCCATGGCAATTTTGGACACGAAACCAAGTTGCCTATTTTTTAATGAAATACGATTTTTCCATTTTTTGTCCGAGCCTCTTTTCCATAGCCAAATCCCTGCCATAGTCAACGAAACTGCCAGTGCCAACCAATACAGGAAAAACCAATTGGCCGATTGCTGAAATATGCCATAACCACTAGTTTCTGAAAAGTCATCAATGCCAGGGGTAAATCCATAACCCAACCTAAGGTCTTCTATGATGCCCTGATCAAATGAGATAACCAAGAATATGAATAATGCCACGCAAAGAATATGGGTTAAAATGCGATTGCTGGTCAATGCGCCCACAAAAAATACAAGAGCTGCCCATAGCACAAAATTCAAAAAGGCCCAACGGAACAACAATAGATCTTCCGCAAAACGCCCAAATTCAATATAAGAGCCCCCGCCCAGTATAATTTGGGTGATCAAGGATATAAAAATAAAACTGAGGCTTAATACCAATGAGAGACCAACAACGGCTGCCAGACGAGAAAGTTGGGTGACCCAAACCGGCACGGGCAAGGAATCGGTAATCTGCCAAATATTTACGGTTTTATCTTTAAAAAATAGCTCTCCAGCCCAGATCATAATCAACATACAAACGAATACACCCCATTGCATTCTAAAATAGGTCATGTTGCTGCTTATGGGCAGCTCATTGCCTATGTAATAGTCCGCATTCCAAGTAATGTTCTGTAAAAAGACCATTAAAAAAATGATGCCCAGGATAATTTTAAAAGAGACAGGGCGAACAATATTCAGAAATTCCAATTTGGATAAAGACCATAATTTGGATAGAAAATTCGAGGTTTGATATTGTTTTGAAACCTTGGGCAGCCTTAGCGAGGATACCGTGAATCCTTTTCTTTTGGTTTCCTTTATTTTTTTGGATTTATCAACCCCTGCCTGGATAAAATATTTAAAGGAAAATCTAAAGTAAGAGGCAACGGCAAGCAGCAATGCCACCGCAAACCAAAACAGCCTGTTGTTCAAAACGTAGCCCGAGAGCTCAAACATTGCCGTATTTTTTTCAGTGGGGGTCAACAATTCCGTGTAGTGCTGCGCGGCTACATAACCTCCGGAATCAATCAATAAAAATGCAGTCAAATTATTGCCGCCACCGGTCTCGTAGGAAGTTTGCGAAATCAAAAAAATGATGACCACCAAAAAAACAGCTAAATAGCTTGACGCAATTCTTCTAGTAAATACAAGGGCAAAGAATACCAGTGATGTATAAAAAAACAGATTTGGCACCGTAAACAAGATCCATCCATGAAATATAGCGTCCCATGGCGTCGGACCAAAACGTTGGGCTTCGCCGATACCGGAGTAGGGTAATAATAGGTGACCTAAAATCATACCGGTACTTAGGATAACGAGATATAGAAAAGCGGACAAAAAGCGGCCTACAAAAAATTCTTTGTCTTTAATGGGCATAGCATAGGTCCATTGTGCGGACCTGTATCTAATGTCCTTGTAAAGTACGCCACCTGTAACTATGGCGATGATAATGATCATGAGCATACCCATAGCAGCGTAGTTCCGGTAAATAATACTGGCAGCATTCATGAGCACTCCCTCATTGGCAAAATATTTAAAAGCACCATCGGTATACCATATCATTTGAAAGGTCAACATGATAAAAAATATCACGGTTATCCAACTAAATACGCGCTGCTTAAGCTCATTTTTTACTATAGATACAATCGTTTTCATCAGTTTAAGAGTTTATAGTTGACTGAAAAATGGAGAAACCAAAAATTTCTGCGCATTCCGTAATTCGAATTAAAAATTCAATCCTATTTGTTGTTAGGTGATTTTAGAATTTATTGTGCTCATTTCATATTAGTTTTCACTTAAGATTTTAAAATAGGCGTCTTCCAATGATGGGGCTTTACTATCAAAACCCCCGGAGGGCATGTCATCTGCCATTACCGTAATCATCAATTTGCCTGCAAAAAAACGTTGTGAAATAACCTTATATTTTTCCTGATACACGGCCAGTTCGTCCTTTGGAATAGGCATCTCATAGATTTTTCCGCGCATAGCTTCTTCCACTTCATCAGGTTTTCCGGTAAGCACTACTTGACCATTACCAATAATGGCCATATCTGAGCAAAGGGTACTTACATCCTCCACAATATGTGTGGAAAGAATGACTACGGCATTTTCGCCCAATTCCGACAATAAATTGTAGAAACGATTGCGTTCCATTGGATCTAAGCCCGCGGTAGGTTCATCCACGATAATCAATTCAGGATCTCCCAAAAGAGCTTGGGCAATACCAAATCGTTGCTTCATACCACCCGAATAACCATCTAATTTTTTAGTTCGAACATCATAGAGGTTGACTTTTTGCAAAAGGGCTTCCACCGTTTCTTTTCGTTCCCCTCTATGTACAATACCTTTCATATCGGCGATATGGGTAAGCAACTCTTCAGCAGTCACATTAGGATAGACCCCAAACTCTTGGGGAAGGTATCCAAGGGTTCTTCGTAATGCCTCTGGGTTTTTTAATACATTAATATTGTTAAAGTTGATTGTACCCTCGTCAGGGTCTTGAAGTGTGGCAATGGTTCGCATTAATGTAGACTTTCCCGCTCCATTTTGGCCTAATAGTCCAAACATACCTTTTCCAATGGTGAGAGAAACATTTTTCAAGGCTTGTACGCCATTGGAGTACGTTTTTGATAAGTTTTTAATTTCTAATTTCATGGGATCTTGTTGTTTTTTATTGTTGTTGGTATCTTATTTTAGGTATGGGTATCAATGGGTTTAACGGCAGCCAGTGTTTTCTTTTCCAAGCCCTGAAAACTTTTGTAAACGATGTAGCCCAACCAAAGGGTAACCACAATATCAATAATGGTGGAACCGAAGTAAACCCCACTAATGCCCATCCATTTGGGAAGTAATAGCATTACGGGCACGTAGAATGCCAATTGCCTTGCCACTCCTATGATACTGGCATATTTGGGTTGTTCAATAGCCGGTAAATGGGTAAGGGCCATAAAAACAAAGGGTAGAAAAGGAATAATGGCCACGTATATCCTAAAATCTATCAAATCCTTGGGAGTCATTATTTTGTTGGGAAGTACCATTTGGATACCCAGTTGGGGAAAAAGCATTAAGAACAACCAAAAAGGGAGTACCAGCCAAAGTCCTGTTTTACAGAAGAGGAGGAAACTCTTTTTAACCCGTTCGTACTGTCCCGCCCCAAAATTTACCCCTTCCACGGGTTGAAGGGCACGCATCAACCCAAATAATGGGGTCATTAAAAAAAGAAGAATGCGATTGGCCGCCGCAAAAAAGGCCAAGTCTTCATCGGTACCATAATCCACTACGGCATTAAAAACCACTATGGCTTGAATCAAACCCATAAGACTCAGGATGAAACCGGGAAACCCCAACCTTAAGATGGACTTAAAAACGACACTATCGTAAAAGATGCCATTGATATTGGATTCAAAGGACGCTTTACCTCTTAAAAAGTAGAAATAGCCAACAATACAATAGACCAACATACCAATATTGGTTGCCCATGCAGCGCCATCCACATCCATATTGAGATAGATAATAGCGATGGGTGTCAAGAGGAGGTTCACAATTAAACCATAGGCCATGAATAAGGCAGCGGTCATCATTTTACCCTCTGCCCTGACAATCATATTGAGTTGAAGGCCAAATACCCACAACGGAAAGGCCAAAAGGGTAATCTTAAAATAACGCACCCCATATTCCAAAATTTCCCCTGAACCACCCATCATCTGAATTAACGGGCTGGCAAATAGGTAGCAAGGAAGGGCAAAAACGAGACTTCCTATGATGGTAAACAGTGTGGCATTTGGAAGGACCTTTTTTAAGGTAGCGGCATCATTCTTTCCCAGCAAGATACTCAAGTAATTTCCGGCTCCTGTCCCCACCCATGAACCGACACCCATTGCCATCGAGGTTAATGGATAGGCCAAAGCAACACCCGATAGGGCTGTTTCATTAAGGAGTTGGCCAATGTAAATGGTGTCCATAAAAGCGTTGAGCCCATAGAGTACCATCGCCAAAATTGCTGGCAAGGACAGTTTCCACATGACCGTGGTCAAATTGCCCGTAAGGATAAATTCTTTTTGATGTTTGGATTGGTTCACGGTTGTTTCCTGGCAGTTTAGTACGTCATAAGATTTTTTTTTGGTAGCATAATGATCTTCATTTTTTAATGCTCTAATTTTCTGGTTGTCCATCCACTGTAAATGCTTGTCTGAAAAAATCGGGTAGGGGGTTCAAAACCAGCGCGAACAAGAAGTTTTCCCAATTCTTCTTCTGTGGTTCGGTGCAGGGCATTGGTAATCCGATCCAAGCGTTCCTCAATTTCTTTTTCGCTTAAATCTTCCGGTAAAAGCGATTCGAGCACTTTTAGGTTGCCACGGAGCTGTTCCTTATTTCCAAATATTCCTAAGATAATAAGAGGAGCTCCTGGATATAATCGTTTGCTGATTTCCTGTAGTAATGCCAATTTTTCATTGGGATACTTGATGAAATGCAGCACTAGAAGTAATGATGCTGCCCCAAAGCGAAGGTGACTGTCCAGTTGATCTACCTTACCGATTGAGAACCCCATACCCTTGTAGGAACCCAATTTTTGTTGGGCAATATGAATCATTTGTGGTGAAGGATCAACGCCCATAATGGACCAGTCGTTATCAAATTCCTTTAAGGCCATCAGCTCGTTACCCGTGCCGCATCCAACGGCCAATAAGGACTTAGGGTTTGTATTTGACAATAACTTTGGAAAAATAGACATGAAATAATCATAATTTGGAATCCATTGTTGAACAAAGCCATCGTAATTTGCGGCTCGATCCCCTTCAAATAGGGCGAGGTCTTTTTCTGTTGCTTCCATTAGAGTAGGTGGGGGATTAAACGTTTCGTTTTTTGTTTATAGGTTTCATATTGCTCGCCAAATTGCATTTTCATCATACGTTCCTCCTTTCCCACTCGTATCAAATAGAGGAGTCCAAAGCTTATAATTCCCGAGAGACCTGCGATATAGTTTTGCAGCAGTAAGGCCTGACAAATGACCCAAAGCCAAATGGCAGTATACATGGGATGACGAATATATTCGTACACCCCTTTGGTCACTAAATGGTGTTCATCCCGAATTTCTAAACTTACAGACCAATTTCTGCCTAAATCCTTATGGGAGCGATAAAAAAGAATGGCTGTTGGGAGCAGTGATACCGCCCCTATCACGTTTAGGGGAAAAGGGAGGTCATAATTAGCAAAATCCAGCCATGGACTTACTACATATAAAAAAGGCAAGACGGACATTCCCAAAAATACCAGTCCCAACAACCATTTTTCCTGATTATCCTTTTTGTCGACGTTGATGGCATTGGCCTTATTCCGTTTTTCGAAGGGTCGTCTGATAAAACCCGCTATCACGACAAAAACGACAAATATGATTTCAAATATCAAACGTGTCATATCCATGAGTTTTGTTTTTTGAATAAAGCAGGTTGCCAATCTTTGAAACGATAAAAAAGAAGTACCCCATTGAGACTGAACATGACGGAATCAAAAATGATGAAAACATGGTATTTTGAAAAGAATACATGGGTCATCAGTAGGCATAATGTTAGGGGAACCAACATAATACTTCCCAAAAGATAGGAGCGTTTAAAAACAAGCAAGGTTCCACAAAGCAGTTGAAATAGACCTACAAAATAAAGGTAGCCAGAACCCTGTAATAGTTCATAATAGGTGAAAAATACAGGGTCGGCTTGAGCTGCATCCGTTCGAAACACCGATGGGTCAAAGGGCAAAAACAATTTTTCCACCCCTGCGTAGATGAAAAGGAATGCCAATAAAAACCGTATGATGTAAACAACGATATGCATTAGTGCTTCATACTATGAACTTGCTTCTTTCTCCCTTCTTTTACGGGCATCAATAAAACTCTTGATAAAAAATACCAAAGCGACCACGGTACTGATCATCATTATGACCACTCGGGCCACTGCAGCGGAATCATCCCTTCCCAACGCACCGGTAAGGGGTTTTACCAATCCAATAAGGACAATTAACGTCAATACCACGGCAATATGTGCAATGACCTTATTTTCGTTTTTAACCCCTTTGTTACAGGCCAATAGGATGACCCCAATAATGGCTGGAATAAGTGCGGTAACAGAAGGCGTGTCCGATGAAAAATAACCCCAGGCGGATAGGCCGATCAATAAAATGGCGTTCAATAAACTTGCACTGTGTGCTTTCATGATTAAAAGGTTTAAAATTTACCCGTTAAAGTTACACCATAGGTCTGAGGCAAGGCAAAGGCGGCATTGTTAAAACCACTGACACCAAACCCGTAACTAAAATAGGTTTCATCGGTAATGTTCTTTCCCCAAACGAATAGATCCAAGTTTTTGGAAGTAATACCAATTCTGCCATTAAGAATGCCGTAAGCCTCCTGAAGTAGTTCGTTGCCTACATCAAAGAAAACATCGGATTGATAGGTATAATCCAAACTGGATTCAAAGTTTATTTTTTTGCCTATTGGTTGTATGTAGTTAAGGTTGACGTTACCATTGAACTCTGGGGATATCGGAAGTTCATTACCAGAAAAATCAACGGGTTGTCCCGTATTAAAGTCTACCGGGGAGAATTCCAAAACCTCTGTATTGAGGTAGCCAAGGTTTAAACCTAATGAGAGTCCTCTGGTTACGGCCCATTCGCTTTCCAATTCCAAACCAAAACTTCTGGATTCACCTATATTATCTGTGCCCAAATCAAAGTTGGCAAGATTCAATAAGGTAAATACCTGTTGGTTATTGTAAGTAATAAAAAACCCAGTAAGATTGAGTTTAAGGCGGTTGTTGAAAAAGTTGTTTTTTATTCCCAGTTCATAGTTCAAGGTATTTTCCGAGTCGAAGCCCGTTTGCGTTTCATCGAGTACGAATTGATTGACACCTCCGGGACGAAATCCGCGCGCCACATTGGCAAAAACAAAAGTCTGATCATTTGCCTGGTAACTAAGGGCTATTTTGGGGGAGAAGGAGTCAAAATCCGTGCTACCACTAAAACTGGTAGAAGGGAATACAGAGCTATCAAAAGTTCTGTTTATGGTTGTTTCATTTTCCTCAAAATCATAGCGCAACCCTCCGGACACGTCAAACTTATCAGTAATGTTGAACGTTGCCTGTCCATAAAGGGCATACCCTTGTTGCACAATATCGGCCTTATCAAATCGGGTGAATGGCACCAGCGCGGCAAAATCTGGGTCTATCAATCCAAAATCCGGACCCGTGATGAAATCATTTCCATCATCATTACTGTTTCTATACAAGAAGGCTCCCGCAATCCAACTGAACATATTATTTGATGTTGATGCCAAACGTATTTCTTGGCTAACGTTCTGGTACTTCAACCCCCTTCCTGCCGCTTGAATGGAAAGTGGGCTAAAATCAAACTCATCCAAAGCGTCCAGATCGGTATCTTGATAGGCCGTTATGGAATTCAGGGAGAAACTATCAAAATCATATTTTAGATTGAGTGCTAAATTTTGGGTTAAGGTTTCCCTGAAAACATCTTCATTGAAGCTCACTTCAAAGGGAGTATTGGCAAGGATATCCTGAAGGGTATTGTCTGGTGTTGCAAGCACAAAAGCATAGGCGTTGGACTCCCTTCTTTGCAAACTGTATTGTAGTTTGATAGAGAGTTTGTCGTTGGCATAATACCGCAGTCTAAAGTT